>NZ_BDBQ01000014.1 GCF_001613065.1 Nocardia miyunensis NBRC 108239
GGCGCCACCTCGACGCCGGTGCGCGCGGGCGGCGGCGCGATCGGGGACCGGGTCTCGGTGATCGCCGATCTCGGCGGCGACTGGCGGCCCGGATACCGAGATCGACAGTGGGACAGCACGAGCCGGCGTGGCGGGACCGAGCTGCGAGGTATGGCGGAGGTGATCGCCCGGCTACGTCCGGCCGCGGCGAAGGACGTCAGCATGGCGGGCCTGGCCGGGACACTGGGAATGCTCGCCGAAGCCTCCGGTACCGGGGCCGAACTGGACGTCGCGGCGATACCGCGGCCCGCCGGAGCCTCGATGGGGGCGTGGCTGGGCTGTTTCCCGGGCTTCGCCATGGTCGTCGCCGATCCCGAACCGGTGCATACGGTCCCGGCCCCGCTCACCGCGGCACCGTGCGGGCGTTTGACGGCCGAGCCGGGTGTCAGGTTGCGTTGGCCGGACGGAACGATCACGGTGGCGGTCGGCTCCGGCGTGACCGGTCTCGGGACCGCCTGACACACAGCCGGGCAATCGACGCGGCCGGATAGGGAGTGCGGAATGACGATGGTGACACTGGGCGCGGTCGCGGGCCATTTCGGCCGTGACCTGGAACGCGGACTGGACAAGGCGCTCGGGCTGATCGACGCGGCGGTGCGCGACGGCGTCGACCTGCTGGTCTTCCCCGACGCGGCGCTCGGCGGGTACATCGGCGATCTGCGCAGTCCGTCACCGGACGATCTGCCCCCGGCGCTCGATCCGAACGGCCCCCAGATCGCCGCGCTGATCGCGGCGGCCGGTCCGGTCACGGTGTGCATCGGATATGCCGAAGCGGCCGGTGACCTGCGGTACAACACCGCGATCTGCCTGTGTGGCGACGGCGTCCTCGGTACGCATCGCAAGGTTCACCAGCCCGCCGGTGAACATCTGGCCTATGCGGCGGGTGACACGTTCGGCGCGTTCGACACCCCCGTCGGCCGGCTCGGGATGCTGATCGACTACGACAAGACCTTCCCGGAGTCCGCGCGGTCCCTGGCTCTGGACGGCGCTACCGTCATCGCGGCGCTGTCGGCGTGGCCGGCCAGCGTCACCGATCGCGCGGCCCGGCTGCCCGCCGATCGTCAATCCCGGCTGTTCGACCTGTACGACTGCGCACGAGCCGCGGAGAACCAGGTCTTCGTGGTGTCCTCGAATCAGACCGGGGTGCAGGGCGAGCTGAGGTTCCTCGGTCAGGCGAAGGTCGTCGGACCGGGCGGGGACACGCTCGCCACCACCAGATCCAAGGGCGGGCTGGCTGTGGCCACCGTCGACGTGGAGGCCGAGATCGCCCGGGCCCGCCGGGTGCTCGATCACCTCGCGGAGCGCCGGGCCGACACTTATCTGATCGAATTACCCTCCCGTACAAGATGATTCACTGTTCCGAGCGCACCGGAGGCGTGCCGTGCGAGTGGCCCTGCTGACCTATTCCACCAAACCGCGCGGCGGTGTGGTGCACACCCTGAACCTGGCCGAGGCGCTGACCGATCTCGGTGTCCAGGTGACAGTCTGGTCGCTGGCGCGCGGCGGTGACGAGGGGTTCTTCCGGACGGTCGACGGCCGGGTGCGGCTGCGGCTGGTGCCGTTCGCGGACGTGCCGGATGAACCGGTCGCGGACCGGATCGTCCGGTCCATCGAGGCGCTGCGGGACAATTTCTCCGCCGCCGAGTACGACGTGGTGCACGCCCAGGACTGCATCAGCGCGAACGCGGTCGGCCCGTGCGTGCGCACCATTCACCATCTCGACCACTTCACCACCCCGGTGCTCGCGCAGTGCCACGAGCGGGCGATCCGCACGCCGTACGCGCGGATCTGCGTCTCCCGGGCGGTTGCCGAAGAGGTCAGGGCCGGATGGGGTTTCGCGCCGACGGTGATTCCGAACGGGGTGCGGGCCGAGCGGTTCGCGGCGGCCGCGGCATCGACGCCGCGGGCTGCCGCGGACCGGCAGCGGTGGCGAGATCGACTGGGCCCCTACATCCTCGCCGTCGGCGGGATCGAACCGCGCAAGGGCAGTATCGATCTGCTCGAGGCATACCGGCTGCTGCGCCGACGGCGACCCGACCTGTCCCTGGTCTTCGCGGGCGGTGAGACCCTGTTCGACTACCGCGACTATCGCGCCGAATTCGAGCGCCGCCGTGCCGAATTCGGACTCGAACCGATCGTGCTCGGCTCCGTCCCCGACGACGACCTGCCCGCGCTGGTCGCCGCCTGCGACGTGTTCGCCTTCCCGTCCGTGCGGGAAGGGTTCGGCCTCGCCGCGATGGAGGCGCTCGCGGCTCGCCGTCCCGTGGTCGCGCGCGATCTACCCGTCCTGCGTGAGGTGTTCGGCGACACCGTCGGCTATGCCGCGGACGTCGCCGATCTCGCGGATCGGCTGGCGGACGCCCTGGCCGCCGATTCGGCCCGTGCCGCAACCGGTTTCGCGCTCGCGGCAGCCCACACCTGGGATGCCGCGGCCCGTGCGCATCTCGACTTCTACCGCTCGCACTCGCTGTCCGCGCCTTCCGAGACCACAGCCGCGCCCGATCGCCGGAGGTGACCGGCACGCCCGGAAGGCAACTCGGTACTCACCGTCGTCCGTCCGGGAGCCGCCTCGCACCGAACGGTTGTGGGCGTGGTCAGGGCGTGGTCAGGGCCTTGTTGACGGCCGTCCCGAAGGCCAGATCGTCGGAGGTGGTGACCTTCGTGTAGGTGCCGCCGGTCTTCTGGGCGACGGTTTGCAGGGTCGACGCGCCTTGGCCGCCGATCACGATGACGTCGACCCGGACGTGGTGGGAGGTGTCGGCGGTGAGGTCGGAGATCAGCTGCTGGCTGGTGACCGAGGAATTGTCGTTGGGGCCGCCGGTGATCAGCAGGACGGAATTGGTTCGGCCCGTGGCGAATCCGCTCACCGCGCTCTTGTACGCCGCCTCCAGCGCAGGGTAGGTCTGGTCCGACTGGGAGCCGGTGGCCGAGATATTGCCCAGTGCCTGAGCCAGTTCGGAGCGATGCTGATCGGTCAGCGGCCCGGTCTTGGAGACGATCCGATAGGGATTGCCGCCGGTTCCACCGGCGTAGGTCCACACGCCGACGCCGAAGTCGGCGGGCATGGTGTCGAGGGTGGACTCCACGGCTCCGATGGTGTTGTTCAGCCGCGTCATCGTGCCGTCGTTGGTGGCCATCGACGCCGAGGTGTCGATCAGTACGGTCGATTGCACGCCGAGCACCGGGTTGGCCAGCACCGAATGAACCTGGTCGAGAACGGATTTGGCCGGAACCTGCGCGGGTTGCGGTGGCGCGGAGCCGAATCCGGCGGCGGTGAACAGCTGCTGCTGCGCCGGGGCGCGCAGATAGTCGGCGAACATCCCGGCGACCACCTGTTGCGTCTGATCCACCCACGAACCGGTCAGCAATGCGGCCGGGAAGTCGGCGACCGGTGCGGAGCCGCTGGGGCGGTATTCGGCAAGGCCGCCATTGGATTTGAGTTGCTGCTCGGTAACCGCAACGGCGTGGATGGGTGCGGCGGCGACATTGTTCGCGGAGGTGGCCACGGTGTTCATCGCACTCGCGACGTCGGCGGACTGCGGTGCGCCCTGGGCCAGGCGGGAGATCGCCGAGATCACCTGCCCGGAATGCGCGGAATCGTCGGTCAGCGGATCCGAACCCGACAACGCCGCCCCGACTGCGGTGGCCGCGGCGAGCGAGCCGTCCCCGCCCGGGAGGGCCATCTTCAGCCCGCCCCAGCTGCCCAGGCCGAGTTTGCTCATCGAGCCCTGCTGCAATGTGGGTAGATCGGACCAGGCGGTCTTGGCGGTGGCGAGGGCCTGACGCAGCTGATCCGGGACGGCCAGCACGATGGGGCTCACCGCGACAGGTTCCGGTGTGCCCTCGATCACACCCGGGATGCGCATGGATTGCACCGAGCGCGAGGAGTCCGGAATCCACAGCGCGGGCGGCGCGCCGAGTTTGGTGTCCCAGGACTTGGCGGTGAATCCGGTGACCATGGCCGCGGAGGGCTGCGTGTTCACCGCGATGGTGACGCAGTGGTCGCGAACGTGGGGTTTGGTGGCGTTGAACCGGTCGGCGGCGCTGCGCACCGGCGCGGCGACGGCCGGATCGACGGTTACGGCCAGGGTTGCGGGGCCCTCGACGCATTCGGCGGCGGCATTGCGATTCTGGTCCGCGGAGTGGCGGCCCAGCCAGAACCAGCCGACGACGGCGACCGCGAATAACAGCACCGCTACCACGGAAATAACCAAACCTTTGCTGATGCCTCGTGATCCGCCGATGCTGCGATGTGTACCCACGCCGCTCAGTGTATGAGCACGCGATATCCGCCGCTCAGCGCGCCCGAACGTGATCGAGGCGGGTAGTGGCGCAGGTCACAGCCCCGGCATCGCACGATGCCGGGGCGGGCCGGTCACTCCCGGATCAGGCGGCCGCGATCGTACTCGTGACCACCCCAAACACCGGTCTGGCCGGTGCGGGTGGCGAAGTCGCCGCAGGCGCGCCGGATCGGGCACCCGGCGCAGATGCCGCGCGCGTACGCGAAATCCTGCGACGGGTACGGGAACCACGCGTCGTGGTTCGGATCACCCCGGCAGGCTGCGGCCTGCCAGTCCTTGGCGTCCGAGAGCGGGAACAGGTCGATCAGGGTCGACTCCCGCACTGCGTTGGTCATAGCGGAACTCCTCGTGTGCGCTGTGTCATGTGGTGGTGGTCGTCGTCGGGTGGGTCGTCGCCAGGCTCTTCCAGATCTGCCGCTGGGCGCGGACCATGTCGCGGGGAGCCCTGGGTTCCCACAGCAGCCGCATGCCCGCCTCGGCGGGCGTGCGATCGGCCTTGCGGGTGTTGCAGTCCGAGCACGCGGCGACCAGGTTGGACCAGGTGTTCGGGCCACCCCGGCTGCGCGGGAGGATGTGGTCGACGGTCCGGGCCCATCCCGCGCAATACCCGCACCGGTGCTCATCACGCCGCAGCACGCCCACGAGAGTGGCGCGGCTCTCGTCGTGCACCAGCGCCCGGCGCTCGAGATAGATGTAGCGACGCAGCCGAATCGTTTCCGGCAGTGCGATTTCCACGTGCTGCGAGCGGATCGGGAAGTGCGGCGCACGTTCGACGACGGTCTCCGCGGCCTCGCTGATCAGCAGGACCACGGCGCGGTCGGCGCCGATCTCGGTGAGCGCCTCGTACGAGGCGTTGAGCACCAGCACTTCGGTGTGTATCCAATTGTCCGAATCGAGGGCCGCGGCGGCGGCACGGCGGAATGGCATGGGCGTCACCATGTTTCGTGAAAATGCGGATTTCGGATCGGGATCGGGGAGGGGCGGCGGTCAGGCCGCGACGGGGAGGCGGCCGAGCGCGAGACCCATGTGCGCATCGCGCGACGGGATATTCGACGATCGCGCCGGATGCACGCAGAACGACTGCGGTACAACGGTATTCATCGAAGACATCGGCCACCTCCTCTCCGTATTCGCCGAAAGTCGCGCCTCGGCCGTACAGGAGCCGAGGCGGTTGTTACATCGTCCTCATGGTGACACAGCGTTACCGGCGCTGTCGGGTCATTTTTCGCCCCCGCGACGGATACGTGCCGCCGAGTTCAACCGGTTCGGCTGCGGAAGTATTCCCGCACCGGTTTCCGGCTCCGATCCGGTCACGGTGTCGCTGAACCTCGGACTTCTCGCACCTGGGGAGCGATACGATCGGCTACATAATTCGCGGCGGTGGCACGGGGTTGGAAGCTGGTGCTACCGCCGTCGTTTCGGTACGCGTGGATTGCGTGGATTGTGGGGTGTCTCGTGTGGGCTCGGTGTGTCGTCGTTCTGGCCGTTGTCATTTCCTGCGGCGGTGTCGCCGCTGTCGCGCGGGCACAGCCGCCCGCGCCGAATCCTCCTGCGTTACCGTCGGTTCCGGTGCCGCACGGGATCGGTATAGCCGATCTGCAACAGTGGATCGATGCGGTGGTGCCGCGCCCGGACATCGCGGAGCCCGCGCCGGGTCCGAAGGCGTCCGCAGAGGCCCGCTCTCCCGGTCCCGCAACGGATCTGGCGCGTCTGCGCACCGCGGTGCTGCCCTCGGACATCGGCGATCCGATGTTCGATGCGCGGCCGCCGGGCCTGGCGAGCCTCGCGCCCGGTGACGTCGTGGAGACACGCGATGTCACCGCGACGGCGGCGCCGCTGCTGACGGCGCCGGTGCGCCGGGTGGTGCAGTTGAAATTCCGCACCACCGGCGCGCACGGTGAGCCGAGTTTCGCGACGGCCTCGCTGGTGCTGCCCGCCGCGGCGTGGACCGGGCCGGGCGATCGGCCGATGCTGGTGAACAATCTGGCGATCGATGGACTCGGGCGGCAATGTACGCCGAGTTACACTCTGGCGCACGGATATTCGGCCAACACCAACAGCGCGGACTTCTTCCCGCCGCTGACCCAGCTGGCCGTGCTGCGCGGATACGCGGTGCTGATCCCAGATCACGAGGGACCGGATATGGCCTACGCCGAACCCTATGTGGCCGGTCACGCGGTGCTGGACGCCATTCGCGGTGCGCGTGAGCTGCTTCCGGGTGAACTCGGCTCGAGCCGATTCGCGATGACGGGGTACTCCGGCGGCGCGATCGCGACGCGGGCCGCGGCGGTGCTGATGTCCGAGTACGCACCGGAATTGGCCGCATCGGCGGTCGGTGCTGCGGTCGGTGGTGTGCCCGCCGACTACCGCATGCTCGCGACCACGATGAACGCCAACCTCGCCACCGGCGTCTTCATGGCGGCGGTATTCGGTATCGGGCGGGAACATCCGGAGGTCCTCGCCTCGATGAACAACCTCGCCCAGCAGGTGACGACCTCCTCGCTGAGGAACGTGTGCATGAACCTGATCGAGGTGCCGGGGGTGATCACTCCGCCGATCGATATCGCCGCCAACATCTCCGATCCGCTGCACAGTGCGATGGCGCAGAAGGTATTCGAGGCCACCGACGTCTCGGCGCGCAAATCGGCCATGCCCCTGCTGGTGTACAACGGCGCCCAGGATTTCTGGATTCCGGCCGCCGGAGCCCGGGAGCTGTACCACCAGCAGTGCGCCCTGGGTGCGACCGCGATCTACCGCGACGTTCCCGGTGAGCATTTCCTGGCGGGCGACACCGGCTGGCCGGGGTTGATCGCCTGGCTGGACCAGCGTCTGCAAGGAGTGCCCGCACCGGACGAATGCTGAACGCGTCGTGTGAATCTCGTGCCGGGCGCCCGGCAGACCGGCGCGCTCTGCCCGAGATCCGTTGGCGAAGCCGCGATCCCGGCGCGAACACATTGCCGAACACGAGGTGATGCGGATCTTCGGAAGGTGAACGCCGCACGTCACCTTGATATGTCACGTGACCTGTGGCCCCCCGCCGTATCACCGGAAGTGAATGTTCAGCTGAACGTCAGGTGAACAGCTTGTTGTGTGGTGGTCACGGGGGCTTGTCAGGATGAGACTGTTCAAGTGAGCGCAGAACTCATTGTCCTTCTCATAGTTATAGTTACGGCGTTGGCGTTCGATTTCACGAACGGCTTCCATGACACCGCGAATGCGATGGCGACCTCGATCGCCACGGGTGCGTTGGGTCCGCGTACGGCCGTGGCGATGTCCGGTGTGCTGAATTTGATCGGCGCCTTCCTCTCGGTGGAGGTCGCCAAAACGGTCTCCTCCGGTTTGCTACGAATCGACAACGTGCACGGTATGGCGTTGTTGCAGATTGTTTTCGCCGGTCTGGTCGGCGGCATCCTGTGGAATCTGATCACGTGGCTGTTCGGTATCCCGTCCAGCTCCACGCACGCGCTGTTCGGCGGGTTGATCGGTTCCGCGATGGCCGCCCTCGGCGTCAGCGGGGTGATCTGGACCGGCAACGAGAAAACCGGCCTGATCAACAAGGTCGTCGTACCGGCCGTCCTGGCACCCGTCGTCGCGGCGATCGTCGCCGGACTCGGGACCTATCTCGTCTACCGGCTGACCAGAGCCTCGGACGAGGCCAAGACGCGCAAGAGCTTCCGCATCGGCCAGATCGGCTCGGCCGCACTGGTCTCGCTGGCACACGGCACCAACGATGCGCAGAAGACCATGGGCGTCATCTTCATGGCCCTGGTCGCGCACGGCGTCTACACCAACAACGACGACATCCCGCTGTGGGTGAAGATCTGCTGTGCGCTGGCCATCGCGCTGGGCACCTACCTGGGCGGCTGGCGGATCATCCGCACCCTGGGCAAGGGTCTGGTGGAGATCGACGCACCGCAGGGTTTCGCGGCCGAGGCGTCCTCGGCGGCGATCATCCTCACCTCGGCGCAGTTCGGTCTGCCGCTGTCCACCACGCACGCCGCGACCGGCTCCATCCTGGGCACCGGCCTGGGTAAGCCGGGTGCGGAGGTGCGCTGGGGCGTGCTCGGCCGGATGGGCGTCGCGTGGATCATCACCCTGCCGCTGGCCGCTGTGGTCGGCGCGGTGTGCTGGGGTATCACCGATCTGGTGCCCGGCCTGGGCGGCGTGCTGATCGACCTGGTTATCCTGATCGCCGCGTCGGCCTACATCTACCTGCGTTCGCGCCGGAACAAGGTCGACACCAGCAACGTCAACGAGGACTGGGACGGTGGGCTCACCCCGCCGTCCGAAGTCGCCGCCCCGGCCGACAAGGCCACCACGGCCGCCTGAGGAGGGAACCGATGCATACTGTCAACGCCATTGCGACCTCGCTCGGCGAGGTGACGCTGATCGCGCTCATCCTCGGTGCGGGACTGCCGCTGATCTTCGCGATCGGGGTGCGGTTCTGGTCGATGGAGACCGCCACCGTGAACGGCGCGCCCGGCGGCGGGCGCAATACCGTCGCTCAGACTGTCGCGTACGTGTGCTTCGCGATCGTGCTGATCGCGGTGCTCCTCGGAATCCTCTACATCGCAAAGGATTTCATCAGCCACACCTTCGACATCCAGCTGTTCGGCGCAAAAAAGAAGAAGTGAGCGATTCCGGGCGAGCCGACTCGCCCGGAATCGAAGAGTCTGTCGTTCCGACCGGCCGGGGCACACCGCATTCGGTGTGCCCCGGCCGGAATCGTGACCAGACGAAGGCGTCCCCGGCCCGACAGGTGACCGACGCGCTCATCGAAGCGGGGGCGCTGCCCGCCGATCGGGTCGACGCCGGAGTCGTGATCACCGAGATCACCGACGAACTGCCCCGCGAATCCGATCTCGACCGCGTCCGCACATACCTGGTCGCCAACGGCTGGCCGATCGACGACGACTGGTCCGAGAGGTAACTCTCCCTTCGGGATCAGCTCGATTGCCCCGCTGGCCAGGGTATCCGGTTTCGCGGCGACGGCCCCTCCCAATCTGAGATAGGCGCCAAGTCGGTGACGTGGTCGAGGGGCGCGCGGTGTCGGTTCCGGGACGGTGCACGGGCCGTCTCATCGAACCCGTTGTGCGCCAACGTCTGCGCTGGCTAGAGCATCGCGTGGGTCTCGATCGCGGCGGTGCGCAGTGCGGCGGCGAGGCGGGCGGCGGGCTCGGGCAGGGGGTGGGGAAGGTGGGCGAGCAGGACGCGGCGTTGTTCGGCGGGGCCGCCGCGGACCGGCAGGATGCGCACACCGTCGGGGGCCGCGGAGGCCAGGGCGGTGGGCACGGTGGTGATGCCGCAACCCGCGGCGACCAGATGCAGTTTCGCCAGCCAGTCGCGGGCGGTGTGCGCGATCGTGGGCCGTTCGTCCAGGCCGGGCCAGACGCCGAGTCCGCCGTCCGGCCCCGAGACCGAACCGGCGATCCACTGCTGACCATGTAGGTCGGCCACGTCGATGAACTCGCCCCGGGCGAGTGGGTGACCGGCTGGCACGGCGATGCAGAGGTCGCGTTCGGCGAGCGTTCGCATGCGCAGCGCCGGGGTTTCGGTGTCCGGCGGGCGAAATGGCGGGACCGAAGCCAAGAGGGCGAGATCCACTGTGCCCGCGCGCAATGCGCGCGCCAAGGCCGGGGTGCTGCCCTCGCGCGTGATCACCGCGATGGACGGATGGGTGCGGCGCAGCGCGGCCAGCGCCCTGGGGATCAGCACGGCCCCGGCGCTGGTGAACCAGCCCAGCCGCACCGTTGCGGGCTCGTCGGGTAGACCGGCGAGTTCCCTTGCGGTGGTGTCGATCTGGTCGATCACCAGGGCGGCGCGGCGCAGCACGATCCGCCCGGCGGGGGGTCAGGCGTACGCCGTCGTGGTGGCGTTCGAGCAGTTGCGTGCCCGCCGCGCGTTCCAGTGCGGCGATCTGGCGGGAGACCGCCGATTGGGTGTAGCCGAGTGCGGCGGCCGCGGCGGTGAGCGTGCCCCGCTCGGCCACCTGCCGGAACACGCGCAGCGCGACGAGCGAAGCGTCGGAGAATGCCATGACATTTACGCATACCATGGTTGAGTTTTTCTCGCTGGTGACATGTCGGACCGATGCCTAGCGTGAGTGTCATGACATCGAAGATCGCTCTGGTCACCGGCGCTACCCAGGGGCTGGGGCTGGCCCTCGTCGAGGGCCTGGCCCAGCGCCTGACCCCGGCGGACACCGTCTACCTCACCGGCCGTGACATCGACCGGGTCAACCAGGCCGTCGCCGCCCTGCCCGGCGGCGGGGCCCGGGTTCGCGGCGAAATTCTCGACGTGGCCCGGCCCGAGGCCGTCGACCGACTCGCCGCGCAGCTGGCGGACCGGCACGGCGGGGTGGACATCGTGTTCAACAACGCGGTCATGCGGGTCGGCCCCGACGACGACCCGCGTGCGATCGTGCACGCCTACACCGAGGTCAACAATTTCGGCACCACCCGGGTGCTGCGGGCCTTCGCTCCGCTGCTGCGGGACGACGGCAGGCTGATCGTGGTGGCCAGTGCGCTGGGCACCCTGCACCACCTCGCACCCGTCCTGCACGACCGGTTCGCGCGACCGCGGACACTGGCGGAGGTCGACGAGCAGGTCGCAGCGTGGCGCGATGCGGTCGCCGACGGCAGCGCCCGAGCCGGGGCCTGGCCCGGTTTCGTCAACATCCCGTCCAAGATCGGTCAGGTCGCCGCCGTTCGCGCACTCGCACATCAGCGTCGCGAGCAGGATCTCGGCCGCGGCATCCTGCTCGCCGCCGTCTGCCCCGGCATGATGAACACCCCGACCTCCGCCCTGTGGTGGGACGTGAGCGATGCCCCCACCCCGGCCCAGGCCGCGGGCGCACTACTGGACCTCGCATTCGACCCGGCCGACCCGGAGCATTACGGCCAACTCGTGCGCTACGGCGAGGTTCTGCCCTGGACACCCGAACCTACGGCGGTATGACCCCGCAAACCAACGATCCCCCGGCCGAACGACGTTCGGCCAGGGGACCGGCGGGGTTGTGCCCCTGTTGGGGCTGGATCGGTGCCCGTTTCGAGACTCAGCCCTTGGCGGCCAGCGCCTTGGCCTCGCGACGACGACGGTGCAGGATCGGCTCGGTGTAGCCGTTGGGCTGGTCGCAGCCGGACAGGATGAGCTCCTTCGCGGCCTGGAAGGCGACGCTGGCGGCGAAGTCCGGAGCCATCGGCCGGTAGCTCGCGTCCCCGGCGTTCTGCCGGTCCACCACGGGAGCCATCCGCTCCAGGCTGGCCACGACCTGATCGGCGGAGACGATGCCGTGCCGCAGCCAGTTCGCCATCAGCTGGCTCGAAATACGCAGGGTCGCACGGTCTTCCATCAGCGCGACATCGTTGATGTCCGGCACCTTCGAGCAGCCGACGCCCTGATCGATCCAGCGGACCACGTAGCCGAGGATGGACTGGGAGTTGTTGTCCAGCTCGTTGGCGATCTCCTCGGCGGACCAGTTCGGGTTCGCGGACAGCGGGATCTCCAGGATCTGATCGACGGTGGCGCGCGCGCCGCCGCGGGCGATCTCGGCCTGCCGCTTGAACACGTCCACCTGGTGGTAGTGGGTGGCGTGCAGGGTGGCCGCGGTCGGGGAGGGCACCCAGGCGGTGGTCGCGCCCGAACGCGGGTGGCCGATCTTCTGCTCGAGCATGTCGTGCATCAGATCCGGCATCGCCCACATGCCCTTGCCGATCTGGGCCTTGTGCGGCAGCGCGGTGGTCAGGCCGACATCGACGTTCTGGTCCTCGTAGGAGGCGATCCACTGCTGCTTCTTCATATCGGCCTTGCGGACCATCGGCCCGGCCACCATGGAGGTGTGGATCTCGTCGCCGGTGCGGTCCAGGAATCCGGTGTTGATGAAGACCACGCGGTCGCGGGCGGCATCGATACACGCCTTGAGGTTCACCGTGGTGCGGCGCTCCTCGTCCATGATGCCGACCTTGAGGGTGTTGGCGGGCAGGCCCAGCACACCCTCGACGCGGGCGAACAGCTCGTTGGTGAAGGCCACCTCGTCCGGGCCGTGCATCTTCGGCTTGACGATGTAGACCGACCCGGTGCGCGAGTTGGTGAGCTTGACATCGGCGCGCAGGCTGTGAAGCGCGGTCAGGGAGGTGAACAGCGCGTCCAGGATGCCCTCGGGCACCTCGTCGCCGTTGGCGTCCAGGATCGCGTCGCTGGTCATCAGGTGACCGACGTTGCGCACGAACAGCAGCGAACGCCCGTGCAGCACAACGTCCGTTCCGTCCAGGCCGGTGTAGACCCGGTCGGGGTTCATGGTGCGGGTGAAGGTCTTGCCGCCCTTGGTGACCTCTTCGGCCAGGTCGCCCTTCATCAGGCCCAGCCAGTTGGTGTAGCCGAGCACCTTGTCCTCGGCGTCGACCGCGGCGACCGAATCCTCGAAGTCCATGATCGTGGTGACCGCGGACTCGAGCACGACGTCCTTGACCCCGGCGCTGTCGGTGCTGCCGATCGGGGAGGACGGGTCGATCTGGATATCGATGTGCAAACCGTTGTGGCGCAACAGGATCGAGCTCGGCGCTGCCGGATCGCCCAGGTAGCCGACGAGGGCCGACGCGTCGGCCAGGCCGATGTCGGTGCCGTCCTCGAGGGTCACCTCGAGTTCACCGTCGACGATCTTGTACGCCTTGGAGCCGATGTGCGAGCCGGTGATCAGCGGCACCGCGTCGTCGAGGAAGTTGCGGGCCCACTCGATGACCTTGTCGCCGCGAACCCTGTTGTAGCCGGCGCCCTTCTCCGCGCCGCCGGTCTCGGGGATGGCATCGGTGCCGTACAGCGCGTCGTAGAGCGAACCCCAGCGGGCGTTGGCGGCGTTGATCGCGAAGCGCGCGTTCATCACCGGCACCACCAGCTGCGGGCCCGCGGTGGTGGCGATCTCGTCGTCCACGTTCTGGGTGCCGATGGCGAAGTCGGCGGGTTCGGGACGCAGGTAGCCGATCTCGGTCAGGAACTGCTTGTAGGCGGTCTTGTCGTACCCGGCGCCGGGGTTCTCGGCGTGCCAGGCGTCGAGCTTGCCCTGGATCTCGTCGCGTTCGGCCAGCAGGGCACGGTTGCGCGGGGCGAGGTCGTTGATGACCTGCTCGGCACCGGTCCAGAACGCGGCGGAATCTACGCCGGTGCCGGGGAGCGCCTCGTTCTGCACGAAGTCGTGCAGAACACTTGCCACCTGAAGCCCGCCGATCTGAATCCGCTCTGTCATCTACTGCCTCATTTCGAGAAAGCCGGATGGAAAAAGTACGACCGTCATGTTACTCGGCGGTAATAGCTCATCGGTACCTGCCCCGGCCGGGTGCGTCCCGCGGCTCGCGTCCTTGCCGCCGCTGAAGGGGATGGCTGTGACCCTTCCGTTACCATGGGGACCGCAAACCGATAACTCGATGTTAGGAATTTGATGGGCAGCACCGCCATCGATCTGGTCAGTGTGCTTCTGGCGCATGCCTCCGCGTTCTGGAACTGGTTCTCCACGGGATCTTCCGGCTTTCCGCCGGTGTAACCCGCCATGACGATGCCCGCCGGGAAATCCGGCGGGCATCGTTGTTTTCGAGGTCAGGGCAGTGGCTGCGCGCCCAGTTGCTGAAGCATGAGCGCGATGATTCCGGCCTCCTGGCTCTGCGCGGTGAGCATCGCGCGGGCCTGCTCCTTGACCGCGCCGGAGTGCAGGGCGTTGTCGGCGGCGCGCGCCATGGTGATGCCGCCCAGATGATGTCGATACATCAACTGCAGGAACAGGACTGCCGCGTCGTGGCCGCGGGCGGCGGCGAGGGCGTCGAGCTGGGCCTGGGATGCCATGCCGGGCATGGTGATCGCGGCGGGAACGGTCGCGGTGTTCATCGACATGCCGGAATGTGCCGGCGCGGTAGTGGTTCCGGTATGCGTCCAGGCCATCGGATGGTCGGACATGGGCGAGGCGCCGGCCAGGCGCAGCCAGCCCAGCATGGTGCCGATCTCCACGCGCTGGGACTGATCGATCTGCTGCGCGAGCCGCAGGACCGTCGGGTCCACGCCGGGATCCAGGCGCTGCACCATGAACAGGGCCTGTTCGTGGTGGGCGATCATGTCCTGGGCGAAGCCGATCTCGATATCGCTGAGAATCGGAGTGGGCGTGGGATGTTCGGGCAGGATCACCGGGCGCAGCGCCGCGCCGAGCACCAGCAGGATCAGCGCCGTGGCGGCGGAGGCGGCGATACGGTAGGCCCGCCCGCTCAGTCGCGCCCAGGATGCCCGAAGCCGTGGGTCCATCAGGACCCCACGATCGAATGTTGGTTCGCGGGAGGCGAATACACGCGGTTGTCCAGCTGCAGGACCATGAATCCGTTGTCGTTGCAGGTCGTCCAGAGCTGACTGCCGTGCCACTCCGGCGGTGCGAAACACCAGTCCGTGGACAGGTCGCCCAGGGCCAGCATCCCCGATCGCGGCGAAAGCGCCTGGGCCGGATCGAATTTCCCGTCCAGCACCGCGCGGGCCATCGAGAAGCCCTCCAGCGCGGGCGGTCCGATCAGTGAGGCGAGCGCATGCGGGGAGTTCCACAGATTCACGTTCTGGCCGGTCCGTGCGGGCGGGTTGTAGTAGGCGATCTCCCGGGCGTGGAACGGATCTCGCACATCGAATACCCGGATGCCCGAGGATTCCCAGCCGCAGGCCAGCGCGGTCGGGTTGTCCGGCCGGTCGGCCGCGCAGTAGTGCGGATCATAGGAGAACACCGAACCGCCCATCGAGGAGGCGAGCTGGCTGTCCAGATGGTCGGGCAGATTGATCTCCAGCTTGATCTTGTTCACCACGTGCGGATTTCGCTCGTCCGATATGTCCACGAGCTTCACCCCGCCCGCGCCCGCCTCGTCGACGGTGAACAGATACGGTGTGCCGCCGTAGGTGACCGGGATGCTGTGCTGGGTGGCCCAGCCGTCCGTCCAGAACACCCGGCCGATGTGGTCCACCCGCGGGTTCGGATCGCGTCGCTGGACCGCGCTGATATCGAGCACGGTGAATCCGGCCAGTGCCGACAGATACATCCGGTTGCCGTCGGGGCTGATGCCGAACCCGTGCGCCTCGATACCGGTCATGCCCTGCCAGATCACATGTGGATTCGAGGGATCGGTGAGATCGACGGCGCTGATGAAACCGGGCGCGATGCCCGAGGCCCAGTAGGTCCGGCCATCGGGGGAGAAACCGCCCTCGTGCGTCGTGATGGGCAGCGGCATCGCCAGATCGGTGCCCGGACCGGGATTGAGCAGCCGAGGATGCGCGCAGTCGGAGATGTCGTAGACCGTCAGGAGTCCAGCGCCTTCCAGGAACGGAACGCCGGTGCCCACCAGCAACTTTCGCGCGACGTTGACCTTCAGGCTCTCCCAGGTCCCCGCCAGCATGGCCGGTTCGGTGAGGGTGGCCGTGAGCGCCGGATGCGCCGGATCGGACACGTCGAGGACCTGCACGCCCTGCGCCGGGCCCAGGATGTCGCCGGGGAAGAACGAGCCGGTGTAGGAGCAGTGATCGAAGGTGGTGGAGGTGATGCCCGCGCCGCGCCCGGTGTAGCCGCCGACCATCGAGACGTTGCAGCGATAGCCCAGTCTGCTGCGGCCGCTGTTGCGGTCCGCGGCCGAAACGTCGCCCTGCATACCGGTTTCCGGCAGCGAGCCCGGTCCGCAGTTCGCGCGCGGGACCGATGTCGTTCCGACGTCGAGGAATTGCTGAACCTGCGAGGCGATATCGGATTGCAGATCGGCCGACGCCCCGCCCAGCGGCAGTGTGGCCGCCGCGAGCAGCGCCGCCAGCACCACCAGAACCGGTTTGGACCGCCGAATTCCCGTGAACCGCCGCATCGCGGAACCCCCAACCTCTCAGCCGGTATTACACCTGGTGTGTGCAATGAAGCCCACTCACCTCGACAACCCGGAACGGTAACTCACGTAACTGGCCAGTAGGTTAGTTTTCGCGGAATCACTTCCGCAGCTCGTGGGCATATTCGTCCCTTTTTCGGGCCGCTGCGGTATGCGGATTCATCGGTCACCTGTGCCGCCGCCGGGCGATCCGGGCGCCAGGCGCCGCCACCGGCCGAACCGAGTCCGTAGTGCGTCTACGGCGGTAGTCCGAACATGTCGGCCATGGAGTGGAGATTCTCGTCCCGCAGGTCGAGATCCGTTACGGCGATCCGCTTTACGAAGAAGGGACGGGAATTCTAGGACAACACAACGGGTTTCGGCACGAGCACTACCCGCCACCCGTCCGGGTCCTCGAACGTCAGCGCGCCCACGCCTGCCCAGTAGGGGTTTTCCGCGTCCACCGGCTCGTGGCCCGCCGCGGCGAGATGTTCCACGACCTCGAACATGCGCGCGTCGCCATGGAAATACAGCACCAGCAGATTGTCCCGCGTAGGGGCGGGACACGGGCTGCCGTGCTCATGCGAGGTGAATTCGAGGTGGCACCCGTCCTCGGGCAGACCCAACATCAGACCGCTGTAACCGGCATGGTTCTCGAAGCGGTAGAGCACCGGAAGTCCGAGGCCTTTCGCGTAGAACTCCTCGACCTGGCCGAGCTTGTCCGTGGGACGCGCGATCCGCACCTGCGCGATGCCGAGTCCAGCCATGACGCGGAGCGTAGAACCTGAACTGCGCTCGAGGTCAAGGGCCGGCTCGCGGAAGGTGCCGTGCCGGGTGTGTGCTCATCGGGTTCGGTCGGTACGCTCGCCTTCGACCTGCGAAAGGAGCGTTCATGAGTGCGGATGCTGCTGTAGACCGGTCCGCGGACATCGCATTTCCACTGCCGCCCTGCGCGGACGAGAGCCGGGCGTTTCACGAGGAATGGCCGGTACGGCTGGGAGATACCGACGGTGAGGCGCGGCTGCGGCTCGATGCGGTGGCGCGGTACCTGCAGGATGTGGGGTACGACCACCTGCAGGCGGTGGACGAGGGGGATCTGCATCAGGGGTGGATCGTGCGGCGCACCGTGATCGACGTGCTGGCGCCGATCGAATTCGGCGATCGGGTGCATCTGCGGCGCTGGCCGTCCGCACTGTCGAATCGGTGGTGCAATATGCGCATCCAGGTCCGCAGCGAGAACGGCGGGCTGATCGAGACGGAGATGTTCCTCGTCCACGTGGACCTCGAGGCCGGGCGTCCGGCCCGGATGAGCGACCGCTTCATGGCGCCGATGCTCGCGGCGACCACCGAACATCGGCTGCGCTGGCGAGCCGCGCTCACCGAACGCACCGACGGCGACGGCGAACGCTGGGAGTTTCCGTTGCGGGTGACCGATGTGGACCGGTACGGGCACGTCAACAACGCGGTGCACTGGGAGGCGATCGAGGAGGCGTTGGCGCGGACCCCGCGCACCTGGCCCTATCGCGTCATCCTCGAACACGCCGGGCCGGTCATGGCGGGTGACGACGTCCAGATCCGCACCTGGCGGGGTGATACCGCGTTGCAGGTGCAACTCGAGGTCGACGGCAGCGCGCGGACGCTGGCGCGGATCGAATCGCTCGAATCGTCCTGAGCGCGGCGGGTGGCGATCCGGCCCGGCTGCCGGGTCGACAACCTTCGAATGTCCTTCACCCCTGACGGTTTCGGCCGCGTCCCGGACCGCCTCACCTCAACTCGTCCGGGTCCGTGGGCGTGTGGGCATCGGTCGTGCGATCCCGGGGGACGGACGGCCGTGAGGCGGTCCCAGTCGTTGAACTAGCCCAGTCCCAGGCCCGTATCGGCGGCTTCGGGCTGGCTCGGCGTGGCACCGGGGATCGTGGCACCGGGGATCGGAGCCGGCAGTTTCAGGTCGGCGGCCAGTCCCTTCTCGGCGGCGGTGGTCCGGATCGCATCGACGACGAGCAGCAGAGCGGCTCGTCGCGCGGTGTTGCTGCGGTAGGCCAGGGATACGGTTCGGGTGAGCGTGTCGCCGAGGGGGAGGATGTCCACCCCCGGTGGGCGCAGCGCGAGACCCAGGTCCGATACCAGGGTCACGCCCAGTCCGGCCGCGACCATCGCCATCGCGGTCGACTGCTCCTCCACCTCGTGGTCGATCCGGGGCGAGAGCCCGGCGGACTGGAATGCCAGCCGGACCGCGTGCCCGAAGTGCGACCGCGGCGGCGCGAGGATCCACGGGTGTTCGGCCAGATCGGTCAGCGTCACACCGGTCGTGGCCACCGCGTCGGCGGGAACCGCGGCGTGCAGCCGCTCGACCGCGATGACCGTGCGTTGCAGGTCGGGGTCCCAGGTCATCGGGTAATTCGAGTAGTCCAGGACGAAGGACAGATCCAGCGCGCCGTCGCGGACCGCCGCGGCCGTCGCTTCGGGAGCCAGTTCCTTGGTCCGCACCAGAATGCCCGGATGGGTTCGCGCGAGGGTGGTGAGCGCGTCGGGGAGCAGACCGGACGCCACCGACGCCCACACACCGGCGGTGACCTTGGCCGTCACCGATTCTCCGGCTTCCTCGAGCGCCTGGGTGGCCCGCTCGACCGCGGCGAGGATCTCCTCGGCGTGCTCTGCCAGCAGCACCCCGAGATCGGTGAGCTGCAATCGGCGTCCCCGCCGCTCGAACAGCCGCGTGCCGACATCGCGTTCGAGCTGCGCCAACTGCTGAGATACCGCCGATGCCGTGTAGTGCAGCGCGTTCGCGGTCGCCGTGATCGTTCCGCGCCGGTGCAATTCACGCAACATCCGCAGGCGGGCCAGCGACAGATCCATGACATCGAGCCTAGAGGCGGTGTCCTCGGGGTGTGGCTGACCGGGCGCTCTGCAGGAACGCTGAACACCTCCATTAATAAACCGTAAATGGACGCGGAATGAGGTTTAGCCGCAGGCTGGAGGCTCCGGGCACGAGAGTTCGGACGGGGACGACGAGGTCCGGTACGGGAGACTACGCGACCCGGTGCCGTAGTTCGGCTGGCGGTGTCGGGCACGAGAACGATGAGGAGGCGATTCGCCGTGACGACGCTACAGGACCCCGTCGAGGGAACCCCGCACGTGACCGCTCAGACGGTTCCGGCCCTACCGACCGAAACGGTCGTCACTCCCGCGATTCGCCGCCCCGAGCCGTACATGCGTCTGCAGTGGACGGATTCGGTCACCGGTGCGGTCGGCTACCTCGTCGTGCACACCCTGCGGTCGGGCCTGGCCACCGGCGGCACGCGGATGCGGGCCGGCTGCACATTGACCGAGGTCGAGGATCTGGCCCGCGGGATGGCCAACAAGACCGCCACGTTCGATCTGCCGGTCGGTGGTGCGAAAGGCGGAATCGACTTCGACCCCAAGGATCCGCGCGCGATCGAGGTGCTGGAGCGGTTCTGTGAGGCCATGCGCCCGTGGATCGACGCGCACTGGGTGACCGCGGAGGATCTGGGCGTCCCGCAGCACCTGATCGATGAGGTCTTCGAGAAGCTCGGCCTGGGCCAGAGCTACCACGCCGCGATCCGCCGCGCCGATGATCCGGCCGCAACGCTGGAACGCGTCCGGAACGGGCTGAACGCGGCGGTCGACGGCGGATTCCTGCTCGGCGACGTGATCGGCGGATACGGGGTCGCGCACGCCTGTCTCGCCGCCGCGGTCTCCTGGGGGCAGTCGCCCGCGGCGACGACCGTCGCGATCCAGGGCATCGGCACCATGGGCGGGGCCGCGGCCTACTACCTGCACGAGGCCGGGATGACGGTCACCGCCCTGGCCGACGCCGCGGGCACGCTGTATTGCGCCGAGGGACTTGACGTTCCGGCGCTGCTGGACCTGCGGGACGGTTTCGGCGAGATCGACCGCGCGCGCCTGCCCGAGGGCATCGAGCAGCTGCCGCGTGCCGAGGTCCTGTCCGTGGACGCCGATATCCTTGTCCCAGCGGCGATTTCGTACGCGATCACGCCGGACAACTCGTTCGACATCACCGCGCGCATCATCGTCGAGGCCGCGAACGCCGCCACCACGCCGGAGGCGGAGGCCATGCTCGCCGCTCGCGGCGTCCCCGTGCTGCCCGATTTCGTCGCGAACGCCGGCGCGGTGGCCTGGGCCTGGTGGCTGCTGCTGGGCCAGGTGGACGACAACCCGGAGAACTCGTTCGACCGGCTGCGCACCATCATGCACAGCAAGGTCGCGGAGCTGCTGTCCGCGTGGACCGAGCAGGGCCGCACGCCGCGCGAGACCGGCCACCGCTGGGCCGACGACCCGGCGCCGCCGGCCGGTCCGGTCGTCATCCCCTGAACACCGCCGAGCCGGGCCGGTCGTCCGCTACTCGTTGCACGGGTAGCGGACGACCGGCCCGCGCGCGCTGATCCGCCCCCTGTCCCCGGCGAGAGTCGGGTGGGCGGCGCTCAGGCGGCGTTGCGTTCGTGCAGTGGGCGGCGGCGCAGGTGCGGATGCTGTAGGGCCGGAGGTTGGTAGGCCTGGTCCAGGGTGCCGATGTCGGTGCCGGGCGGGACGAGCCCGTCGATGCGGTCGAGGATGTCGTCGGTGAGGGTGACCTCGATGCCGGTCAGCAGGTCGTCGAACTGCGCCATGGTGCGTGCGCCGAGCAGGGCGCTGGTCACGCCGGGGTGGGCGATGGTGAACGCCATGGCCAGGTGGGTCAGCGGCAGGCCGGCTTCGGCGGCGAGCGGGATGAGCTGCTCGACCACCTCGATGCGGTGTTCGTCGTTGAGCGCCCCGAGCATTCGGGCGCGTCGCACATCGGTCTGCTGCCCTTTGCGGATGCGGCCGGTGAGCAGTCCCTGCCCGAGCGGGCCCCAGACCAGCACGCCCATTCCGTAGCGTTGCGCGATGGGCAGGACCTCGCGTTCGATGGCGCGGTTGAGGATCGAATAGGGCGGCTGTTCGGTGCGGAAACGTTCGTATCCGCGCCGCTCGGCGACCCACTGGGCCTCGATGATGTCCGACGGCGGGGTATTGGAGGACCCGATCGCGCGCACCTTCCCGCTGCGGATCAGATCGGACAGCACCGAGAGGGTTTCCTCGATATCGGTTTCCGGATCCGGCCGGTGGATCTGGTACAGGTCGATGTGATCGGTTTGCAAGCGGCGCAACGAATTCTCGATCTCGGTCACGATCCAGCGCCGCGAGGTGCCCTGCCGATTGGGGTCCTGCCCCATCGGACGGCTCACCTTGGTCGCGAGCACGACATCGTCCCGGCGTCCCCGAAGTGCTTTGCCCACAACCTCTTCCGAGTCGCCGTAGGCATCGGAGGTGTCGATGAAGTTGATTCCGGAGTCCAGCGCCTTGTGGATGATGCGCGCCGAGTCCTCGGGGTCCGGATTGCCCACGGAGGTGGCGAACATCAGGGCGCCGAGCGCGTAGGGGCTCACCCTGATACCGGTGCGGCCGAGCGTGCGGTACTGCATGGATTGCTCCTCGGGATGGCGGACGGGGTGTGGTCGTCGAACGCGCGATGCCGTACCCTCGACCTAAGCGGAAAGCTATTCCGGAACTATACGGAAAAGTTTTCCGGTTATGCAACCGAAGGATCGAATTGACCGATAAAACGCTGTCCACCAGCGCGGATCCGAGCAGTAGCGCGGGTGTGGCCGCGCCACGCCGACGGCGGGCCGACGCACAGCGCAATGTCGACGCGCTGCTCGAAGCGGCCAAGGCCGTCTTCGCGATCTCGGGCGTGGACGCGCCCGCGAAGGAGATCACCGATCGCGCCGGCCTCGGCGTCGGCACGCTGTATCGGCACTTCCCGCAGCGGTCCGATCTGGTCGCGGCCGTGCTCGAACGCGAGATCGATGCCTGCGCGGAAGCGGGCCCGGCCCTGGCCGCCGCCCACGAGCCGGTCGAGGCGCTGGCGAAGTGGCTTTACCGCCTCACCGAATTCGTCGGAACCAAAAGGGGACTCGCGACGGCGATCCATTCGGGTGACCCGAAATTCGACGATCTGGCCGAACATCTGATGAAACGACTCGAACCCGTACTCGGTGGGCTGATCGATGCGGCGGTCGCGACCGGGGAGGCCCGCGCCGACGTCGGCGCGCGCGAGCTGCTACACGCGGTCGCCCTGCTCTGCCAGCCCGTTCCCGGCGAGGCTCTGGCCTACAACCAGCGCTTGGTGAGCGTCCTGTTGGACGGGTTGCGCCGCCGATGAGGTTGTCGCCGAACCGATTCCGCGCCGCATCGGGTGCGCCGCGCACCCGCCGACGAGAAAGCCGGTCCGGTCCGAGACCGCACCGGCGATGGCTCCCGCGCGGAAGGTTTGGTTACTTCGGGTCGAGTACGAAGACCGGAATCAACCGGTCGGTCTTGGTCTGGTACTCGGCGTAGGGCGGGTACGCGGCGACGGCGCGCTCCCACCACTGGGCACGCTCGTCGCCCTCGACCTCGCGGGCGACGTACTCCTTGGTGACGGTCCCGTCCTGCAGCGGGAACTCCGGATGCGCCTTGATGTTGTAGTACCAGACGGGGTGTTCGGGCGCGCCGCCCTTGGACGCGACGACCGCGTAGCTACCCTCGTGCTCCACCCGCATCACCGGGGTGTACCGCAGTTTGCCGCTCTTCGCGCCGCGCAACGTCAGCAGCACGATCGGACACCCGACCACCTCGATACCAGCGGTGGTTCCCGTCTCGAGGATCCTCTTCGTCTGATCCTGTACCCAGTCCGTGGGGCTCAGCTCTACCGTCTCATTTGTCATATTCAGGCCCAACGGTGTGGGAAGCGTTCTCATTCCCGGCTGGTGAGCGGGCACAGCAAACCCGTGGTCATCGGGTCGACCGCGCCGCGGGTGAACGAGCGCAGTCCGGGGCCGCGCGGTAACTCGGCTCACTGTGGATGTGTGGCGTCGGCCGTCGTGCCGACATGCGAGAAACGGCCCGGTGCCGGATCATCGCAGATATGGCCGACCCCTACTTCTCCCCGGACCAGTTGGACGAAACCGGTTGTCCCACTTGGCTCAGCGCGCTCGCGGGAGAGGAATACGATCCGAACCACCTGGTGCACATCGTGCGCGATCTGGAACCGGCCGATGCGCTGGCAGTTCTGGGCGTCGACCCGCAGGACATCGGGCCGTGTGTACTGCCCGCCAGGGAACCCGGCGATCAGGCATCACTGGCCAGGGCCGCGATCGATCCGCGCAATCCCACCGTGGTGCTCATCGCCGCGCGCGTCGGTGACTGGACGTTCATCTACGACGACCTCGGCGAGACCGGCTATCTGTGGCACCTAGAGCAGCGTCCGCCGGTGGAGGCGGTCGAGGCGCTGTCCGCCGCGGGCGTCGCGGCCGCTAGCAGCATCGTCTCGATGACCGGGCATATCGGATTCAGCTATGCGGTCGACGGGGAGATCCTGTACGGGCGTGCCAACGATGAGTGCTACCCGTCCGATCTCGCAGGGGTACCTGCGGAGGTGCGCGCGGCTGTCGAGGCGGCCGGAGCTTACGACGGTGAGTCCGACGACGGGATCACCATGCGGATGATCTGTGCGCTGGGCGGACTACCGCGTACGTTGGATGAGCTGCGCGCGATCCCGTCGCTGATCGCACCGTACGACTCGCGGCCGGAGCTGTTCAGGAAGACCTCGGTGACCCTCGCGCCGCAGCCGTATCCGTTCCGGTGACTCGTCCGGCGAATACCGCCGTCATGCCACGGCTTCGCTGCGGCGTCCGACGTGGGGCCTCGACAGTCGCCTACGAGTGGACGCCGAATGCCTCGCGATTGTGAGCCTGGGAAGTGATCGATGGGGCTCGGCTAAAGCGCTTCGGATGGAGCGTGTTCGGTTAGGCGGGTGAGCAGCTCCCGGCATGCTGTGCGGAGCCGGTCACGCAGGGTTTCGGCGTGGTCCGCGATATCGGACTGCTGCCGGACGTAGTCGGCTCGCCCGGACGGGGTTTCGATGCGGACCGGGTCGTAGCCGTACTCGGACAGATCGTAGGGGCTCGCGCGCATATCGAGTTCGCGTGCGGTGCAGGCGAGTTCGAAGCAGTCCAGTAGCAGCTCCGAGTCGATCAGCGGGACGAGTTTGAAGGCCCACTTGTACAGGTCCATGTTGGCGTGCAGGCAGGCGGGTTGTTCGCGCAGCAGCTGAGTTTCGCGGGTGAGGGGTTCGTCGTTGCGCGGGACCGCGTCGGGGGTGAAGAAGCGGAAGGCGTCGAAGTGGGTGCAGCGCAACGACATCGACTCCACCACGGCATCGGTGCCCGCGTGGCCCAGGCGCAGGGGCACCTGCTGATGGCGTACCTCCTGGGAGCGGTACACCATCGCCCATTCGTGCAGGCCGAAACAGGACAGGCGGGCAGGGCGGGATGCGGTGGTGCGCAACAGGTTCGCCACGAATGCGATGGTTTCGCGGCGGCGGATCAGGTATGCCGGATCGGCGGTCCAGGCGGGCGGGCCCGAGCCGGTGTCCCGGCAGTGGTACCCGCGCGCGCCGTCGTATTCCCCCGCATTCTCCAGCGCCACACCGTAACCCGGATGCCAGCGGCGCAGCTGGGCCGGTTTGTGCCCGTAATAGGTGAACAGGAAATCGATGACCGGATGTTTCGAACCCGCCGCCCGGCGTTGCAGATAAGGGCCGACGAGAGTTTCGACCCGGTCGCGGTGCTCCTGCGCGCGGGCACGCCATTCCGATGCGGCCAGTAGGCGTATTTCTTCTGTGCCACGATACTTCTCATCACAGGCAGGAGGCCGCCAATCGTTCATCGCGGCCCTCATTCCGCGATCCGGTGGGTGGCGTCGCGGACGGTACCCACGAACTCCTCCACCAGATCCTCGAGCGCGACGATGCCGACGGTGTTGCCGCGACTGTCGACCGCGCGCCCGAGATGACTGCTGGTGCGCCGCAGCCGCGCGAGCGCCTCGTACAGGGTGGTGCCCATGCTTACGGTCGGCAGCGGGCGGATATCGCTGCGGGGGATGGGCGTTGCCGGGCCCGCGTCGTCGTCGGCCACCTTGTCCAGCACATCCTTGACGTGCAGATAGCCAACGATCGAACCGTCGGCGGTGCGCACCGGATACCGGGAGAAACCGGTCTCGGCGACGGCGGATTCGATATCGCCGAGCGTGGTTCCGTCCCCGCGCAGCGGGACGCACCGCGTCTTGGCCAGCGGCACCATCACATCGGCGACGATGCGGTCGGTGGTGCCCAGCGCCTGGGTGAGGCGGCGATGTTCGTCCTCGTCGATCAATCCCTCCGAGCGGGATTCACCGAGCATCTCCGCCAGCTCCACCGACGAGACCGTGGTGTCCAGTTCGTCCTTGGGCTCGATCCGCAGCGCGCGCAGCGACAGATTCGCCACCAGGTTGTAGAACATGATCACCGGACGGGCCAGTCGCAGCCAGACCAGCATCACCGGAACCAGTAGCAGCGCAACACGTTCCGGCCCGGCCAGGGCGATGTTCTTCGGGATCATCTCGCCCAGCAGCATGTGCAGCATCACCACCAGGCACAGCGACAGCGCGAACGAGATCGGATGCAACAGTTGCTCGGGCACATGGCCCAGGTCGAACGGATACGTCAGCAGATGCGCGATGGCCGGTTCGCCGATCCGGCCCAGCAGCAGCGAGGCGATGGTGATGCCCAGCTGCGCGGCGGCCAGCATCATCGACAGGTGCTCACCCGCCCGGATGACCGTGGTCGCGCCGCGTTTGCCCTGCGCCTCGAGGGCTTCGAGCCGGTCGCGGCGGGCGGAGATGAGCGCGAATTCCGCGCCGACGAAGACGGCGTTGCAGCCCAGCAGCACCAGCGTCAGCAGCAGACCGAACAGATCACCCATGGCTGAGCTCCCATTCCGCCACCGTGTCGGCGTCCACCGGTTGCAGCAGCACCCGGTCGATCCGCCGTCCGTCCATGCGTTCCACCCGTGCCAGCCAGCCGCAGGAGTGTTTCCCGTTCGAATTCTGTTGTCCCGTACCGGGATCGGGCAGCAGTACCTCGTCACCGGTCTCCGGGATCCGGCCCAGCCGGGTCAGCACCAGACCCCCGAGGGTCTCGTATTCACCCTCGGGAGCGTCGTATCCGGTGGTGCGGGCGACCTCATCGATGCGCAGCAGACCCGAGCAGTTCCAGCCCGCGGAGGTGCGGCGCACGTCGAGTTCCTCCTCGTCGTGCTCGTCGCGCACATCGCCGAGGATCTCCTCGATGATGTCCTCCATCGTCACCAGGCCCGCGGTGCCGCCGTACTCGTCGACCACCAGCGCCACCTGCATACCGTCCGCGCGCACCCGCTCGAGCACCGCGTCACCGTCCAGACTGGCCGGGACGATCGGCACCGGATGCGCGATGGCGCGCAGCACGATGTGGCGGCGATCCCGGACCGGATGCAGGAATGCCTGTTTGACGTGCACCACGCCGAGGGTGTTGTCCAGATCGCCGTCGATCACCGGGAACCGGGAGAATCCGGTGCGGTTCGCGGCGGCGATCAGGTCGGCGATGGTCTGATCCTGATCCAGGGTCTCGATCTTCACCCGGGGCGTCATCAACTCCTCGGCGCTGCGCTCGCCGAACTCCAGGGAACGGCCCACCACCTGCGCGGTGCGCAGATCCAGTGCGCCGCGCAGGGCGGAGGTGCGCACCAGCGAGCCCAGTTCCTCGGGGGAGCGCGCCGAACGCAATTCCTCGGCGGGCTCGATGCCCAGCTGCCGCACCGCCCAGTTGGCGGTGCCGTTGAGCAGTTTGATCAGCCAGGCGAAGAACGTGGAGAAGGCGATCATCGGTATGGCGGTCAGGCGCGCGGTGGCCAGCGGTGCGCCGATGGCGATGTTCTTGGGCACCAGTTCGCCGTAGACCATGGACAGCGAGGTGGCCAGAACCAGCGAGATGACCAGTGAGATACCCTGTGCCGCACCGGAACTCGCGCCGAGTGCGGTGCACAGCGGTTCGATCAGCCGGGCCAGGACGGGTTCGGCGATATAACCGGTCACCAGGGTGGTGAGGGTGATGCCGAGCTGCGCGCCGGACAGCTGGAACGACAGGCTCCGGTGCGCGTGACGCACCTGGCGGGCGCGGCGGTCACCGTCGCGCGCGTGCGCCTCGACGGTGCTGCGTTCCAGAGCGGTGAGCGAGAATTCGGCGGCGACGAACAGTGCGGTGCCGGCGGTGAGCGCGATGAAGCCCACCAGACTCAGAATCGTGAGCAGGACGGACACGTCTCAACACCGTCCCCGATGTTTCGAACGTCCGGGAATTGCTGCGATTACGGGGGCGCCGGGTATGTCACCCGGCTCGGTAGAGGAGCCCTCCTGAGTGGCGCCCTCGGACGCGGGTGACAACTGGTTCCTTTCGCAAGCGGAAGCTGTTCATTGGATATGGATCCGGTCGCGGGTCTTCCTCGTGCCCGGACCGGCAACCCTCATGTTACCGGCAGCCCCCGCCGAGGTCGCCACCGCGGCACGCGATGGCGACCCGGCTCATCGTGCGATCGGGACTCTCACCAGCCCGACGGCAGCGGACGGCCCTCGGCGAATCCGGCCGCGGACTGCACGCCCAGCACCGCCTTGTCGTGCAGTTCGCCCAGCGTGCGGGCCCCGGCGTAGGTGCAGGCGCTGCGCACGCCCGAGCAGATGTGGTCGATGAGATCCTCCACACCCGGGCGTTCGGGATCCAGACGCATCCGCGAGGAGGAGATGCCCTCCTCGAACAGCGCCTTGCGGGCCCGGTCGAAGCCGTTGTCGGTGGCGGTGCGCGCGGCGACCGCGCGCTTGGAGGCCATGCCGAAACTCTCCTTGTAGGCGTTGCCGTCGCGGTCGACGCGCAGGTCGCCGGGGGATTCGTAGGTTCCCGCGAACCAGGAGCCGATCATCACGTTGGACGCGCCCGCCGCGATCGCCAGGGCGACGTCGCGGGGATGCCGCACGCCGCCGTCGGCCCAGATGTGCACGCCGAGATCCTTTGCCGCCGAAGAACATTCGGCCACGGCGGAGAACTGCGGGCGGCCCACGCCGGTCATCATGCGGGTGGTGCACATCGCGCCGGGCCCGACGCCGACCTTGATGATGTCGGCCCCGGCCGCGGCCAGATCGCGGGTGCCCTCGGCGGAGACCACATTGCCCGCCACCAGTGGCACGCCCAGGCGCAGATCGGCGACCGACCGCAATGCCTCGAGCATCTTGACCTGGTGGCCGTGTGCGGTGTCCATCACCAGGACGTCGGCGCCGGCGTCGACCAGTGCCTTCGCCTTGGCCGGGACGTCGCCGTTGATACCCACCGCCGCCGCGATGCGCAGCTTGCCGGACGCGTCGACCGCCGGATCGTAGATGCCGGTGCGGACCGCGCCGGTGCGGGTGAGCACACCGGCCAGCGTGCCGTCCGCGGCCACCAGAACCGCCAGCTTCGCGTGCTGGGCTTCGAGCTTTTCGAAGATCTCGCGTGGCGAGGCATCGGCGGGTGCGGAGACGAATCCGGCGTCGGCGATGGTGCGCAGCCGGGCGAAGCGGTCGACGTCGGCGCAGGCGGCCTCGGTGACCACGCCGATCGGCCGGTCGTTCTCCACGACGACCACCGCGCCGTGCGCGCGCTTGTGGATCAGCGCCAGCGCCTCGGAGACCGAATGATCCGGGCCGAGCACCACCGGGGTGTCGGCGACCAGGGATCGGGCCTTGACGAAGGAGATCGTGTCCGCGGCCGCGCCGAGCGGAAGATCCTGCGGCAGTACCACGATGCCGCCGCGGCGGGCGACCGTCTCGGCCATCCGGCGTCCGGCGACCGCGGTCATGTTGGCCACCACGATCGGGATCGTCGTGCCCGTTCCGTCGCTGGTCGACAGGTCGACGTCGAATCGGGACGTGACATCCGTCCGATTCGGGACGAGGAAGATGTCGTCGTAGGTCAGGTCGTAGGGCGGCTGATGGCCCGCTAGAAACTGCACTCCGGCAATTGTAGGGGGAATTCCCCTGATGCGCGGACGAGCTCGGCGAACGTGGCGTGGGCCGGTCACCGGCGAGATCACGCGGCGGTCGGGTCAGCGGCGTCGGCGGAACGGGGCGCGCCATCGCGGTGTGGCCGATTCGGCGGGTGTGCGCTCGGCGTCCGCCGGGCGCTCGGGCCGAGCCGCCGGTTGCCGCCGGGCACGCCACCGCGCGACCACTTCGTCGGCCTTCACCGGCCGGACATTGACCTGCGGTCCGTGCGGCATCCGCAACCACTCGATGATCCGGGCGTTGAGCTCGGAGACGTGCTCGCGAACCTGTTGCTCGGAATTCATCGCCCGCACCGCGTCGGGCAGCCGCTCCACATCGCGACGCAGCAGCAGCGACGGCGGCAGCACCCCGTCGCCGGTCACCCCCTCGCGACGCAGATAATCGTTGAGCCACCAGTTCTCGTCGTATCGCTGCCCGGCATCAGGCAGCGGCTTGCCCGCACCGGGCAGATCATCGAATTCGCCACGTTCGGTTGCCTCACGAATCTGCTTGTCCAACCACGATTCGTAGGTCATTCCTGCTGGTTTGCGTTCCGTCATCGGTGCCCCTCCACGATCGACCGAGTCCGAGCCTAATCGATCCGAGTGTCCGAATTATCGGAATATTGCACGGCTGCTACGGAACCGCCGGGGCGATTCGGGGACTGGGCCGGTTCCGGTTATCGGATCGCGGTTGGGCCGAGGTGTCGCGGTTCGTGATGGCTGGTGTGGCGCGAAGGTCGACGCGAGCCCGCGGTGAGGGTCAGCGGGGGTGGCGGTTTCGGCGCGTGGAATGCGATCGGGCGGGGCGGGATCGGCGGTGGTGATCGCCGGGGTCGGTGCGGGGGCGTGGCGGGGGAGCGGGGGCGGCCGGGTCGGGGACCGGGGTGCCGGAGGGGCGCCGGGCTCCGGTGAGATCGGTGAGGTGGCGGTCGCCGGGGCGAATCTCCGTGTGGGCGGGGCGAATTCCGGCGTCGCGGAGCAGTTTTTCGGCGGTCTCGCGCTCATCTGCTGTGACCAGTGTGATCACGGTGCCGGTCGCTCCCGCGCGGGCGGTGCGGCCCGCGCGGTGCAGGTAGTCCTTCGGATCGGCGGGTGGGTCCACGTGGACGACCAGGGAGATGTCGTCGACGTGGATGCCGCGGGCGGCGACGTCGGTCGCGACCAGGACGGGGGCGGAGCCGTCGGCGAAGGCGGCGAGGGTGCGGGTGCGCTGGTTCTGGGCCTTGCCGCCGTGCAGGGTCGCCGCGGCGATTCCGGATTCGCGCAGGCGGCGGGCCAGTTTGTCCGCGCCGTACTGGGTGCGCACGAACAGCAGGGTGCGGCCCTCGCGGGCGGCGATCTCGGTGACCACCGCGCGTTTGTCGGCCTTGCGTAGGTACAGGAGGTGATGGGTGATGTTCGGGGTCGATTCGAGCCCGCCCGGTGCCGGCGTGCGTGCGGTCGTCACGGTGTCGGACGGCTGGTCTGCCGGATCATCCTGTGGCACAAGGAGATCGGGGGCTGCTTCCGCGTTGCTGGCCGATTCGGCGTCGACCGCGTGCAGCACCGGGTCGCGCAGGTACTTCCGCACCAGAACGTCCACCGCGTCGTCGAGGGTGGCCGAGAACAGCAGATGCTGAGTGTTCGCGGGCAGCAGATCCAACAGGGCGGTGACCTGGTCGAGAAAGCCGAGCTGGGCCATGTGATCGGCCTCGTCCACCGCGACGACCCGGACGGCGTCGAGCCCGGCCGCACCCTGTGCGATCAGATCGGCGAGTCGTCCGGGCGTGGCGATGAGCAGATCCACGCCCCGGTCCAGGCGCTGAGCCTGGCGGGCGATCGGCACGCCGCCGACCGCGGTCCCGAGCCGCAGCCCGAGTGCGAGGGCGGGTTCGTCCAGCGCCGTCTCGATCTGCAGGGCGAGTTCCCGGGTCGGCGCGAGAACCAGCCCGCGCGGTCGGCGGGGAGCCGAAGCCGCGCGGGTGAGCCGCACCAGCATCGGCAAGCCGAAGGCGAGGGTCTTGCCCGAACCCGTTGCGGCCCGGCCCAATACGTCGCGTCCGGCGAGGATGTCGGGGACGGTCGCGGCCTGGATCGGGAAGGCTGTCTCGAGCCCGGCCCGGCGCAACGCCTGCACCAGCGGGACCGGCAGGCCCAGATCGGCGAACCGCGGCACGCGAACCGCGCCCGGTTCAGGCACGGAACAGGCGCTTCAGCTCGACCAGCCACGGAATCGCCACCGCGAGGGTCGGCACCACCAGAATGGCCGCGGCCGCGAGATAGGCCGCCATCGCGATGCGTAGATCGCCCAGCGGACCGGCCAGCCGCTGGATGCGGATGAGGGTGGTCGGCCCGCCGACGGCCATCGCGCCCTGCGGCGCGGTCGAATTCGAACAGGCCACCAGCGCGCGGGCCAGCGGCGTCGCACCGGTGACCTTGACCGCGGAATCGTCGGCGAGCAGTTCGATCAGCAGTTTCACCGAGTCGAGCGCGGATTTGCTGCGCACGAACCGGGGGAACGCCTCGTGTGCGGCGGTGAACGCCTCGAGCACCAGATCGTGCCGGGCGCGCAGATGCGAACGCTCATGGCTGACGATCGCGGTCAGCTCCGATTCGGTCAGGCTGGTGAAGGTGCCCTGACTCAGCACCACGCGGCGGCGCAGTCCGGGCAGGCAGTAGGCGATCGGCTCGGCCGCAGCCAGCACGCGGATGTCCGCGGCGCGGTGGCCGCTCAGATCGCCGCCCTGATCGAGCAGGTCGACCAGGATGCGGTGGCGGGTCCGGCGGCGTCTGGTGTGGATGCCGACGCGGATCACCATGTAGATCAGGCGCGCGCCGACGAGCAGGGTGAGGGCCAGGACGATCACATAGGCCAGCCACAGCGGCAGGCCGAGTGCGTGGATCTCCCGGGTGGGCGAGGTGGTCGGCCGCCCGTCGGGGCCGGGGACCAGCAGCAGGCTGGCGATGGCGAGGCCGGAGCCGAAGGCGCTGAGCACCGCGGCGAGGGCGACGGCCTGCCACAGCACCAGGGCTGCCCGTGGCGTCCGGTACGGCCACGAGGCTCGGCTGAGCAGGGCTGGGACCGGTCCCGCCAGAAGCAAAGCGAGACCGGCGAATACCGGCGCGGTTGCGTTCATGCTCAGCTCACTGCGTTGTGGGGCCAGGGCCCGAGATCGCGGCGTCGGGAGTGCCGCAGCTCTCTACTGCGGCGGGGCGACTCCTTTGTCGTCGGACGCGTTGCGCGTGGGATCGGACTCGGTGCGCGCGGCCTCGGTGGCTTCGAGCTTAGCGAGTGCCTCGCGCAGGGCCGCAGCCCCGTCGTTTCCGACCTGTTCGACGAAGTGCACCAGCGCCGCGCGACGGCTGCCGACCTCGTCCGCCTGTTGGAGCGCGTCGACCATGAGGCTGGCGACGAGCTCGTCGCGAGTGTGCACGGGTGCGTAGCGGTGGGCTCGGTCGTCGCGCTGCTGGACGACGAGATCCTTCTTCGCCAGACGCTGCAGAACCGTCATCACCGTGGTGTACGCGAGTTCGCGATGCGCTGCGAGGGCTTCGTGAACCTGCCTGACCGTCTGCGGTTGATCGGCCGACCACAACTGGTCCATGACCGCTTTCTCGAGTTCACCAAGACCTGCCATCCCACAAGCTTACGGAGTCAACGACGCAAATGCGTACTACATATCGTCGTAACCAGTCGGTAGCTCTGTGGGATTTTTCATACGGACCGTCGTGGCGCGACGAATAACTCCTGGGTGATCCCATCCATTGCCTCGTCAAGTCTGGTAAGCCTAACCTATCTTTTGTTCTGGTCCGCACTGTTTCCCGAAGGAGGTTCGAATGTTCGAGCCGATCACCGCCTGTCCGCCACGCCACTGCGAGCCGGTATTCGGGCATGTCTGTCAGCGGTTGCGGGCCCTGCAGCCGGAACATCCGCGCGTGTACGCCGTCGCCGCGATGGCCGATCACGGCCGACGCCGCTGGTGGCGGCTGTCCGACGGCCTGGACGAGGGCCGCATCGCCCTGATGTACCGCCGTCACGCCGCCGAGATGAGCAATGCCGATATCGCCGCGGAGGTGGTCGCGACGGCGCTGATCCACGCGGTGGTCGGCCGCGTGGTCGCGCTGCTGGTGGCCGAGGGGCGCGCCTGGGATCCCGGCCTCGAGAATCTGTGGGTGCATTCGGACAACGACGGCGGTATCGACTGGGCGGGCCTGTCCGACACCACGATTCGCGTCGTCGAAGGTGATCGGCTGGCAGGGGAGCCGGGTGTGGTGGTGCTGCCGTGCGAGCGGGCGTTGCAGGTGTGGCTGGCGCATCGGTGTTCGACCGCGCTGACGCTCGTGCAGGTCGCCCTGTGGCGCTGCGCCGGGCTGGCCCCGGGGCGGTTCTGGTCGCTGGTGGCCGAGAGCGTCGTCGGCGCGGCGACGTATGTGCCGGATCTCGCGGGCACCTCCTCGACGGTGGGCGCCGAACGCGGGCAGGTTCTGCTGGCCGCGATGCAGGAGCGCGGCCTTCCGGTCCGAAAGACTTGCCTAGTTAGGTAAGGCTGCCCTACACTCAAACCCGGCGTCAAGATCGAGCGAGAGTCCCGAGGGCTGCGGTCGACTCCCCGATCTGTTGCCGCGGCGGGTCCGGCCATTGTGCCGGGCCCGCCGCTCTCGTCTCCGGCGTGGGAATATCGCCGGTCACACTTGGTCCTACCCGCGAATCCGGCATCAGCCGGGATATGCCACTGTTTTCGCATGACAGAGAACGATCGGTCCGGGATCCGCTCGCTGGCGGATCTGACTCCCGAGCAGATGACCCGCTTCAGCGAGGGCAGCTTCTCCGATCTGATCGGACTGAAATACACCGAGGTCTCGCCCGATCGGGTGGTCGGGGAATGGGTCGTGTCCCCGCAACTGCATCAGCCCGCGGGCATCGTCAACGGTGGCGTGTACTGCACCGTCATCGAGACGCTCGCCAGCGTGGGCGGCGGAGTCTGGTACGGCGATCGCGGATCGGTGGTCGGGGTGAACAACAACACAGATTTCCTGCGCGCGGTCCGCGACGGTGCGCTGCGCGGCATCGCGACGCCGGTTCATCGCGGCCGTCTGCAGCAGCTGTGGCAGGTGGCGATCACCGATGAGCAGGATCGGGTGATCGCGCGGGGACAGGTCCGGCTGCAGAATCTGCCCGCCGCCGACTGACCTGCGCGTCCGGGCCCGCGAATCCGGCGCGCGATTGCGGGGCCGCCGTGCCAGAATGTCCGACACCGACAGATCCGCCTAGGGAGTCCGCATGCGATTGTCGCCGCACGAGCAGGAACGGCTGATGCTCAGCTATGCGGCCGAACTGGCCCGGCGACGCAAGGACCGAGGACTGCGGCTCAATCACCCCGAGGCGATCGCGATCATCACCGACCACGTGCTCGAGGGGGCTCGCGACGGGCGCACCGTCGCGGAGCTGATGGCCTCGGGACGCACGGTGCTGAGCCGCGAGGACGTCATGGAGGGCATCCCCGAGATGATCCCCGACGTGCAGGTGGAGGCCACTTTCCCGGACGGCACCAAGCTCGTCACCGTCCACCATCCGATCGGCTGAACCGCCCATGACGCACGACGATTCCGCCCGCGCGAACACCGCGACGGGCCTGGTACCCGGCGAATTCCTGTATGCCGCGGAACCCGTCGAGATCAATGCCGGTGCGGACCGGATCGAACTCGAGGTGGTCAACACCGGCGACCGGCCGGTGCAGGTCGGCTCGCACGTGCACTTCCCGCAGGCCAACTCCGCGCTGCGGTTCGATCGGACGGCCGCGCACGGCCGTCGCCTGGATATTCCCGCGGGCACCGCGGTGCGCTTCGAACCCGGTCTGGGACAGCGAGTTTCGCTGGTCCCGCTGGGCGGTGCGCGCGAGGTGCACGGTATCGGTCTGCACGCACCCGGAAAGCTGGACGCCTGATGGTCGAATTGTCCCGTGCCCGTTACGCGGAGCTGTTCGGGCCCACCGTCGGCGACCGGATTCGCCTGGCGGACACCGATCTGCTGATCGAGATCACCGAGGATCGCTGCGGCGGACCGGGACTCGCCGGTGACGAGGCCGTCTTCGGCGGCGGCAAGGTGCTGCGCGAATCCATGGGCCAGGCCCGTGCCACCCGCGCCGAGGGCACCCCGGACACCGTCATCACCGGTGCGGTGATCATCGATCACTGGGGAATCATCAAGGCCGATATCGGTATTCGCGACGGACGCATCTGCGCCATCGGCAAGGCCGGCAATCCCGACACCATGGACGGCGTCCATCCGGATCTGGTGGTGGGCCCCGGCACGGAGATCATCGCGGGCAACGGGCGCATCCTCACCGCCGGCGCGATCGACTGCCATGTGCACTTCATCTGCCCGCAGCTGCTCGAGGAGGCGCTCGGCGGCGGCATCACCACCATGATCGGCGGCGGGACCGGTCCGGCCGAGGGCAGCAAGGCGACCACGGTCAGTCCCGGCGCGTGGCATCTGGGCCGGATGCTCGAGGCCACCGACGCGTGGCCGGTGAACATCCTGTTGCTCGGCAAGGGCAATACCGTCCGCCACGAGGCGATGTGGGAGCAATTGCGCGGCGGCGCAGGGGGATTCAAGCTGCACGAGGACTGGGGCACCACGCCCGCGGCGATCGATGCCTGTCTGACCGTCGCCGATGCGGCGGGCGTTCAGGTCGCCCTGCACTCGGACACGTTGAACGAGGCCGGATTCGTCGAGGACACCCTGGCCGCGATCGCGGGCCGGGCCATCCACTCGTATCACACCGAGGGTGCGGGCGGCGGGCACGCGCCCGACATCATTACCGTCGCAGCGCATCCCAATGTGATGCCCAGTTCGACCAACCCGACCCGGCCGCATACGGTCAACACCCTGGACGAGCATCTGGACATGCTCATGGTGTGCCATCACCTGAATCCGTCCGTGCCGGAGGATCTGGCCTTCGCCGAGAGCCGGATCCGGCCCTCCACCATCGCCGCGGAGGATCTGCTGCACGATCTGGGCGCGATCTCCATGATCGGCAGCGATTCCCAGGCCATGGGCCGGATCGGTGAGGTCGTCATGCGCACCTGGCAGACCGCGCACATGATGAAGCGGCGGCGCGGCGCGCTGCCCGGCGACGGCGCGGCGGATAACAACCGGGTGCGCCGGTACATCTCGAAATACACCATCTGCCCGGCGATCACGCACGGCCTGGATCACGAGATCGGCTCGGTCGAGGTGGGCAAACTGGCCGATCTGGTGCTGTGGGAACCGGCCTTCTTCGGGGTGCGCCCGCACGCGGTGCTCAAGGGCGGCGCTATCGCGTGGGCGGCCATGGGCGATGCGAACGCCTCCATTCCGACACCGCAACCGGTGCTGCCGCGCCCCATGTTCGGCGCGGCCCCCGCGGTGACCGCCGGCACCGCGCTGCATTTCGTCTCCGAACAGGCGATCGAGTCGGGCCTGGCCGATCGGTTGCGGGTGAACCGCAGACTGGTCCCGGTGGCGAACGTCCGGCGGCGCACCAAGGCCGATCTGCCGCACAACGACGCCATGTCCCGCATCGAGGTCGACCCGGACACCTTCACCGTGCGCGTCGACGGCGAGGTCTGGGCCGAACAGCCCGCCACCGAACTGCCCATGGCACAGCGGTATTTCCTGTTCTGATCGCTGGGTCCTCGGGCCGTGAGCATGATCCGGCGATGCGGCGTTCGGAGTGGCAGACTGCGATCATGACGAATGACCAATGGGACGACGTGGATCGGTATCTGGTGCAGACCCTGGTCGGGGATGGGGATTCCGGTGTACTGCAAGCGAATTCGGCAGCCGGGCTGCCGCCCATCGACGTATCGCCCGCACAGGGGAAGTTCCTGCATCTGATCGCGCGCTCGATCGGGGCGCGGCGGGTGCTGGAGATCGGCACGCTCGGCGGATACAGCACGATCTGGCTGGCTCGGGCGGTCGGCGAGGACGGACAGGTGATCAGCCTGGAATTCCAGCCGCGTCATGCCGAGGTCGCCCGCGAGAATCTGGACCGGGCCGGGGTCGGCAAGCGGGTGGAGGTCCGGGTCGGCGCGGCGCTGGACAGCCTGCCGGTGCTGGCGAAGGAGAATCCCGCGCCGTTCGATCTGGTCTTCATCGACGCGGACAAGGTCAACAACGCCAACTACGTGCAGTGGGCGTTGCGCCTGACGCGCCCGGGTTCGGTGATCATCATCGATAACGTCGTGCGTCACGGCGCCATCGCCGACCCGGATTCGTCCGACGAGGCGGTGCGGGCCAGCCGCGAGGTGATCGAACTGCTCGGCTCCGAACCGCGGTTGGAGGCATCGGTCCTGCAGACCGTCGGCAGTAAGGGCTGGGACGGATTCGCGTACGCGGTGGTGTCGGAGTAGGCGTCGGCTCAACCCGGTTCGTCTGACGCCGCCGAATGCCACGGGCGCCGCGGTCGCTCCCGCCGGATCGACGATCGCCGCCGGGTGCGGGAGGACCGTGGTTGCCGGGTGGCTGGAGAGAGGCTCACCGATCCGCGGCGAATCCGTCACACAGTGCGGACAGACCGGTGCGCAGGAGCTGCACCGGGTCCAGTAGATCGCCGCGGCCGGTCCCCTCGAGCGGAGCCAGACCAGACGGGGTCGGCCAGCGCGGTGCGCCCTCGAGTAGTGCGTCGAACGCCGAGGTGTCCTCGTGGTCGTTCTCGCGTTTGGCCAGCATGGCGGCGCTGACCTGCTGCAGGGCGATGCCGGAGATGTAACTCCACACCGCCAGCGACATCCGGGTGGCCTCGCGCGGATCGCCGGTCAGTTCCGCGAAACCCTCCACCAGCCAGGCCAGGCAGACCAGGCTGTGCGGACCGAAGTTGTAGCGCGGCACCGCGAAGGTGAACAGCACCCAGGGATGCTGCTGGTAGAGCCGCCAGTCGATATCGGCGGCGACGCGCACTCGATCGCGCCAGGTCCAGTCCGGTTCCGGTGCGGGATAGGGATTGCGCCGGGCCACCTCGTCGGTCATCTCGGCCAGCAGGGCGTCCTTGTTCGGGACGTGCCGGTACAGCGACATCGCGCCCACGCCCATCCGATCGGCGATGCGCCGCATCGATAACGCGTCCAGCCCCGCCTCGTCGGCCAGGGCGATCGCGGTGTCGACGATGGCAGCGCGGGTGAGTTTCGGATCGTGGCCGTTCACTGGCGTAACTCGCTTTCCTATACCCAGCCGGGTGCGTACGCTGTACCCAGGCTATCGCGTACGTCGTACGCGCGACTCGAAGGATAGGTGATGAACGAGACAGGCACCGGTGTGCCCGCGACGGCGCGGCGCGCCTGGCTGGGATTGGCCGTCCTGATCCTGCCGGTACTGCTGGTGTCGATGGATATGTCGGTGCTGTATCTGGCCATGCCGACGGTGACCGCCCACCTGGATCCCGATGCCACCCAGCAACTGTGGATCCTGGACATCTACGGATTCCTGCTCGCCGGACTGCTGATCACCATGGGAAATCTGGGCGATCGGATCGGGCGGCGGAACATCCTGCTCGCCGGGGCGTGCGTGTTCGGACTCGCCTCGGTGCTCGCGGCGTTCGCGCCGAGTGCGGGTGTGCTGATCGCGGCGCGGGCGCTGATGGGCGTCGGCGGGGCCACGCTGCTGCCGTCGAGTCTCGCGTTGATCTCGAGCCTGTTCCCGGATCCGCGTCGGCGGGCGGCCGCGATCGGCGTGTGGACGGCGTTCTTCGCGGGCGGGTCGGCGGTCGGACCGTTGACCGGCGGTGTGCTGCTGCACCAATTCTGGTGGGGCGCGGTCTTTTTGATCAACACCCCGGTGTTGCTGGTGCTGCTGGTGATGGGACCGTTCGTACTGCCCGAACATCGCGCGGCGAGCCGGGGGCCGCTGGATCTGCTGAGCGTGGCGATGTCGATCGGCGGCATTCTGCCGGTCGTCTACGCGGTCAAACAGGCTGCGGCAGAAGGGATCAACCTGATCACGGTGCTGATCGGGCTGGTGGGGGTGATCGTGCTGGTGGCCTTCGTGCGGCGGCAGCGGCATCTGGCCGAGCCGCTGCTGGATCTGAGCCTGTTCCGGCGCGGGCTGTTCTGCGTGGCGATCGGCTCTTCCACGGCCGGGATGATGTCGCTGGCCGCGATGAGCTATCTGACCAGCCTCTACCTGCAATCGGTCGCCGGGCGCGACGTGCTGTCCGCCGCGTTGCTGGGCGTTCCGGCCGCTGCGGTGGTGTTCGTCTGCGCGATGGGTGGTGCGCGGGTGGCCCGCCGACTCGGCACGCGCACGGCTTTCGCCTGCGCGCTGGGGCTGGCGGCGGTAGGCAACCTGATGCTGTTCGGGCTGGGCGTGGACGGCGGAATCGGCTGGTACATAGCGGGTTCCACGGTGGCGGGCCTGGGTTACGGCACGATGTTCACCCTGGTGTCCGAGGTGTCGGTCTCCTCGGTGCCGCCCGAACGGGCCGGTTCCGCGGTCGGAATCTCCGAGACCAGTTTCGAATTGGGCAACGCTCTCGGGCTTTCGCTGCTGGGATCGCTTGCGGCACTGGTGTTCCGGTCCGGCGGTGACTTCGCGCCGACGCTCGGGGAGACCGTCGTGCGGGCGGGTGATGATGCCGGGCTCGTACGGGCCGCGCGAGATTCGTTCGTCGACGGTATGCACGTGGCGACCACGGCCGGTGCGGCACTGCTCGCGCTGATGGCGGTGGTGGCGGTGTTCGCGGGGCGGGGACGTCCGGTGCGGGAGGAACGCGGCTCGGCCGTCGAGGCAACCGCCACGGGGTGATCGGACGGTTCGGGTCGGTGTGCGGACCGGTGTCACGGCATTCGTGCACTATCCGTCCCGTCGAGCGGTCGGAGCCGAGTCGCGCGAGCGCCGAGACGGCCGTATTCGGCTGTCGGTGCGCGCGATCGTGTGCCGGTGCGCGTGCGTACAGCTGCTGATCGGGTCGTGTGGCCCGGGCCCGCGGGGCGTCTTTTGCGCCCGAAGATCAGGACCGCGGCTTACAGTCGAGTCGTGAGCGACACCTCGTCCGCGAACGGCCGCCCGCTCGCCGAACGACTGGCGACGCGCGTGCTGTATCCGACCTCGCGTCCGCGCGACACTGCGCTGCGCAAGGCGGTGTCCGGCCGGGTCGTCCTGGTGACCGGCGCCTCGCACGGGATCGGTAGGGAGACCGCGCGCAAACTCGCCGCCGCGGGTGCGACGGTGCTGCTGGTGGCACGTTCGCTCGAGGAGATGGCGGAAGTGGCCGCGGAGATCGCCGCGAGCGGCGGCATCGCGCACGTCCACCGAGCCGACCTGAGCGATATGGATGCCACCGACCGGCTCGGTCGCGAACTGCTCGACGAATACGGGCACGTGGATGTCGTGATCAACAATGCGGGCCGGTCGATTCGCCGCGCGATCGATCAGTCCTACGACCGTTTCCACGATTTCACCCGGACCATCGACGTCAACTATCTGGGCCCGGTCCGGTTGCTGCTGACCCTGCTGCCGAGCATGCGCGAGCGTCGCGAGGGCCATATCGTCAACATCTCCACCTGGGGCCTGCGGATGCCTCCGGCCCCGCGCTGGGCGGCCTACGGCGCCTCGAAGGCGGCCTTCGACATGTGGTTGCGCACCGTCGCCACCGAGATCGCGGCCGACGGTGTCACCACTACCTCGGTGTACATGCCGCTGGTGCACACCAGGATGAGCGCGCCCACCGATTTCGGCGGTATGCCCGGCCTGACCGCCGAGGAGGCCGCGGACGTCGTGTGCCATGCCGTCGTCGCCAAACCCGTCGAGATCTCGCCCTGGTGGTCTGGCCCGCTGCAAGCCTGGACCGATCTGACCCGCGGCCCGGCTCAGCGCCTGATGGCCCGGACCTTCCGGCGCTGAAGCCTTGGCGCGGTTCCCGAGTGGGCGCGTTCCCGAGTACTGGGGTGCCCGCGCTGCGGGTCTGAGCCGAGTCGTGGGTAAGGCTGTTGCGTCCGTGTCGGCGCAGACGAGCGCTCGGGGCTGTCGATGTGCTGTGCGCGTCCCGATCCGAGTGCGGCGTGGGCATTGTCTCGGTTCGCGCAGGTGTGATCGGCCGTGGTGTGTGGGCGATGCGACCGACATCAGTCGGGTAGGAGAGACGTGGTCGGTGTCACTCGGCTGTCCGCACAGGTGGGTGGCCGAGCGCATAGGATCGGGGGATGTTCGACCCGGGTGTCTGCCGATGAGTCTGGCGATGTTGTTCACGCTCGCCGACTCGCGGCTGCCGGTGGGCGGGCACGTGCATTCGGGTGGGGTGGAGGAGGCGGTCGCCTCGGGGCTGGTGCGCGACGTCGTGACGTTGGAGTCGTATCTGCGGCGGCGGATCCGCACGTCCGGGTTGGTGGCCGCGTCGATGGCCGCGGCGGTGTGCGCGGGGGAATGGGAGCCGCGGCGCGCCGAGAGTGAGGCCGATGCACGCACGCCCGCGCCGGCTGCTCGGGCGGCGTCGCGGGCGCAGGGGCGGGGTTTGCTTCGTCTGGCGAAACAGGTTTGGCCGCACCAGGATTGGCAGGACCTGGGATCGCGGCCGCATCTGTCGACGGCCTTCGGTGTGGTCGGCGTCGCGGCGGGGGTGAGTGCGCGGGAGATCGCCGGGGTGGTCGTCTACACCACCATGACCGGCGCCGCGACGGCCGCGCAGCGACTGCTGGCGTTGGATCCGGCGGCGGTGGCCGCCGGTACGATCCGGCTCGCCGAGCTGTGTGATCGGACCGCGGCCGAGGCGGCGCTGGGTCCGGCGGCACTGTCCGATCCGCTGCAGGATGTGCTCGCCCAACGGCATCCGGAGCGCGCGATGCCGCTGTTCGCCTCCTGAGGACGTATTGATGACGACCGGTTTCGGTCGCGAAAGGAGATAACCCATGCCACCACATCTGATCGACGGTGAACCGCACGACCACGCGCACGACCGGCCCAAGCGTGCGCGTTCGGCCGGTGAGCCGGTGCGGATCGGCATCGGCGGTCCGGTCGGCTCCGGGAAGACCGCGCTCACCGCGGCGCTGTGCCGCCAGCTGCGTGACGAGCTGTCGCTGGCGGTGCTGACCAACGACATCTACACCACCGAGGACGCCGATTTCCTGCGTCGCAACGCCGTACTGCCGGACGAACGGATCACCGCCGTGCAGACCGGCGGCTGTCCGCACACCGCGATCCGCGACGACATCACCGCGAATCTCGACGCCATAGACGATCTGATCGAGGCCAATCCGCCGCTGGATCTGATCCTGGTCGAATCCGGTGGGGACAATCTGACCGCCACGTTCTCCTCCGGTCTGATCGATGCGCAGATCTTCGTCGTGGACGTCGCCGGTGGTGACAAGGTGCCGCGCAAGGGCGGGCCGGGCGTGACCTATTCGGATCTGCTGGTGATCAACAAGACCGACCTGGCTCCCCTGGTCGGCGCGGATCTGGCTGTGATGGACCGTGATTCGGCCGCGGTGCGCGACGGACGCCCCTTCGTGTTCACCTCCCTGACCGAGGATCCGGCCGCCACGCCCGTACTGAACTGGGTACGCGAACAGCTGCGCGCGATCGCGGAACAGGACGCTGCCGCGGGTGCCGGTATTGCGCACTGAGGTACGGATCGTTGCGAGTCCCGGTGTGCTGCCACGGATTCACGCCACAGGGGGTCTCGCGGCGCGGCACACCGGCCCGGATGTCGTCCATCTGATCGGCACTGCCGCAACGCCGTTGGGCGGTGACGAACTCGACATCGCGATCGTGGTCGAGCCCGGCGCACGGCTGCGGGTGCGCTCGGTGGCGGCGACCATTGCCCTGCCGGGCCTTGCGACTCCACTTTCCCACGCGCACTGGACGTTCGAGGTCGGCGCGGGCGGCGAACTGGATTTCGATCCGGAACCGACCGTCGTCGCGGGCGGAGCCGCCCACGAAACCGTCAGCACGGTCAGCCTCGCCGCCGACGCCCGCTTGCACCTGCGCGAACGCATCCAGATCGGCCGCACCGGCGAGGCCACCGGCCATTGGCGCGGCGACCTCATCGCCGACGTGGCCCGCACCCCGCTACTGCGCCACCGCCTCGAACTCGGCGAGAACTCACCCACAGACGACATGCTCTCCGCGCCCCGCGCGCTCACCAGCGTGCTCCGCTACCCTGACGAAAGACCTTCGTGCACAACGGGTTTGGGTGCCGCGCTACTCCCGCTCGCGGCGGGCGGTTCGCTGTACACGTGGACGGGCCCGAGACTGTCCGCCGAACCCGCCCCTGCCGGCGAGGTCGCGGCGATGCGTGCCTGACCCTGGGGCGTCGCCGTCTCGCCGCACGAGCGGTCGTCGGTGATGTGCTCGGCCAGCGAATCACCGACCGTGCCCGGCAGCGCCTCGACGAAGGCGGCTCTCGCGTATGGCGCGCGCGACCGTCGGGTTCGGTGCGACCGGTGAATAGTGCTTTGCGGCAGGATGATTCGATCATCAGCGAGTTGGCCGACGGGAACGGTCAGAACATTCCGCGGTAGGGAAGGGCCGGCTGGCCCGTGACTCCGGGGGATGCGCGAAACAACGCTCCGGCGGCGGGTTCGGTAATGGGGTCGATGCCCTGGCGGGAGGTGGTGATGTACAGGTCGGTGAGCGTCGGGCCGCCGAATGTGCATGCGGTGACCTGGGATACGGGCAGGTGCAGGACCCCGAGGCGGGTGCCGTCGGGGGAATAGTGGTGGACTGCGCCGCCGCCCCACAGGGCTACCCAGATATTGCCGTCGGCGTCGACGGTGAGACCATCGGGGGAGCCGTGTTCCTCGGGAATGTGGATCGCGGTCCTGCGTTGGGACAGACCGGATTCCGGCGTGTAGTCGAAGGCGTCGACGCACTGGGTGGGGGTGTCGGCGTAGTAGGCGGTGCGGCCGTCGGGGCTCCAGGCCAGGCCGTTGGAGATGGTGACGTCGGTGAGTTCGACGTTCACGGTCCCGTCGAGGTTCAGTCGGTACAGTGCGCCCGCGCCGGGGGTCTCGGCGTACGCCATCGAGCCACAGTGGAAGCGGCCCTGGGGATCACAGCCGCCGTCGTTCATCCGGATTCCGGGATCGGACCACAGTTCCGGCAGGGGAGTGATGCGGCCGAGGTCGTCGTCGGCCAGGGCGAATCCGCGTTCCAGGGCCAGGACGACGCCGCTCTCGGCACGCGGGCGCAGCGCAGCGGCGACCGTGCCCACCGGAAAGCGGCGGATTTCGCCTGTGCCGGAATCGAGTTCGAGGACGTCCCCGGCGAGCATGTCGACCCAGCGCAGACCCGGCCAGCGCGCACACCAGACCGGCCCCTCGCCGTGCTCGGCGACGGGTGCGGTGAGCTGTTCGACGGAAATCATGGTCGCAGCAGCACTTTCACCGCACTACCCTCGCGCAGCACCTGTAGTGCGGAATCGACCTGTTCGAGCGGGAACTCGTGCGATACCAGCGGTGCGGGATCAAGTGCGCCCGCGGCGAATGCGCGCACCGCGTGGGTCCAGGCCCGTCCGGGCGCGCCGAAGACGGTGTGCAGGGTGATCTGATCGAGCACCAGATCGGCCGGAGAGATCGGATCCGGTTCCGCGGCAGGGATTCCGGTGAGCACCACACGTCCGCCACGGCGTACCAGGGAGGTGGCCAGACGTGCGGTCCCGATTCCGCCCGCGGCCTCCAGCACGACGTCGTACCGCTGGGAAGGATCCGCCCCGGTGCTGAAATATGTTGCCCCGCAACGCCGAGCCAGTGATTCGCAATCGGCCCGCCGATCGATGACGGTCAGCTCGCCGGGGTGTACTGCGGCCACCAATTGGGTGATGAGCAATCCGAGAGTTCCCGCGCCGACCACCGCGACACGCTCACCGGTCCGCACGTCCGCAGGTAGACAAGCCGCGGCGGCAACGGCGGCCGGTTCGAGCGCCGCGGCCGCACGCAGATCGGCGTCGGCGGGCAGGGTGTGCAGCAGCCGCGCGGGCAGTGTCAGGTAGTCCGCCCAGGCCCCGGGGTGGGTGAATCCTGTCTCGGCGTATCCGTCGGCACACAGGTTGGTATCCCCGCGCCGGCAGGCGGCGCAGTGCAGGCAGGACCGAAAGCCCTCTCCCACAACGGGTTTACCGACCAACTCCGCATCGACGTCGTCGCCGACCTCGGCCACCGTGCCCGACCATTCGTGCCCGGGGACGACCGGATAGCGCACGTAGGGCGCGGGCCGCGTCCCGGCGACCACCTCGAGATCTGATCCGCAGATCCCGGTCCAGGCGACCCGCACCAGCGCCTCACCGGGGCCCGGCGGCTGCGGCGGCATCGGTACGACCCGCACCTGCCCCGGAGCGTCGACCTGGACCGCGCGTGACATCAGTGCACTCCCGTCGCTGGAAGGTGTGCTCGTGTCCGACAGTGTGCCACGATCGCGGCGGCGGACTGTCGCCGGTCCGGCCGGTGTGTCGAAACTCGGCCGAATACACCGAATATCTCTGTGCACGTGGTCATTTCGTGACCTCTGCGACGGGTGACGGCACCGCCAGTCCCTCCGCGCCGAGTTCCGAGGTCAGCGCATCGGGGGAAAATCTCCGCAGCAGATCCAGCCCGATGCGTGCGCGGCGGACACGCTCCCGGCCCAGCGCCACCGCGGTCGCTTCCAGATGCGTTCCGCTGGGGTAGATGTTCGGTGCGTTGCGCAGCCCGAATTTCAGGTACACCGGCGCGGCCACCCGGACGATCTCGGCGATCTCGTAGTGCCGGACGAAGCCGCCCTGATCATCGGGAGCCTCCACGTAGACGTCGAGCGGGATGTCGACCGCACGCCGGACCTCGGCGAGCTGGGCCAGGCTCAGATCGGTCGGGACGTTGTAGGTGTTCGCGCCCAGATCCTGCGCGATCCGGATCGCGGCCGGATTGGCCAGACCCATCTGCACACTGATCTTGAACTGCATATCCGCGGGCAGGTACCCCTGCTCACGCATTCGCGCGGCGGCGGAGAGCACCCCGATATCGGTGATCAGCACGCTGCGCAGACCGAACTCCGCTGCTCGCTCGATATCCAGCAGACAGTGCGTGAGCTGCTCGGCCCCGCGCGCTTGCGCTCCGAGCGCACCCGCTCCCGACGCCGATGCGGCTGCGCCCGTTCCCCATCCGGCCAGCGGGCGGGCGAACAGGCTCACCTCGACCGGTTCGGCCGCACCCTGCTCGACCATGGCCGACAGTTCGTCATCGGTCAGCAGCAACACCCCGCTGCCCTGTGAGATCCGGTGCACCCGGACGTCCCGGGCGCGCGCCTCGTCCAGCACGGCGGCCAGCACCGCGGGCCCCTCCACGCTCGGTATCTCGACCCGATACTGGGCGCCGTCGGGAAAACGCTTCTCGCTCGTGGCCGCGGGCGGTCCGTCCATCTCGGACATACCGTTGGCCCGCAGGAAATCTCGTACCTGTCCGGACATCAGGACTCCGTTCGGGCCGCCATCGCATCGGCCGTTGTTTCGATGAGCTTGCGGCACGCGCGCGCGGCCGCGTCCGGACGTCCCCGGCGGACCGCGTCGAGTACCGCGCGGTGCATGGGCAGGGTGCGTTCGACCCCGCCCGGCAGTTCACTGGTCGCCTCGAGACCGTGCTGCAGCCCGGATTCCAGCAGCCGGCCCAGCTGCTCGACGAGCTGATTTCCACTGGCCCGCAACAACGTCAGATGGAAGGCGAGATCGGCGGCGACGAATTCCTCGCTGTCCTGCGGCAATCGCGCGGCATGTTCGGCCATCGCGTCGTAGGCGGCGCTCATCGCCTCGACCTGTTCGGAATCCACGCGCTCGGCGGCCAGGCGCGCCGCGCCCGGCTCCACGATGAGGCGCAGTTCGAGCAGATCGCGCACGAATGCCGGATCGGTGTTGTGCCAGCCGATCACCTGCCGGTCCATCAGATTCCAGGACGAGCGGGGCAGGACCCGCGTCCCGATCCGCGGCCGCGGATCGACCAATCCCTTGGCGGCCAATGCCTTCACCGCCTCGCGCACCCCGCCGCGGCTGACGCCCAGCTGTGCGGCGAGATCGGATTCGTTGGGCAGCTGCGAATTCTCGGCGTAGACACCCGACACCACCCGCTCGCCCAGCCAGTCCACCACCCGGCCGTGCATCGTGCGATGCCTGCCCAGCGGGCCGGCGGAGAAACTGTTCATGACTAAATCATCGAATGATTGGATGGTAAAAGTCAAAGCGTTGTATCTTGAACCGACTGCACGACAGGACATCTGATGAAGATCACCAAGCTCCGCACGCACGTTCTCGGCACGGCGTGGCGAAATCTGACCATCGTCGAGGTCCACACGGACGAGGGCGTGACCGGACTCGGCGAGGTCCGCATGCTCAATCACACCGACGCCCTGCTGGGCTTTCTGGCCGAGGCCACCGAGAATCACATCCGCGGCAGCGACCCGTTCGAGGTGGAGTCGCTGGTGCACCGGATGATGCGCCTGGACTACGCGCGGGCCGGTGAGATCGCGATGTCGGCGCTGGCCGCGGTGGAGATCGCGTGCTGGGACATTCAGGGCAAGGCCCTGGGCGTGCCGGTGTACCGACTGCTGGGCGGCGCGGTCCGCGATCGGATCAAGGCGTACGCCAACGGCTGGTACCAGGTCGAGCGGACCGCGGAGCAGTTCGCCGCGGCCGCGCAACGGGTCGTCGCGCGGGGATACCGGGCGATGAAGCTGGATCCGTTCGGGGCCGGGATGTTCGAACTGGACCGCGCCGAGACCACGCGCTCGCTCGAACTCGTGGCTGCCGTGCGCGAGGCGGTCGGGCCCGATGTCGAGATCATGATCGAGATGCACGGCCGGTTCAATCCGGCCACCGCGATCCGCCTGGCCGGACTGCTCGAACCGTACGATCCGGCCTGGCTCGAGGAGCCCGTCCCGCCGGAGAACCTGGCCGCGCTGGCGAAAGTGGCCGCGCACACCACGATTCCGATCGCGACCGGCGAGCGCATGCACACCCGGTACGACTATCGCGAACTGTTCGCGCTGCAGGCCGCGGACATCCTGCAGACCGATATCACCCACTCCGGCGGCCTGTGGGAGGCCAAGAAACTCGCCGCCACCGCGGAGTCGCACTATCTGCTGATGGCGCCGCACAACGTCGGCGGGCCCATCTCCACCGCCGCGAATCTGCATCTGGCTGCCACGACCGTGAACTTCAAGGTGCAGGAGCACTTCAACGATTTCGCCGACGCCTTCGTCAAGGACTGCGAACCCGGCCTGCCCGAGGTGGTCGACGGGTACTTCCCGCTGCCGCAGGGGCCGGGCCTGGGCGTCTCGTTGAATTACGAGGCGCTCGCGCGACATCCGCGAAAGCCGGTGAACTTCAACCTGTTCAGCTCGGGCTGGGAACGGCGTCAGGCCGCCGAGGGCTGATCACAAGACGCCCCGGCCACGGGCCGGGCGACCGAAACAGAGTTGGTAGATGAGGAATCCGTAATGTCAGAACATCTTTCCGATGCCGTAGAGATCTCCCGGAGCGCGAGCAGACGCGGCGCGCTGAAACTACTCGGGGGCGCGGGCGGCGCGGCGGCGCTGGGCACGCTGCTGTCGGCCTGTGCCAGTGCGACACGCTCCGGATCCGGTGGGGTGGGCAACTTTCCGTCGACCCCGGCGTGGAAATTCGTGTTCGTCAACCATGTCACGACGAACTCGTTCTTCATCCCCACCCGCACCGCCCTGGAAGACGCCGCCAAACTGCTCAATCTGCCGACCCCGCAGTGGACCGGTTCGGAGAACGGCACGGTCTCGGAGATGGTCAGCGCCTTCGAGAACGCGATCAACTCCGGCGCGTCGGGCATCGCCATCCCGCTGACCGACAACAACGCCTTCGTCGAGCCGACGAAACAGGCTCTGGCAAAAGGGATTCCGGTCGTGGCCTACAACGCCACCGCGCCGGGCAACTATCCGCTGGCCTATATCGGGCAGGATCTGTACAAGTCGGGCACGCTGATGGGACAGCGGATCGCGCAGTCCGTCACCTCCGGCACCATCCTGGTCGGCATCGCCCAGCCGGGCGCGAACAATCTGCAGCCGCGCCTGGACGGGCTGACCGCGGCCCTGGCCAAGGCCGCGCCGGGGGTGGTGGTCAAATCGATCAATACCGGTGCGGCACAGGCCGGTGAGCTCAATGCGATGACCGCGGCCTATGCGGGTCAGCCCGATGCGGTGGGCCTGTACGCGGTGGACGCGGGCAGCACCGCCTCGATCGCGCAGCTGATCTCGAGCAAGAACATCGCGGGCAAGGTGCACGCGGGCGGATTCGACACGCTCTCGGACACCATCAAGGGAGTCTCCTCGGGCGCACTGGAATTCACCATCGACCAGTCGGCCTACATGCAGGGATTCCTGTCGGTGCTGTATCTGTACCTGTACCGCGTCTCGGGCACGCTGCTCGCGCCGCCGGAGACCGATACCGGGTTGACCTTCGTCACGAAAGAGAATGTGGCGGTGTACAACTCGGGCAGCGCGTACGAGGGCCAGCAGGGCCACAACCTGGGCGCCATGCCCGCATCCATCCCGCTGCCGCAGCCGTCGACGGTGACGCTGTGACAAAACAGTCCTTCGGCCGCACTGTCGCGCAAACGCTGGTGCGGCAGAAGGAACTGAGCATTCTGGTCGCCACCGTCGCGGTGGCGATCTATTTCAGTGTCACCACAACGGGTTTCAACATTTCGGACAACTACCTCACCATTATCCACTACCTCGCGCCGTGGGCCATCGTCGGCGCGGGCGAGGTGATGCTGCTGATCTGCGGCGAGATTGATCTATCCGCGGGATTCATGTTCACGCTGTCGCCGTTCATCCTGATGTCGTTCTACAACGGCGGAACTCCGCTGATCCTCGCGCTGATTCTGGCGCTGGTCGTGTCGGCGGCCATCGGTGCGGCCAACGGCTTCATCTCGACCAGGTTCGGCATCGCCTCGTTCATCGTCACACTGGGCAGTTCCTTTCTGCTGGAAGGTATCTCGCTGCTCATGTCGAACGGCGCACCGGTGGCCGCACCGGCGTCGGGCTGGGTGGTCTCCGCATTCGGCAAGGCGCACTGGTCCGAGACGCTGTGGGTGCTCGGTGTCGTGGTGGTGATGCAGATCCTGTTGTCCGCCACCAGATTCGGCATCAGTACCCAGGCCACCGGCGGAAATCCGGTGGGCGCGGCCGAGGCGGGTATCCGGGTGAATCTGGTGAAGGTGGTGAACTTCTCGATCGTCAGCACGCTGGCGGGTCTGGGCGGCATCATCGACGGGCTGCGGCTGGGATCGTTCGATCCGACCAACGGCGGACCGAACACGATGTTCCTGGCGGTGGCCTCCGCGGTGATCGGCGGCACCGCCCTGCTCGGCGGACGCGGCACGGTGGTCGGGGCGCTGCTGGGAGCGTTGTTGCTTGGCATCGTCTTCGACGGATTCTCCCTCGCCGGAGTCAGCGCGAACACCTTCGATGTCGTCCTGGGCGTCGCGATCGTCATCGCGATGCTGCTGAACGTGTATCTCGGACATCTACGCATACGAGTGAGCCGCGCATGACACAGACAAACGAAAATCCCGACGACGTGGTCCGTGCCGAGCACATCAGCAAACGGTTCGGACCGGTGCAGGCGCTACGGGATATCAATCTGCGGGTCGCCCGCGGGGAGATCCTGGGGCTCATCGGCGACAACGGCGCGGGCAAGTCGACGCTGATCAAGATCCTGACCGGATACCATCAGCCGGACAACGGCCGACTGTTGTTCCAGGGCAACGAGACTCGCCTGCGCTCGGTGGTTCATGCCCGGTCTCTGGGCATCGAGACCGTTTTCCAGGACCTGGCCCTGATCCCCGACCTGCCGGTCTATCTGAACCTGCACCTGAACAAGGAACTCGTGCACCGCCCGCTGCCGTTCCTGCGCCGGGCGGAGATGAAACGCCGCGCACGAGAGTCGTTGGACCGCATCGGAATCAACATCCCCTCTGTCACGGCGGAAGTCGGTTCGCTGTCCGGCGGACAGCGCCAGGCCATCGCGGTGGCGCGCTCGGTCCACTCCGACGCCAAACTGCTGCTCCTCGACGAACCCCTGGCGGCCATGGGAGCCAAGGAGGGCGGCCAGATCCTGCGCCTGCTGGACCGCCTCAAACAGCAAGGCGACCTGGCGATCATCCTCATCGCCCACAACTACAGCCAGGTCGTGGACGTCTGCGACCGGGTGAACCTCCTGCAGCACGGCGAAATAACCTTCGACCGCCCCTCCAAGGACACCTCCGTCGAGGAACTCCTGTCCCTGGTACACGCCGAATACCGCCTACCACCGGCGTCGGGTGACTGACGTCGGCATCGAATGAGGGGGTGCGGGCCGTCGTTCGCGACGGCCCGCACTTGTGCCGGCCGTCGGCGATGCGGAATATTTGCCAGACGACGGGCTCGGATTAGCGCCTGCCGCATGATCAGCCGCTACACTCTGTTCCGCCAACCCACCACGAAGTCCGCGGCATCGGTGCACGACACCGTGGGTTTCCCCGCGATCGCCCGGTCCTGTGGCAGATCGGGCTCGATTTCGCTCGGCTGGGCGGTTGGCGGTGGCTCCCGGTGTGACTCGGTCTCGACTTGCTGAAAGGTCTGGTCCTCGTGGGTGTTGAAGAGCGGGACTCGGTCATGTCCCCTGAGCGTCGTCGTCCCCGTCGTTTGCTGCGTGATGTCGGCGGTGTTGTCGCGACGGTGATCGTTGCCGTTGTCGCGGTGACGGTGACCTCGGCTTCCGGTGTGGCGGTTGCCGATCCGGCGGACCCGTTGGCGCGCTTTCATCACCAGCCGCTGCACTGGCGTACGTGCGAGGACGCCGCCCTGGTGAAAGAGGGCGCGGCCTGCGCGGATGTCGAGGTGCCCCTCGATTACGGCAGGCCGGACGGGCCCCGCATCCCGATCGCGGTCTCGCGGATCCCGGCACGCGACACGGCGCACCGTCGCGGTGTGCTGCTGACCAACTCGGGCGGACCGGGTACGCCGGGGCTCGATGCGTTCGATCTCGTCGGTGACGTTCTCCAACCGGATGTGCTGAGCCACTACGACCTGATCGGATTCGACCCGCGCGGAGTCGCCCGTTCCGGGCGGCATCAGCGATGCGGATGGCCGGTCGCCAGCCCGATCCGCTCGGCAGGTGTCGGATTGCCCGGATTCGTCGCCGAAACAGCCCTGCAAGCACAGCTGGCCGCCGAATGCCTTGTGGGTGACCGGGATTGGATGCGGCAGCTCAGCACCCGCAACACCGCCCGCGACATGGACGTGATCCGTGCGGCGCTGGGTGCGGACCGCCTCAGCTATTACGGCGTGTCATACGGGACGTACCTGGGCGCGGTCTACGCGCAGTTGTTCCCCGGCCGCTCCGATCGCATGGTGCTCGACAGTGCCATCGATCCACAGCGCTATTGGCTAGGGCTGCAACAGGACTGGGGACCGGCCGTGGAGACGGCCTTCGACGACTGGGCGCACTGGGTCGCCGCTCGCGATCGGCAGTACCACCTCGGCGCTTCGGCGCCGGAGGTGCGTCGACGAGTCGAGAACCTGATCGATCGCGCGGCGCTGTCGCCGATCGTGCTCGAGGGCTTCGGCTTCGATGACCATCTCCTGCCGACCGTGCTGTGGACGATGCTGCGTGACGCGCGATTGAACGCGGCCCTGGCGGCATCGGTACAAGCCATCACCGACGCGGCCCGGGGACGCGCACCGCGGGTGCCTCCGGAACTGCACCAGCTGATCGAGTCCGACAAGCATGACGAGAGTTCGGTCATGGTGCAGATCTGGTGTGCGGACGCACCGATGCCCGCCGACCCGGCCTGGTACTGGAACGCGATCCAGGCGGCCCGCCCGACGCAGCCGATCTTCGCCGCACTGGCCAACAACATCCAACCCTGCGCGTTCTGGCCACCGCCCCCGGAACCGCCCACCGTGGTCGACAACGCCGTACCCGCACTGATCCTGCAGGCCACCGGAGACAACCGGACGCCGTACGCACACGCCGTCGCACTGCATCATCAGATGTCAGGATCGCGCCTGATCACCTTGTCCGACACCAGGATTCACATGGTTCTGCGCCCGGGCCTGAGCACCTGCATCCTCGACACCACCAGGCGCTACTTCCGCGACGGAACCTTCCCGGCTCGAGACCGCACCTGCCGGCCCACCACACCGATCGAGTGATCCCCTGCTCAGGCCGCGGCCGCCGGATCGCTTGCGCGGCCGGGAATCTCGCTGCCCAGCGCGGGCTCGAGATCGTCGAACCAGTGTGCGCCCGGGTCGTACCGTGCGAAGAACTGCCGGCCGACCAGTTCCGGGTCACGCGCCTGGAGCACGCGCAGCGCGAAGACCTGCTCGCCGTGCACGACCGGGGCGCCGTCGAGGACGATCTTGCCGATATGGGCCGACATCACCGGCCCGCGGGCGGTGCGGGCCAAACCCGAGACCCGGGAGACCGCGTCCACGTAGATGCGCAGGGCTCGTTCCAGTGGTACCTCGAAGTAGCTGCGCGCGCCGGTATCCCGCTCGACGAACATGTAGTACGGAATGATCCCGGCCGCCACCGACTGCTGCCACAGCCGTGCCCACGTCTCAGCCTTGTCGTTGACGTGTGCGACCAGCGGGGCTTGCGACCGGATCACCGCGCCGGTGTCCCGCACCCGCGCGATAGCCCGCTGCACCGCCGTGGTCCGAAGTTCCCGGGGATGGGAGAAGTGGGCCATCACCGCCACGTGCCTGCCCGCCGCGACACACCGCTCCAGCAGTCGTAGGAGGTCGTCGGCGTCGGGGTCGTCGGTGAAACGGGCCGGCCAATACGACAGTGACTTGGTGCCGAATCGCAGGGTGGCGATGTGCTCGAGATCGGCGGCGAGGAACGGTTCCACCCAGCGGCGCAGCACGTCGGTGCGCATGATCATCGGGTCGCCACCGGTGAACAACACGTCCGTCACCTCCGGATGCTCGCGCAGGTATCCGGCCATTCGGTCCGCGGCCGACAGCGCCTGCCGGGTCTCCGAACCGACGAATTGCGCCCAGCGGAAACAATATCCGCAATAGGAATGGCAGGTCTGCCCCTGCGACGGGAACACCAGCACCGTCTCCCGGTACTTGTGTTGCAGGCCGAGCACCGGATGCCCGTCCAGCATCGGCACGTTGTCCTCGATCTGACCGCCGGGATGCGGATTCAGCGCGTGCCGCGCCGTCGCGGCCGCCTTGGCGAGCACATCGCGCGAAGCGCCCGCTTCCAGCAGCTCGGCGACAGCGTCGAATATGCTGGGCGGCAACATATCCCGATGCGGGAAGGTCAGCCGGAAGATCGGATCGTCGGGTACCGCCGACCAGTCGATGAGCTCGTCGGCGACATAATCGTTGACCCGGAAGGGCAGCACGGTGGACACGACTCGGAGGTCCCGTAGGTAATCGTCGGGCAACCCGCGGCGGCGGGCAAGTTCCGCCAGCCGGTCGCCGGTGAAGAGTTTCATGGTCGTCTTCTCTCGGATCGAGGTCACGATTGTTGCGGTTGTGCCGCTACTGTGACGAATTCATCGGTGGCACAGTCCATTCGGAATCCGGACAGGGTGTGCAGGATGGCCTCGGTGACGGCCTGCGAGGTGTCGGCGCGGAACCGGAAACTTGCGCCGATGTCGACATATCCGGCTGTTTCGGTTATGACCTGTCCCACCGCCGGGATCGCGTGGTGGTAGGGCGCGTAGGCGGGTGCGACCTCGAACCGCGTGGCCGTCACCACACACGGTGGCGGGACGGGAGGTCGTACGAGCAACTGGCCGGCGACCTGACCCGCCCGCAGCGGCCGGGCGGCCGGAGTGCGGCCCATCTGGATGTCCAGCGCCGCGCCGACCAGGTCGTAGCCGTGCACCTCCCGCCACAGATGGGTTGCCTCGGCGCCGGGAATTCGTCCGGCGATTTCCAGCAGTTGCAGACGCGGCGCGCTGACCGGCCCCAGGAAGAGTTCGAGGTGGAACACCGTTGGCGCACCTGGGCTCAGTGCCGTGAGCACCGCGCTCGCGAATGACTCCAGCTGTTCGGCGAGTGCCGGATCGTCGATCTCGACTGTCCCCCAGCTGTTCTCGCCGGTGGCGAAGTCCAGGCAGTTGTGGAAGTACCTCGAGCCACGCCAGGATCCGAGTTCGGCGCCGGTCCAGACTCCATCGATCGAGCCGGTCTCGTCCGGGCAGAACCGTTGGGCGAGAAAGGGTTCGGCGTGCAGATCGGGCATGCCGACCAGATCGGCGGCGGAGGACAGGGTGACGATGTCTCGGCTGGCAGCGCCCAGCCTGGGTTTGACGAGCACAGGAAATCCGTATCGCCGGGCGAATGCCGAGACCGCCACGGTGTCCGTCGCGTCGGCGAATGCCGGTACCGCGACCCCGGCCGCCGCGGCTCGCTGGTACATGACCAGCTTGTCGCGGAACGGCAGTGCGTGCGCGGGCAGGTCACCGGCGATGCCGAACTCCGACCGCAGTTGCGCGGCCGTCAGCAGGTCCGTCTCACTGATCGCCACGATGCGTTCGGGCACACCGTGGCGGTCGGCGAGCCCGCGGACCGCGTCGTCCACCGGTTCGGCGCCGTCGAAGACCACGACCTCGGCCGCCGCGTGCCGCGGGACGCGGTGGAGAACCTGTGCGGCGCACACATAGGTCACCACATGGGCGGTGTGATCGATGCGTTCGAGATAGGGGGCGATGGGACCACGTGAGCGGTGGATCACGAGGATATGGGGGCGCATTGGCTACTCCTGTCGATCACGTCGGGTAGGCGAGCGGTACGGCCGCGCACACTCGCCCACACCAGCGCGGTGGACACCGCGACGAACACCGCGGCGCCGACGAACACCGGGCGGGGGTTGTCGCCGTCGAGTCGGGTGAGCAGTCCGGCGAGCATCGTGCCCGCCGCGGAGGCCGCGAGCACGAGTGATCGGGCCGTGCTGGTAACCCGGCCGAGCAACGCCCGCGGCACCACCCGCTGGCGCAGCGTCCGGACCACGACGACCACCACCATGGACGCCCCCGCCAGCAGCGCATTGGCGACGGCCAGCCACAGCACGCCGGGCGCGAGGCCCACCAGCGCCAGCCCGACGGCCATCAGCGCCACCCCCGTCAGGCACATCGGAAGCGGTGACCAGCGTGGTCCGGCGGCGGCCGCGATCAGCGCACCGAGCGCCCCGCCGACGCCGCCTCCGGCCACCGCGAGCCCTACCAGGACAGCCGACGCGCCGAGGCGTTCGCGGGCGAAGAACGGAATCAACGTCTCGACTCCCAGACCGAGGGAGATCACCGCCTGCACAAGTGTGATGCCCGCGACGCGCGGCGAGGTCACCAGATACCGCAGTCCGGTCCGGAACTCGGAGCCGACGGGCCTGAGAACCCCCGCGCCGAGGAGCGCCGGTCGAATGGCGCTCAAAGTTGTTGCGGTGCTGGCGAATTCGTTGCCAGGCAACCGTCTGTATGTCCGCCACACCGTGACCAGCGACACCGCGAAGGTCCCAGCGTTCGCCAGCAGCGCCGCCTCCTGGCCCGCCGCTGCCACCAGCACACCCACCGTTGCCGGGCCGAGCACGAGCGAGAGCTGTCCGGAGGTCTCGAGAAATCCGTTGGCGCGCATCAACCTGGGTCCGGTGCACAGGTCGCGCACCGCGACGGCCAGCGCGGTCTCGAAGAACACCCCGGCCACCCCGGCGACGCAGGCAAGGCCGAGGATCGCCGCGACCGGGCATCTGCTCACCGCCACCGCGGCAGCCAGCAGCAGGAACACCGCCATCCGCACCGCATCGGCCGCGACGAGTACCCGCCACGGATCGGCGCGATCCACCAGCGGCCCCGCGGGCAGCCCGGCGATCAGGTAGCCGATCACGCGCGGAGCGGCCGCGAGCGCCGACAGCACCGGGCTGCCGGTCAGCTGCAACACCAGCAGGGGAATGGCGAGCACGGCCAGACCGTCGCCGATCAGCGAGATGGATTGGCCGAACAGGAAAAGTCGACTACCGCCCATCGCCTGACACCGTCCACGTGTAGCCGGCCAACTGCTCGAGCCGGGAGCCGTGATCGGTCTTCAGACCCCACTCGAGGGTGCCGTAGTCGATGAGTTCGACGCCGCGCTCCAACGCGGCACGAACCTGCGCGTAGAAAAGCGTCACGAAGTAGGCCCCGCGCGCCTCGGGCAGCTGACCGGCCCACAACAGCCGCAAGGTGTTCCCGTTCCGCAGACCGAGGGCGAAGCCGACGACCCGGCCGTCGCGCTGGGCCGCGGTCACCACGATGTCCTCGCGACGGTAGTGCGTGAGCATCCGATCCAGCGCCGCGGACTGCGTGTCGCGATCGGCGGCGGAGTTGTACTTGCGCAGCAGGCCGAGACGTAGTTCGAGCACGTCGTCGCGAACCTCGGCCAGATCGACCTCGCCGACTGTCATATCTTTCTCGGCGAGGCGGCGCAGCAGCCGCGCGATGTCCCGGCGGCGTGGGCTCCGCAATTGCCGCAGGTATTCGTCCATGCTGCCGAAAGTCATCGGCAGCACGCAGGTCGGGTACAGCTCCACCGGCCTCGCGCCGAACTCGGTCAAGGCCCGGCGCAGCGGTTCCTGCCGCTCGGGTATGTACAGGAACGACACCGATCGCGCGCCCTGCTGTGCGGCCCAGGTGTCCAGCGCGGTCAGAGTCTCCCGCAGCAGCGCCGGCTCGGTGGCGCCGGAACCGGCTGCCGCGCAGGCGTATCCGGGCAGTGTCACCAGCACGGACGGATACAGCGGCGCGATGTCCGGCACCGCGGCCGGAGGTGTTCGCGGCACCGGCGACGGCAGATCGCCCCGCAGCGCGGCCGCGATGTCGAACCGGGCATCCGAAGGTGGAGACCGCAGCCAGCGGGCGTGCAATCCAACCCGCGCCTGTTCGTCCACCGAGATGATCAGCCATCGAGGCTCGCCCGGCAGTAGCGGCCCCATGGTCTCGAGCCAGGGGATCGACACGGTGTACTCGGGCACTTCCGCGGCGAGACAGTCCCATTCGGGGGGCCGGATGATTGTGGCCCTCGAGTCGACACGCATAGCTCACCTGCACATCACGGGATGGATGATCCCCGAGGACCGCCATCATGATCATTTGCCCTAGATAACGGTACTTTATGCAATGTACCGTTATCTAGCGTAACCCTTTCGGTTTCGTCCGGCAAGGGGCGGGCGGCCGAACGGGTCTCTGAAGCTGCTTTCTGCAAGCGAATACGGCGTTCCGTTGCAGGAATGGCTGGAGTCGGCCGCGATGTGGATGCGTCGCTCTCGAAGGTCAGAAGTCTAATGTATCGTTGGATAACGAGACGTTACTTGATGGCATCTCGCTGATCAACGCGGTGATGTTCCGGGCGAAGCCGGTGAACTCGTGGTCCGGGACACTCATGCGTTCGTCTCGTACCTCGCCGCGTATTCCGCGGCGGTCAGCAGGTCCCCGGTGGCGGTCGGCAGTACGGCGAACAGCCAGCCCTGTCCGTAGGGGTCGGCGGTGACGAGATCGGGGTTGTCGACGACGGTGGTGTTGAGCAGTGTCACTCGTCCGCTGACCGGCGGATAGAGCTCGGAGACGGTCTTGGTCGATTCGATGTCACCGCATGCCTCGCCCGCGACGATGGTGGAGCCGATCTCGGGCAGGTCGACGTACACGAGATCGCCGAGCGACTCGATTGCGACAGCGGTGATGCCGACTCGGACCGGGTGGTCCGGAAGCGCCGATCCGGGGTCGAGCAAGACCCATTCGTGGTCGGCGGTGTAACTGCGATCATCGGGAATCAGGTTGGCGGACATGAGAACACCTTCGAGTAACCGGCTTCGGCGGAAGCCGGACGGGATGACGGGAGTGGGCCAGGACCGGTGAGCGGACCAGGATTCAGGATCTGCGGTAGAACGGTGCGGGGGTGAGGGTGAACTGCTCCTGTCTGCCCCGGATATCGACCGTTACGGCGGTACCTGGTTCGCACAGGTTGCCCAGGACCTGCCTCGTACGGGTTGGTGTGCAGCGTCAATTCGTGGCCGTATAGCGCCATCCCGGCTTCCAGCCGCAACGTGTCGCGGCACGCGAGACCAGCGGGTACGCCACCGCGGGCCGTGGTGGCCTCGAGCAGCGCCCGCCACAGCTCTACGGCGTCGGCGCCTGGAACATACAGCTCGAATCCGTCCTCGCCCGTGTAGCCGGTGCGAGCGAGCAGAATCCGCAGCCCCGCGACCTCGGCGGGCGCTACGGCGTAGTACCTCAGGTCGGTGACGAGCTGTGCCTGCTCGCGCGGAACCAGCGCGGTGAGGACGTCCTGTGCGACGGGTCCCTGCACCGCGATCAGCGCGGTCTCGGCCGAGCGGTCTTCTACCGCTGCATCGAATCCCTTTGCACGCGTGGCGAGTTCAGCGAAAACGGCGGACGCGTTGGCGGCGTTGGCGACGACCAGGTAGTGCTCGTCCGCGAGGCGGTAGACGACCAGATCGTCGACAACCGCGCCTTCCGCGCTACACAGTAGCGAGTACTTGGCGCGACCGGCTGGGACCTTCGACAGCTCACCCACCAGGGCATAGTCCAGGACGGCACCGGCGTCAGTGCCCCGGACGCGGATTTCACCCATGTGGGACAGATCGAACAGGCCTGCGGTGGTGCGCACAGCGTGGTGTTCGGCCAATTGGCTGTCGTACTTCAGCGGCATCTGCCATCCGGCGAAATCGGTGAAGGCGGCGCCGAGCGCGGTGTGCTCATCGACCAGCGGCGATACCTGAGCCGTGGTGGTCATGCGAGGGTGTCCTCGGCGGCCGCCCCGATGGCGAGCGGATCCCTATTCGGTGCCGAAGGCGAATACCGTTGTGGAGCTGAAGGTTTGGCCCGGGTTCAGGGTGGTGGTGGGGAAGTCGGGGTGGTTGGGGGAATCGGGGTAGTGCTGGGTTTCGAGGGTGAATCCGGCGCCCTGGCGGTAGACGTGGCCGCTGGTGCCGGTGAACGTTCCGGTGAGGAAGTTGGCCGTGTAGAACTGGACGCCGGGTTCGGTGGTGGAGACGGTCAGCGTTCGGCCCGACTGCGGGTCCTGCGCCTTGGCGGCCTGCACGAGGCCGGTGTTGTCGCCGCGGTTGATCACCCAGTTGTGGTCGTAGCCCTGGGCGAGCAGGAGTTGCGGATCGTTCGCGGCGATGTGCGCGCCGATCGCGGTGGGTGTGGTGAAATCCATCGGCGTGCCTTTGACCGGGACGAACTGTCCGGTCGGGATCTGGGTGGCGTCGGTGGGGGTGTAGGTGTCGGCGTTGAGGGTGAGTTTCTGGTCGTAGATGCCGAGGGTGGATTCACCGGCCAGGTTGAAGTAGCTGTGATTGGTCAGGTTGATCACCGTGGGTGCGTCGGTTGTCGCGCCGTAATCGATCCGGAGCCGGTTCTGCTGATCCAGGGTGTAGGTGACCGTCGTGGTCAGTGTGCCCGGATAGCCCATTTCGCCTGCGGGACTGACGTATTGGAGTTTCAGCCCGACCGTCCCGTTGCCGTTCTGCGGACTGGCCTGCCACACCTTCTGATCGAAACCGTCGGTGCCGCCGTGCAGGCTGTTGCCGTTGTTGTTGACCGGGACGTGGTATTCGGTGCCGTTCAAGGTGAACGCGCCCTTGGCGATTCGGTTCGCGTACCGGCCGACCGTCGCGCCGAAGTAGGGCTTGCCCGAGCCGTTGTTGGCCAGATAGCCGTCGAGCGTCGGGAATCCGAGCACGACGTCGTCGGTGCGCCCGGATTTGTCCGGCACCTCGATCGACTGGACGATGCCGCCGTAGGTCAGGATGCGCACGCGCATACCGTGTCCGCTGGTCAGGGTGTAGCGGTCCACCGCCGTGCCGCCGACCTGACCGAACGGCTCGCTGCTGATCGTGGGCGGCGTCGCGGCCGCGCTCGTACTCGTATTGCCTTCGCTCACGGTGTTCTTCGTCGCGGTGCTGCTGCAGGCCGCCAAACCCGCTATCCCGGCGATCGCTGCCAATCGAAGTAATGTCCTGCCGCGCATGGGAGCTCCTTGCATCCTCATCGAATCCCCCTGTGCTCAGCGATTATCCGCGTGTCGGCGGGTCCGGATCATCGATTTCGGGCAAGACATCGAATCATTCGATGAATAGATGAATTGTGCCTGCGTACAGGCACTCCGGAAACGGCGACGGGCGGGAAGCGGACCCGTTGGTCGCTTCCCGCCCGTGCCGATGCGGGGAGAAATTCAGCCGGCGACGACGCGCGGCGGTGCGGTGAATCCCTGGGCCGCGCCGACGGCGGCGCCGGTTGCCGCACCCGCGGCGGCCCACGGAACCGTGATGACGCCCGCGCCGATGGCCGCTCCCAGGGCGGGCCCGGCGATCAGCCCGGCGGGCAGGAACGGAATCCCCGCCACCAGACCGGCCACACCGCCGACCAGACCGGAGGTGGCCGCGAGCGGCGCCGAGGCAGCCGCGCCCGCGACCGCGCCGATCGCGGCGTCACCGACCGTCGCCGAGGCGATCCGATCCGATCGACTGCGTTCCATGCCGACCGAGTCCAGGAAGGTGGCCATATTCGCCTCGGCCTGAGCGGACTGATCGTTGACGATGATCGCCTGATCGCGGTTGATCCACGTCGGCGCGTCGAACTGGACGTCGCCGAAACGGAATTTGCCGGGTGGCGGTGCGATCGGCGGCACCGGTGCGACCGCCGTCGGCGCGTGCAACTGCCCGACCGGAGCCAGATAACTCTGATCGGGCATCGGCCGTGCGTCCTGCAGTGAGCTGAGCGTATCGCTGGGAATGCGCAGACCCTCATGGGGATGCACATGCGGCACATTGTTCGCCGGCCGCTGCGGAGTCGATTCGTCGTGCTGGGTCGCCGTACTCGGATGCGCGGGCGCCGCGGTGGCCGCACCGCTTCCGACCACGGCCAGAACCAGCGGAACCGCGCTCGCCGCAACGACATTGCCGACGCGGGTACGGTGTGGATTAGGCGCTCTGTGTTTGCCTCCGGCCATTGCGACCTTTCTTCGTGACAGGGATAGCGACGTCCCACATTCGGATCAGGGCAGGCTGCCGGATTGGTCGTATCCGAATATGCGTGGAAATTCGCGTGTCGACGAAGAAGTAGCTGGCTGGATGCCGAGAAGTTCTGTCGCTCAGCCCGCTTTGGGGTCCGGCACCGCTTTTCGCGCGGATTTGCCAGCGCCATTACCGGTTTCGGCGCGCACTTCCTTCTCGTCGTCCTCGTTGCCGTTGAGCGCCTCGAGTGCCAGCCGCGCGAACACCCACTGCTCGGTCGCGGCCATCTGCCCGCGATTGCGGCCGAGGAACGCGACGAACCACTGGAAGACCGTGACCACCCGGCTGCGATATCCGATGAGGTAGTACAGGTGCAGCACCAGCCACATCAGCCAGGCGAAGAAACCGCTGAACTCCAGCTTGCCGATCTGGCACACCGCGTCGAACCGCGAGATGGTGGCCATACTGCCCTTGTCGAAGTACTTGAACGGCACGCGATCCGCGGGCTTCTGCTTACCCGAGACCTCGGCCGTGAGCTGCTTGGCGGCGTAGGTCGCGCCCTGGATCGCGCCCTGCGCCTGGCCGGGCACGCCCGGCACCGACATCAGGTCACCGACCACGAAGACGTTGGGATGCCCCTTGATGGTCAGATCGGGTTCGACGATGACGCGCCCGGCGCGATCGGTCTGCGTCCCGTCGGAGCGTTCGGCGAGCTGTTTGCCCAGGCCGCTGGCCTGCACACCGGCCGACCAGACCTTGCAGGCGGCCTCGATGCGACGCTCGCCGTCATGGTCCTTGATCGTCACCCCGCGCGCGTCGACATCGGTGACCATCGCGTTGAGCTGGATCTCCACGCCCATCTTCTCCAAGCGCTGCTGCGCCTTCGGGCCGAGCTTGGGGCCCATCGGCTTGAGCACCGCGTCCGCACCCTCCACCAGGATGACGCGGGCGTCGCGCGGATCGATGTTGCGGAAGGTGCCTGCCAGGGTGCGATCGGCGAGTTCGGCGATCTGACCGGCCAGTTCGACACCGGTCGGGCCCGCGCCGACCACGACGAAGGTCAGGAACCGGTCGCGCCGCTCCTGCGTCGTGGCGAGCTCGGCCTCCTCGAACGAGCCGAGGATGCGGGCGCGCAGTTCGAGCGCGTCGTCGATGGTCTTCATGCCCGGGGCATAGGTGGCGAAATGGTCGTTGCCGAAGTACGACTGCTGAGCGCCGGTCGCCACGATCAGGCTGTCGAAGGGGGTGACGGTGTCCTCGTTCAGCAACTCCGAGGTGACGGTGCGCTCGACCAGGTCGATATCGTGCACGTCGCCCATGATCACCTGCACGTTCTGCTGCTTGCGCAGCACGATGCGGGTCGCGGGGGCGATCTCGCCGGTGGACAGGATGCCGGTGGCGACCTGATAAAGCAGCGGCTGGAACAGGTGCGTGGAGGTCTTGGAAATCAGGACGATGTCGACGTCGGCCTTCTTCAGATGTCGGCAGGCGAACAGGCCGCCGAAGCCGGAACCGATCACCACCACCCGATGGCGCTGCTTACCGCCGGTTTGGATGCCCATGTCTCCCGCTCCTCGCCCGATTGCGTTGGGTGTTCCGACACGCCATACCGTAGTCGGCCCCCAGCGGACAGTCACGGCGAGCGGAAGGAACCGGCGCGTCCGGGTCACGCCCGCGGACGGCGGGTCGCATGATCGCGGACCGGCCCGGGATCGTGCTCGCCGGGCAGGTCGATCGGCCCGATGAATCGGTCACCGCCGATGCTCTCCACCGACGGCCACAGGAACGCGGTGAGCCGGTCGACGAATTCGGCGCGGTCGCGGACCGGATCGCGGCCCCAGTCCTCGGCGGACATGAGGATCGCGCCGATGGTCGCGCTGGCCCAGACGCGGGCCAGCGCGGGATCCGCGTCGACGGTGCGCAGGATGGATTCGAAGACCTCGGTCGCCCATTCGGACAGCCGGGCGAACAGGGGACGGTGGTGGCCGACGACGCCCGCGCCGAGGGATTCGTCGGATTGCAGGCGCTGCATGAGCAGGTGGTGCCGATTGGGGTTCGCGTCGACGAAATCGCAGACCAGCGCCACGATCGCGCGCAACATCTCGCGCACCGGCAGCGGCTGGGTGAGGATCGCGTCGGCGGCGGCGAGCAGACCCTCCATATGCCGTTCGGCGAGCGCGTCGACCAGGGCGGGCATATCCGGGAAGACCGCGTAGACCGCGGTGCGGGCGTATCCGGCTTCGGCGGCGACCTGGGCGAAGGTGATCGGTGTGCCGGATTCGGCGACGACGCGTTCGGCGGCGTCCAGGATTTCGCCGCGACGGATTGCGGGATCCCGCGACGGACCGGGCGGCCGTCCGCGTGGACGGCGCGATTCGCGCGGTGTATCCCTTGTCACATTGCCATCGTACCGGTAATGTACAAGGTGTACTTTTAATTGAAAGGTCGCTCATGGTCAGCGTCGACGCTGCGGAACGGGAAAATCTCGGACTTCTGCAGATCCCGGACCGGCATCCGATCGACCGGATGCTACGTCTGCTCCCGCCCCGCGAACTGTCGCTTGCCGCCCCACCCGAGGGAAGTGGGCAACTGACCGTCCGCGGCGATGTGGGTCTGCCGTATCTCGGGCGAGCGCTGCAATATCTGCGCTGGGGCACTGCGGAGATAATGGATCGGTACAACCGCTACGGTCCGGTCAGCTACAACAAGGCGCTCGGCATAGACCGGGTGCTGGTCGCCGGGCCCGAGGCCGTGGACGAGGTGATCGGCAAGCGCCGCAACGACTTCGGGCAGGGCTGGGACTACTTCATCGGTCCCTTCTTCCACCGCGGACTGCTGCTGCTCGAGTTCGACGAGCACATGTATCACCGCCGCATCATGCAGCAGGCATTCACCCGCGACAGGCTGGTCTCCTATCTGGCGCAACTGGGTCCGGCCGTCGACAATGCCATCGCCGGGTGGGTGCCCGCGGGTGCGGACAGCTCGCGTGTGGAGCTGTATCCGACGGTGAAGGATCTGGCGCTGGAGACCGCGAGCGAGATCTTCATGGCCGCGGATCCGGGGCCCGAACGTCGTCGCCTGGGCGCCGCGTTCGTCGATTGCACGCACGCGTCGCTGTCGGTGGTGCGGCAGCCGCTGCCGGGCACGGCCTGGAACGCCGGATTGCGCGGGCGCAAGGTGCTCGAAGCGTATTTCCAACGCATGCTGCCGGAGAAGAGGCGTTCGGACACACCGGATTTCTTCTCCGCGCTGTGCCATGCGCGCACCGAGGACGGCGAGCAGTTCAGCGATGCCGACGTGGTCAATCACATGATCTTCCTGATCATGGCCGCGCACGACACCACGACGACGACGGCCACGGCGGCCGCCTACTATCTGGGCCACCACCCGGAGTGGCAGGAGCGGGTGCGGGCCGAGGTGCTGGCGCTGCATGAACGGACCAATGGCGCGCCGCCGACCATCGCCGATCTGGACGAGTTGCACGATCTGGAGCTGGTCATCAAGGAGAGCCTGCGCCTGGTGCCGCCGGTGCCGGGCCTGGTGCGTCGCTCGGTGCGCGACACCGAGATCGCGGGTCACTACATTCCCGCGGGCACGCATATCGACGTGGCCTACGGAGTGAACCACCTGCTGCCCGAATTCTGGTCCAACCCAGCGGTTTTCGATCCGGAACGGTTCGCCGAGCACCGTCGCGAGGACAAATCCCACCGGCTGGCCTGGATGCCCTTCGGCGCGGGCGCGCACAAGTGCATCGGCATGCACTTCGGCATGCTGGAGGTGAAGGTCGTCCTCGCCGCCATGGTCCGCGAATACGAGTGGCGAATCCCCGAAAGCTACCTGATGCCTTGGGGATTCAACACCATCCCGTTCCCCCGCGACGGGGCCCCCATGCACCTGCGGCGGCGCTAGCTTCTGCCGCTGAGGAGGAGTTTGGCGACCTGGGTGGTGGTCTGCTCGCCGTCGTCGTAGCCGCCCTTGTCGCCCAGGTCGTTCATGACGGCCAGGGTGTAGCGCTCGTTGGGACCGGCGAAGCCGACCGAGTTGACCACCCAGCCGCTGCGCTCCTGGGACCAGCCGTTCTTCAGGCCCGGATTCATCGCCGCGCCCGCGCCCCAGACACCCCAGTGCTGGTTGGTGTCGACCTTGCGCATGCGGTCGAGCAGGTAGTTCCGGTCGGCGGGGTTCATATGGTCCAGGACGTTGGACATCAGCCGGTCCAGGTCCGCGGCGGTGCACTTCTGGAAACCCCAGTCCGGGAACACCTTCCCGGCGGGGGTGGGCTGCGGGGCGAGGCCGGTCATGCCGTTGGCGCGGAAGGCCTTGTTGAAGGCTTGGTGGTCGGGTCCGGAGAATTTGGTCCAGAGGATGTCGGCGGCGTTGTCGTTGGAGGTGGCCAGCATCGACTCGAGCAGTGCGCGATCCTGCGGCGTGATCACGATCGCGTGGACGCGCTGCCGGTTGATCAGATCCTCGGCGATGGCGAGTTTGATCGTGGAGGCGGTCCAGATCGGCCTGTTGGCATTGCCGTTGCTGTACACCGCGCCGGTTTTCCGGTCGCGCACAACGTAACCCGTGACACCGGGTCGTCCGGATAGATAGGAGTTGACCTGCGCGATGCGCTGGCTCATATCGCAGTCGAAGCCGTTGACACAGCCCTGGACGCGAATCGGGAAAGCCGTGGCAGGGGCCGGGTGAACGGCCGGTGCGGTGGCCATCAGGCCGGCGGCGAGGACGCAGGCGCCGACGGCCATGCGTGAGGGGCGAGTAGCGCGCGAGGCGGAGCGGGGATAACGCACGGTGGACCACCTTAGACAGGCGGAGGCGTCCGATGCACGTCTTGAGGTCTGCCGCTGGATGTGCTAGGTCGCCGTCGACGTTGCCGCGCAAGGCATTTCGACCGTGGTGCGGTTCGAAACGGCCCGGCGGTGCGGCCTCAGCGGAAGGCGGCGAGCAGTTCCTCGACGCTGCGGCCGTTGAGCCGGTAGCAGTGTGAGAATGCCTCGGTGTGCCGATCGCGAGGCCATGAATTCAGGACGATCGTGCGGCCGTAGTGGCGTGAATTGACCAGTTCCCAGCGGTCACCCATGCGGCGAACCGTGAACCCTGATCTGGGTACGAGGGGAATCACCGACGCAGACATCTACCGAACCAGCCTTTCGAAACCGCTTCTCCCGTTGCCTCCCCGCAGAGCACTGTGGCACATCGCGCAGCGTCCGCCGGGGTGACACGCGGTGGCGAATCCCGGTCGATGCGAGTATTCACCGTCACACATGGATCCGCTTGTGTTGCTACGAATTTGGTATATATCGCGAATCTTGGACAATGCGGTGCTCAGTGCTATTCGCTGTGGAGTAGCCGTTGCCCGGGCGTTTGGTCGGGGTCGGATTCGAGGCGATGTGGTCGTCGGCGTGTCCGGATCGTCACGGTGTGTCGGGCTCGTGGGAGGCTCGCTCGGGTGCACGATTGTCGGGGCCGGTTACTGGTACCGGCCGTCACCTGCGGTTCGCCGGGGCGGGTGTGAACCGTCTCGGGTGCGGGGCCGCGCGGGCGGATTGATCGCGGGCGGTAATGTCGCGTGGTCTATCGGCGGGCGGCCGGGCCGAGACACAGTTCACCGGGGCGCGGCGCCACAGGCCGCGCGAAAACAGACGAAAGAGGCGGTCCATGGCGCTGCACATCCACCGGGCCGAACGGGCGGACACCCTCGCCGATGAGCTCGCGTCGGTACTGGCCAGGCCGCTCGAGGACCCGTTCGCCGCCGAGGTGGTCGCGGTCGGGGCCAAGGGGGTGGAGCGCTGGCTCACGCAGCGGCTGGCCGGGGTGCTCGGCGGCAGCGCCGGTGACGGGGTTTGCGCGAATGTGCGATTCACCTCTGTCGCCGCCCTGACCGCCGACGCGCTGGGCGCGGCGAGCGGTGTCGCCGCCGATGCGGATCCGTGGGCGCCCGAGCGCATGGTGTGGTCGCTGATTCGGGTGCTCGATGCCTCGGTCGGCGAGCCGTGGTGCGCGGTTCCGGCGCGGCATCTCGGTGCGGACGATCCGTCGGGGCGCTCGTATCGGGCGGGCCGGCGATTCGCCACGGCCATGGGCGTCGCGACGCTGTTCGACGGCTACGCCACCCAGCGCCCGACTGTGATCGCAGACTGGGCCGCGGGCGCGGACACCGACGGATTCGGCGCGGAACTCTCGGCGGATCTGCGGTGGCAGCCGCGACTGTGGCGGCGGCTGCGCGAGAGCATCGGCACGCCGAGCCCCGCGGAACGACTGCCGGGAGCGTGTGCGCGATTGCGCTCCGAACCGGGCATCGTCGAACTGCCGCAACGGATCTCGCTGTTCGGCCCGTCCCGCTCGAGCATCGATCAGGTGAACGTGCTTGCCGCGCTGGCCGAACATCGCGACGTGCACGTGTGGCTGGTGCATCCGAGTCCGGTCATGTGGGCCACGCTGAACGCGGCCGATCCGGGGGCCGATGCCGCGCGCCGGTCGGCCGATTCGAGTGCGCTGGCCGTGGCGCATCCGCTGCTGGCCGCGCTGGGACGCGATGTGCGGGAGTTGCAGCAGCGGGTGCGCGCGATGGGCTCGGCGATCGATATGCATCATCCGGGAAGCGGCGGCGAAACATCCTCGGGCACAGTGCTTTCCGCATTGCAGGACGGGATACGGGCGGATGTGTGGCCGCCGCACCCGGACTCGATGCCCGGTGATGACACCGTGCGGGTGCACTCGTGTCACGGGCCCGCGCGTCAGGTGGAGGTGCTGCGGGACGTACTGCTGGGTCTGTTCGCCGAGGATCCGACGCTCGAGGCGCGCGATGTGATCGTGTTGTGCCCGGATGTGGAGAGTTTCGCGCCGCTGGTGCGAGCCGCGTTCGGACAGTGGCACGCCGATCCCCGGTCGGGCGAAACTGCCACGGCCGCGAGCAATCCCGCGCACGACCTGCGCGTGCGGCTGGCCGACCGGACGGCTGGGACCGCCAATCCCGTGCTGGCGGTGCTGCTGGCCCTGTTCGATCTGGCCGACGGCCGGGTGACCGTCACCCAGGTGCTGGATCTGGCCGCGGCCGAACCGGTGCGGATGCGCTGCGGATTCGACGACGACGATATCGAGCGGCTGCGGGAATGGGCGGCCGAGACCGGTGCGCGGTGGGGGATCGGGCAGCGGCAGCGGCAGGCGTTCGGGCTCGGGGACTTCGCGCAGAACACGCTCAACGCGGCGGTGGACCGGATTCTGCTCGGTGTCGCGGCGGGTGAATCCTCCGAGGACTGGCTCGATCTCGCCCTGCCGCTCGAGGACGTCGACTCCGGTGATGTGGATCTGGCCGGGCGATTCGCCGAGTTCACCGACCGTCTCGCGGTCTGCGTGCGCGATCTGCGCGGGCCGACGCCGGTCGATCCGGCCGGGGGATCGCGCCCGGCGCACGAGTGGGCCGAGGTGCTCGGGCGGGCGCTGGATCTGCTGACCGAGGTGTCGTATGCGAACACCTGGCAGGCCGTGCAGGCGCGCCGCGAACTGAGTGCGGCCCTCGAACACGGGGGTGATATCGCGTTGCGGCTGCCCGATATCGCCGCGCTGCTGCAATCGCGACTGGCCGCGCGCTCCGTGCGCACCAATTTCCGCACCGGCGAGCTGACCGTGTGCGCGATGGCTCCGATGCGCTCGGTGCCGCATCGCGTGGTGGTCCTGCTCGGCCTGGACGACGAGGTGTTCCCGCGCGCGGGCGGTATCGACGGGGACGATGTGCTGGCCCGCGATCCGCATGTGGGAGAACGTGATCCGCGCAGCGAGGACCGTCAGATGCTGCTGGACGCCATCATGGCGGCCGGGGAACGGCTGGTCGTGCTGCACACCGGAGCCGATCCGGTCACCGGCGCGCATCGCCCGCCCGCGATCCCGCTGGCCGAACTGCTCGATGTGCTGGCCGCGCAGCGAGGAGGTGAACTCGGCTCGGTGGTGACGCGACATCCCCTGCAAGCCTTCGACAGTCGCAACTTCGACCCGGTGCGGCCGTTCAGCTTCGACGCGATCGCCCTGGCCGGTGCGCGGGCCGCGGCCGGTACGGTGCGCGCGCCGACGGGCTTCCTGCCCGCACCGCTGCCCGCCGCCGTGCGCTCGGATGTCGAACTCGCGGAACTGATCTCGTTCGTCGAGCATCCGGTCCGGGCATTCCTGTGGCAGCGCCTGGGGATCAGGGTGCCCGAGGAGGAAGAGGAGATCGACGAGCGGCTGCCGATCGAACTGGACGGCCTGACGAAATGGAATATCGGCGAGCGCATGCTGACCGCGCGATTGCACGGCGCCGAGCCCGAGACGTTGCGCGCGGCCGAATGGCGGCGCGGGACGCTGCCGCCGTTCGGGCTCGGCGCGGCGGTGCTGGACGAGGTCGAGAGCACCGTCGACCGGCTCGTTCGGGTGGCCCGGCCGATCCACGAATTACCTTCTCGCAGTATCGATATCGCGGTGGATCTGGGTGAGGGCAGGCTGCTGCGCGGCACGGTCGCGGATGTGCACGACGATGCGGTGGTGCGGACCACCTTCTCGCGTCTGGCCCCCAAACACCGGATCGCGGCCTGGGTGCGGGTGCTGGCCCTGGCGGCGACCGAGCGGCATCAGAGCTGGCAGGCGCTGACCTTCGGCCGGGGCAGATTCGGCCGCCCCGCATGGCGTTCGGTACTGGCCGCACCCAATGGCGCTGTGGCACAGGAGATCTTGCGCGATCTGGTGGAATTGCGCGATCTGGGTCTGAGCGAACCGCTGCCGATCGCCACCGCCGCGTCGGCGGTCTATGCCGAACGCCGTTGCCAGGGCGCGAATGTGGACGAGGCCCGCACGGCCGCCGAGCAGGAATTCCTCGGCGGCGCGCACGGCCCCAAGCCCTACGGTGAGCACACCGACCGCTACCTGCGCTACGTCTGGGGCCCGGCGCCCCGCCTGGAACTACTGGAAACCCCACTGGCCGAACCGGATCCGTCGGGCGAACCCACCCAGTTCGGATCCCTCGCCCGCCGCCTGTGGGCCCCGCTGCTCGCCGCCGAAACCCAGGGACAGCCATGAGTGAGGAACTTTTCCCCGTTGAGGCCCCGGCTCACCGTCCCCGCCGCCGGGCCGCGAAATCCCCAGCGCCCCGCCGCTCGGGAACCCCGGTCACCGCCGACCTGTTCGACATGCCCGAGGCGTCCGAATTCGCCGACCTCGTACATCCCGACGCCGACACGCACGCCGAACCATCGACCGGCGAACGCGAACCACAACCGGCCGCATCCGAACCGGCGTCGGACGATGCCGCGGAATTCGCGGTACCGGCCGAGGATAAGGTTCAGGATGCACTCCCGACCCGCGAAAGCCCCTGCCGCGAAACTACTTCCGCTGGGGCGACGGACGATGACAGCGAACGTGTGGCGGACCCGGATCCGGCCCTCGCCGAGAGCCCGATCACCGTGACGCCGGCAGCGCAGAGTGTTCGGACGGCGGCTCCGCGAGAATCTGCCGAAAATTGCTCCGGCTCGAATCCTGCCGCCGGTGCGATCGACCAGGCACGCGAATCTGCGGATCGAGTGACCGCTGCGCAGGCGGTCGATCCTGTGGTGCCGCCAGCAGGTACGAACGGGAATTCGCCGAGCACCGACGATGGCTCGTCGCGAGGCTCCGGTGCTCCGACTGCCTGGCGGCATGAGCCGTCGGAATCGGATGCGAACACGGCTCCCGGGCTTGCCGGTGGGGTTGCACCGCCGGTGGACGAGAACCGGTGGGATTCGCCGGGGACAACGGAACCTTCGCGGCATTCCGACGATCTCGCTGCGAGTCGAAATGGTGCCGGGGAACAGGCCGGACACAGCGCTGCCAGGGCCAGTTCGGCCGGTGGCTCGGGGCGCGGATTCGAATTGTGTGGGGAGTTGCCGGGCGGGACGACCGTGCTCGAGGCGAGTGCGGGGACCGGGAAGACGTATGCGATCGTCGGGCTCGCGGTGCGGTATGTGGCCGAGTGCGAGGTGGATATCTCCGAACTGCTGCTGGTGACGTTCAGCCGGGCGGCGACGCAGGAGTTGCGGGAGCGCACGCGCGATCGCTTCGTCGCTGCCGCGGCTGCGCTGGCCGATCCGGAGGCCGCCGCGCGTAGCGAAGACGAGCTGATTCGTCATCTGGCACAGGCGGATTCGGCCGAGATTCGGTTGCGGCGGTCTCGGCTGCTGGCCGCGCTGTCGGAGTTCGACGCGGGGACCATCGCGACCACGCACAGCTTCTGTCAGCGGATGCTGGACGAGCTGGGGCTGGCCGGTGAGCACGATCCGGGAGTGCGGCTGGTCGAGAACGTCGACGACCTGGTCGCCACCGTCACCGAGGATCTGTTCCTGGCCCGGTACGCGCGGGCGGTGCCGCCCTTCTCGATGAAGGACGCGCACGCGCTGGCCACAGCGGCGGTCCGGGATCGGCAGGCCCGGCTGGTTCCCGAGGAGGAGTGCGGCGACCCGACGGCCTCCGAGCGAGTTGCGTTCGGCGTGGCGGTGCGCGCGGAAACCGAACGGCGCAAACGACTCTCGGGCATTCGCGACTTCGACGATCTGCTGGTGCTGCTGCACGACGTACTCGCCGATCCGGTACACGGCGAGCGGGCCCGCGATCGTATTCGCGAGCGGTTCCGGGTCGCGCTGGTGGACGAGTTCCAGGACACCGACCCGCTGCAGTGGGAGATTCTGCGCCGGTGCTTCCACGGGCACGCCACCCTCGTGCTGGTCGGTGACCCGAAGCAGGCCATCTACGCGTTCCGCGGTGCGGAGGTGCTCAGTTATCTGGACGCGGTGGCCGTTGCGGATCAGCGTCGCGAACTGACCGTCAACCGGCGCAGCGATGCCGGTCTGCTGGGCGCGCTGGACCATCTGATGGGCGGTGCGACGCTGGGGCACAAGGAGATCGGCGTACATCCGGTGGCGGCGGTGCGGCCGCACACCCGACTGTCCGGCGAGGGCGATCGGACTCCGTTGCGGCTGAGGTGGTTTCGGCGCACCGGCGCGGGTCCGCTGAACAAGTCCGGATTCCCGGCGGTCGGCCGCCAGCGTTCGCGGGTCGCGGCGGATCTGGCCGCCGATATCGTGCGGCAACTGGACGCGGGCCTGCGGATCGGCGAGCGGCCGCTGGGGCCCGGCGATATCGCGGTCCTGGTGCGCACGCGCTCGCAGATCGATGTCGTGCGGGCCGCCCTGGACGAGGTGGGTGTGGCCTCGGTACTGGCCGGTGGCGCAAGCGTTTTCGCCACTCGCAGCGCCACGGACTGGCTGTGGCTGCTGCGCGCTCTGGAGCAGCCGCACCGGGCCGACCGGGTGCGTCTGGCCGCGGCGACGCCGCTGCTGGGCTACTCGGCCGAGGAGATCGATTCGGGCGGAGCCGATCTGGTCGGCCGCGTCGGTCAGCAACTGCGCGAGTCGGCCCGGCTGTTCGGCCGGGCCGGATTCGCGGCGGTCTTCGAGCGATTGGCCGCCGAGACCCGCTTGGCGCCACGGCTTCTCGCGGTGGCCGGTGGTGAACGGGAGTTGACCGATCTGCGTCACATCGCCCAGCTGATCGACCATGTGGCACTGCGCGAATCCCTGGGCCTGAGCGCGCTGACCCGATGGCTGGGCGATCGGGTGCGCGATCCGGCCTCCGGCGCGGTCGCCAACCGCAGCCGACGGCTGGACCGCGACGCCGCGGCCGTGCAGATCGCCACTGTGCACGCTAGCAAGGGCCTGGAGTTTCCGCTGGTCTATCTGCCTTTCGCCTGGGACAACGCGCGCAATCCGTATCCGGCGACGCTGATGTTCCACGACGAGCGCGGCAATCGGGTGCTCGATGTGGGCGGCCCGGAAGCTCTGGGCTACAACGATCGCAAGCGCCGCAGCGAGACCGAGGAGGCGGGGGAGGAACTGCGCCTGCTGTACGTGGCACTGACTCGTGCCCAGTGTCAGGTGGTGGCCTGGTGGGCGCCCACCTACGGCACCGCGGCCGCGCCGCTGCACCGGATGATGCTGGGCCGGATGCCGGGCAGCCGGGAGGTGCCGGGCCGCGGCGAGATTCCGGTGGACAACGTTGTGGGGGAACAAATTTCGCACTGGGCGCAGGGCGCGCCGGGCGGTGTCATCGCGGTGCGGGAGGTGCAACACGCCGACCCGGTGCGGCCACGCTGGGAACGTGCCGAATCGATCGCCGCAGAACTCGCCGTGGCGCGGTTCGACCGCGTCATCGACCAGGACTGGCGGCGCACGTCCTATTCCGCGCTCACCGCAGGGGCGCACGATATGCACGTCGCGGAGCCCGAGGTCGATGGGGGTGTCTCGGACGAGCCCGCCGAGCCCTCGGCCGAGATCCCGGCGGAGATCGAAATCGATTCCGCCGCCCCATCACTCATGAACGATCTGCCTTACGGCGCGGATTTCGGCACGCTGGTGCACGGCGTGCTCGAGTACGTCGACACCGACGCTCCCGATCTGGCCGCCGAGGTCCGTACCCGCTGCGCGGACGCCATCGGCGAACTGCTGGCCGATATCGATCCGGACGCCCTGGCCACCGCCCTGCTCGCGGTCTTGCACACACCCATGGAAACCGGCAGCCTGGCCCAGGTCTCCGGCCGGGATCGACTCAGCGAGCTGGATTTCGAACTGCCGTTGGCCGGTGGTGACACCCCGCGCGCCGAGCGGGTGACCCTGCGCCGAATCGCCGATCTGCTGCGTGCGCACCTGCCCGCCGACGACCCGTTCGCCGGCTACGCCGACCAGATCGACACGCTGCCGGACACCCCGTTGCGCGGCTTCCTGACCGGCAGTATCGACGCCGTCCTGCGCACGTCCGGACCGCGGTTCGTCGTGGTGGACTACAAGACGAACCGGCTGGGCACCGGGGATCTGACCGTCGCGCACTACACCCGCGAGCGGATGGCCGCGGAGATGATGCGTTCGCACTATCCCCTGCAGGCGATCCTGTATTCGGCCGCGCTGCACCGCTATCTGCGCTGGCGTCTGCCGGATTACGATCCCGCCCGTCATCTCGGCGGGATCCGATACCTGTTCGTGCGCGGCATGATCGGGCCCGAAACACCGCCTGGCTGCGGGGTTTTCGATTGGGATCCGCCGCCCGCGCTGGCCGGGGAGCTGTCCGATCTCCTGGCAGGGCGGTGGCGATGACCGCGATCCAGCTCGCCCAGCGTGCCACCGGGTTGTTGCGCACCTTCAATGCCGCGGGGGTGCTCGCGGCCGCGGATGTGCATGTGGCGCTTCGGCTCGGGCGCCTGGGCCGCGAGGACGACGAGTCGGTGCTGCTGGCGACGGCGCTGGCGGTGCGCGCGGTGCGATCCGGCTCGGTCTGTCTCGAACTGGCCAGAATGCACGAGATCGGCGTGGACGGTGAGGGTTTCGACACCGACGCGGACACCGCCGACGAACCGATCGACCCGGCGACCCTGCCCTGGCCCGACGAGACGCGGGTGCTCGCGGCCCTGCGGAACAGCCCGCTGGTTCAGGGCAGCGCCGCCGGACCGCTGCGGCCGTTGCGCCTGGTGGAGTCCGCCGGCGCGGGCCCGCTGCTGTACCTGGACCGGTACTACCGGCAGGAACAGACCATCCGCGAGGTGCTCACCGAACGCGCCATGACCCATCCGATGATCGATCCGGAGACGATCCGGCGGCAGCTGGACCGGCTCTTTCCCGATACCGGCGGCCCAGGGGACCCCCCGGACCGGCAACGGGTCGCCGCCGCGCTGGCCGCGACGCAGTGGACGACCGTCGTCGCAGGTGGCCCGGGGACCGGCAAGACGCACACCATCGCCCGGATTCTGGCCCTGCTGGTGGCCCATCAGCAGTCGATGCCCGACGCGCCCGAGCTGCGCATCGCCCTCGCCGCACCGACCGGGAAAGCTGCTGCGCGCCTACAGGAGTCGGTCCGCGAGCAGGCCGGTGACCTGGATCTGCCCGAACTCACCGCCGCGACCCTGCACCGCCTGCTCGGCTGGCAGCGCGGCGGCGCGACGCGCTTCCGGCACAACGAATTCAACCGGCTGCCGTACGACGTCATCGTGGTGGACGAGACCTCGATGGTGTCACTGACCATGACCAGCCGCCTGCTGCCCGCGGTGCGCCGGGACGCCCGCCTGGTGCTGGTGGGCGATCCGGATCAGCTGGCCTCGGTGGACGCGGGCGCGGTACTCGCCGATCTGGTGGCCGGACCCGTTGCGGGCCCGCCGAATCCGCTGCTCGAGCAGGTGCTCGGCGACGATCTCGGCGAGCCGGGGGCGGCGGACCGCACCGAGGCGTTGAGTCCTCGGGAGCGGGATCGCCTGCGCGGCGGCATCATTCGCCTGACCCGCGGTCGCCGGTTCGGCGGCCGGATCGCCGAGCTCGCCGTCGCGGTGCGCGCGGGTGACGCCGAGGCCGCCTTGGCTCTGCTGGCCGACGGCGGCACGGAATTGTCGCTGTGTGAACCCGAGGAGATCACCGCCGTCCGCGACGATGTGATCCTGGCCGCCCGCGAGTGCACCGCCGCGGCCGAGAACGGCGATGCGGCGGCGGCGCTGGCCGCCATGGAATCGCATCGCCTGCTGTGCGCGCACCGGCAGGGCCGATACGGCGTCGAGCGTTGGGACCGGATGGCGGCGGGCTGGGTGGCCGCTTCCGGAATCGGCGCGGAACCCGGTGCCGGACACTGGTATCCGGGTCAGCCGCTGCTGGTCACCGCCAACGACCACGAGGCGCGCATCTACAACGGCGACACCGGCGTGATCGTGCGCGGCCCGGACGGGGGACTGCGCGCGGCCCTGCAGCGCGGCAGCGAACCGTATCTGGTCCACCCCACCCAATTCCCCGGCGTCACAACGGTATACGCGATGACGATCCATCGCAGCCAGGGCAGCCAGTACGGCACGGTGTCCATCGTGCTCCCCGGCCCCGAATCCACCCTGCTCACCCGCGAACTGCTCTACACCGCGATCACCCGCGCCCGCCACCACGTCCGGATCATCGGCACCGAGGATGCCATCCGCGCCGGAATCGGCCGACGTGTCCTGCGCGCCAGCGGATTACGTGGCTGAGTTGGCCCGGGTTCCTGCGCGTACGCGGTGTCGGCCGACGTGTCGTGCGCGCCGGTGGCCTACGCTGTCGAGGCGTATTCCCCGTGGCTATCGCCGTCGTGTTCGAAACTGGTCCAGCTCGGCATTCCGGTCGCACCTGCTGGGCGTGGCGTCCAGCGGCGCGCTACCACCGCCCTGATTCCGCGACGGGCGGATGCGCTGTTCGGCCGGTCCCTCGGCGGACCGGCCGGTCGCGGGCCGTGGCTCGCGACGCGGCCGCGTTCATTCAGCCGCGTTCGTCGAAGATTCCCGGAATCGCCAGTGCCCGTTCGACATCGGCGCGGCCGCCGAGGGTGACCAGCACGCTGCGGATCATGGTCAGGCGCGCCTCGGTGACCTGCGCGGGATCGGGTTCGCTGCCCGGGTTCGCGGCCGAGGAGACGCGATAGACCACGTATTCGCAGGTCTGCAGGGCGGTGTCGAGGTCGAGCGGGCTGGGCAGGGAGCGGCCGAGTTCGGTGAATTTGGCGCGGACCAGGGCGCGAATGTCGTCGAACGCCTCCTCGCGATAGGCCGAGACCGGTGAGGCCGGATCGTGCAGTTCGGCGAAGACCGGACGCAGCATCGGGCCGTGCCCGCGCGCCCATTCCAGATAGGCGTCGATGATCGCGATGCCCAGCTGCACCGGTTCGAACGAGTGCGCCAGAGCCGTCCGGATCCCGCCGACCAGGCCCTCGTTGGACAGGGTCAGCAGCGAGTGCAGTGGCTGTTCGGCATTGCCGAAGTAGCGGTAGAACGTCGGCCGGGAGATGCCGGCCTGCTCGATGATGCGGGCGACACTCAGTCCGCGCGAGCCGTGCTCGGTGAATACCTCGGCGGTGGCCAGCTCGATCCGGGCACGCACCTCGTCGGCCTGCTCGGGGGTCTGCGGCGGACGCCCGCGCCGGGTGCCGTTGTGAGTGCGGACCACCACATCACCGGACATCTGGTGAAACCTCCTCGATCGTCGGCGGCCGCTTGACAGCATGCGGCTTACGCCTATTAATCTAACACCACTGTTCATGTAACATAGGTGTTCAATAAATATTCTCACCTGCTGACCGAGAGGGCCGACCAATGACGACCGCCCCGCAGACCGCCCCCGCGGATGCACTTCCGTCCGAACTGGTGCGGCGTCTGCTGACGCTGGCCACGGCCGGGTCGGCCCCCTCGGTCGAGGTGTTCGCACCCGCGACCGGGGTCAAGATCGCCGATCTGCCGCAGTCCGATACCGCCGATATCGAGAACGCCTTCGTCACCGCTCGCCGCGCACAGCGCGAATGGGTACAGAGGCCTGTGCGCGAGCGGGTCGCGGTGCTGCGCCGATTCCACGACCTGGTGCTCGCCGAACAGGACATCATCCTCGACATCGTGCAGACCGAGACCGGCAAATCGCGCGTGCACGCCTTCGACGAGGTGGGCGACGTGGCGGTCAACGCGCGCTACTACGCGGCGCAGGCGCAGCGGCTGCTGGCCCCGCGCAATCCGCGCGGTGTGCTGCCGGTGCTCACCCGGGTCGAGGTGCGGCATCGGCCCAAGGGCGTGGTCGCGGTCATCTCCCCGTGGAATTACCCTCTGGCCCTTGCGGTTTCCGATGCGCTGCCCGCGCTGGCGGCGGGCAATGCGGTGGTCGCGCGCCCGGACAACCAGACCGCGCTGACCGCGCTGTGGGCGATCGACGCCGCCGAGCGCGCGGGCCTGCCCAAGGGCCTGTGGCAGGCGGTACTTGGGCGCGGGTCGGTGATCGGCGGCGAGATCATCGCCCGCGCCGACTACGTCGACTACACCGGATCCAGCAGCACCGGTCGTACCATCGCGCGGCAGGCCGGGGAACGGCTGATCGGCTGCTCATTGGAATTGGGTGGTAAGAACCCGATGCTCGTGCTGGCCGACGCCGACGTATCCGCGGCGGCGAAGATCGCCGTGCGGGCCTGCTTCGCCTCGGCCGGGCAACTGTGTGAATCGATCGAGCGAATCTACGTGCACGACAGCGTGTACGAGCGTTTCGTCACCGAATTCGCCCAGCACACCCGGAATCTGGCGCTCGGCTCGGCGCGGGACTACTCCTACGAGATCGGCTCGCTCACCTTCCAGCGTCAGATCGATACCGTCACAGCGCATGTCGAGGACGCCGTGGCGAAGGGGGCGACGGTGCTCGCGGGCGGGCGCGCGCGTCCGGATCTCGGCCCGTACTTCTACGAGCCGACCATCCTCGCCGATGTGCGTGACGGGATGACCGTGTACCGGGAGGAGACCTTCGGCCCGGTGGTCTCGGTCTATCGGGTCGGCAGCGACGAGGAGGCCGTCGAGCGGGCCAACGACTCCGCCTACGGCCTCAATGCCAGTGTGTGGAGCCGTGATACGGGCCGGGCGCGGCAGATCGCCGCGCGGGTCGAGGCCGGATCGGTCAACGTCAACGAGGGATTCATCGCCGCGTGGGGAAGCGTCGCGGCGCCCTCGGGCGGGCTGGGCATCTCCGGTGGCGGTCGTCGACACGGACCCGAGGGCCTGCGCAAATACATCGACACCCAGACCATCGCGGTGCAGCGCGCACTGCCGATCGCGCCCCTGCCGGGCATGTCCGAGGCGATGTGGGCCAAGACCATGACGTTGTACTTCGGCGTCATGAAGGCATTGCGCCAGTAGCGATCTCGCGGTTCGGCCGCACATGTACGGATTACAGGAGTGGATATGGATTCGGTAGCGGGCAAGAAGGTCCTGATCACCGGCGCGGCCATGGGGCTGGGCAAATCCTTCGCCGAGCGGGCGGTGCGCGAGAATGCCGCGGACGTGGTGCTCTGGGACGTCAACGAGACCGCCCTGAAGGAGACCGCCGACGAACTGGCGGAGCTGGGGCCGGGCGCGGTGCATCATCGCGTCGTCGACGTCTCCGATCGCGAGGCCATCGCCGAGGCGGGCGAGGCGGTCCGCGACGAGGTGGGCGATATCGACGTCCTGATCAACAACGCGGGCATCGTGCGCGGCAACGGGTACTTCTGGGAGACCTCGAACCGCGCGGACATCGAACAGACCGTGGCGATCAATTCCCTTGCGCCCATGTACATCACGCTGGAATTCCTGCCCGCCATGGTGGCTCGCCGCGCACCGGCGCGGGTGCTGAACATCGCGTCCTCCGCGGCGCTGGTGGCCAATCCACGTATGAGCGTGTACGCCGGTTCCAAATGGGCGGCGCTGGGCTGGTCGGATTCGGTGCGGCTCGAACTCGAACAGTCCGGGAACGAACACGTCAAGGTCACCACTTTCTGTCCGACCTATATCGACACCGGAATGTTCACAGGCGCCAAAGGGTTCCTGTTCACCCCGATCATCGAGCAGGAGCATGCGGTGCGGACCGCGTGGACGCAGATGAAGGAGGGGGCCGCTTTGGTCGTCATGCCGTGGACGTCGCGTTTCAACCGGGCGATCTCCGGTCTGCTGCCGTTGAAGGTGCGCGATCGGTATCTCGACTTCGTCGGCGTCTACCACTCGATGGCGGAGTTCACCGGCCGCAAGAGCTGACTCGCGGGTCCGGATCGGCCACGATCGGGGGATAGCCGAGGCGTTGTGGCGGACGTCGAATGTGTTCGGCGGCGCGGGATTCGCACTGCCCGGGAGAAGCGCGGCACCGCGTGCACAGCCCGTGTGACGGGTCGCGTCGGCGAGTCGATGTGCGGCTCGTCGCCCACGGGATATGGGGAGGCCCGGCCCGTCCCACCTGTGACATACTCGGGCCGGGCGGGTGCGCAGCTGCCCGACGGGAGGACGGAGGCGACGCATGGGCCTGATGGACAAGATCCGCAACGAGTTCATCGACATCATCGAGTGGCTCGATGATACGAATACCACGTTGGCGTGGCGTTTTCCGCGCTACGACAACGAGATCAAGAACGGCGCGCAGCTGATAGTTCGCGAGGGGCAGCACGCGCTGTTCGTCTACCGTGGCCAGCTCGCCGATCAGTACCAGCCCGGGCACTACCAGCTGACCAGCGAGAACATGCCGATCATGGCCACGCTGCAGGGCTGGAAGTACGGGTTCAACAGCCCGTTCCGCTCCGAGGTCTACTACATCAACACCCGGCCGGTGACGGAGCTGCGCTGGGGCACACCGCAACCGGTGACCGTGCGCGATCCGGACTTCAAGATGGTGCAGGTGCGGGCCAACGGCGCCACCATCGTCCGGGTGATCGATCCGGCGGCGTTCCTGCGCCAGGTGATCGGCACCGAGAGCGTCGTGGACATGGAGCAGATCACCGAGATGATCCGGCGCAATATCGCACTGGCGTTCTCGGACATGGTGATGGCCAGCGGCCTCGGCGCCATCGATCTGCAGGGCCGTCAGGTCGAATTGTCCGACAAGCTCCGCGAATTCGTCGCACAGCGGGTGCAGTCCTTCGGCCTCGGCGTGGATCAGGTCACCATGTCGATCTCGCTGCCGGAGGAGATCCAGCAGGCCATGACGCGCGGCGTCGCGCGCGGTGTGGAGGCCGGCGGATTCCTCAGCAACGTCGGCGATCTGAACCGCTACCAGCAGGCCCAGGCCGCCGATGCGATGCTGGCCGCGGCGCAGAACGAGGGCGGCGGCCCGATGGGTGCCGCGATCCAGGCCGGATTCGGCGTCGCGCTCGGCGGCCAGATCGCCGGGAACCAGGGCGGTTACGCGCAACAGGGTTATCCGCAGCAGGGTGGCGGTTACCCGCAGCCCCAGCCCGGCTACCCGCCGCAGCCCGCGCCTCCGCCACTGCCCTCGCAGCAGCAGTTCCACATCGATCTCAACGGCCAGGCCGCCGGTCCGTATCCGGCCGATCAGTTGCGTCAGTTCGTCGCGAGCGGCCAGCTCACGCCGAAGACGAATGTGTGGTCCAACGGCATGGCGGGCTGGGCCGCGGCGGAGACGGTGGCCGCGTTGCAGGGGCTGTTCAACAGCCCGCCGCCGCTGCCGGGCACCCCGCCGCCTCCGCCGCCCGCGCAGTAGGCCGGACCGGTCGTTGTCTGTCAGTACGGTCCCGGGGGAGCCATGAACAACTCACAGCAGCCAGATCGCGCACCGCACACCCCGCCACCGGGCGGAGATCAGCCGCAGCAGGGCCCGCCGGGTGCGCCCGGCGGACCCTACCCGGCATCCGCGCCGACGAGGAATTACGGTGGCGGACAACCGATTCGGCCGGGAGGGAATCCTCCGCCGCCGCCCGGCCCAGCGCCCTTCGGCGGTCCGCCGCCGAGTGGACCGCAGTCGCCCGGGAATCAACCGCCGCCGTTGCCGGGTCGGGGCGGTGCTGTGCCGCCGTTGCCCGGAAAGCCGAATTCTTCTGCGCCGCAACATAACAGCGGTGGTTCCTCGCCGTGGGATGCGCAGCCCCCGGCGAACTTCTCCGTATCGGGTTCCGCGCCGGTACCCGGTGGTCCGCCGCCGCTGCCCGGTGGAGTGAACCCCGGCGTGCCGCAATCGCCCAGCCTCCAGCCGCAGCCTGGCAGCCCGAACCCCGGCGCACCCCGTTCGCCCGGCGGTCCGCCACCATTGCCTGGTGGATCGAATCCTGTTGTGCCGCAGTTGCCGGGCGGCCCGCATCCGCAATCCGGTGGTCCGCACTCTGGTGGTTCCCAGCTGCCCACCGGGCCGCAACTACAGTCCGGTGGTCCGCAGTCACCGGGTGGTCCTCCGCCTTTGCCTGGTGGATCGAATCCTGTTGTGCCGCAGTTGCCGGGCGGCCCGCATCCGCAATCCGGTGGTCCGAACCCAGGTGGGCCCCGTTCGCCGGGTGGTCCGCCGCCGCTGCCCGGCGGTCCGAATCCTGGTGTGCCGCAATCGTTCGGTGGTCCGCATCCGCAGTACGGGGGCGGTTACGGCGGTTCCGCGCCGGCGGGTGGTCCGCAGGGGCCTATGGGGCCGCCGCCGGTGGCTGGGGCTGTCGCGGTGAATTTCGTTCCGTCGGGTGGTGGGGCCGATGTGCAGGCCTCCGGTGGGCCCGTGAAACAGCCTCCGCCGCAAGCGGATCGGGCGATGTTGCATCGTACCGAGCACACCCGGACGTATCCCTGCGCGGCTTGCGGCGGTCAGCTGCAATTCGACATCGCCAGTCAGAAGCTGCGGTGCCCGAACTGCGGCAACTACTCCGAGATCGAGGCGCCGCGGGCGCCCGTCGCGGCGCGGGACCTGCGTGCGGCGATCGGGGAACTGCGTGCGCTGCAGGCCACCACCGCGGGGCCGGAGGTCACCGGGAACCATGAGATCAAATGCCAGAACTGCGGCGGCACAACGTCGTTCGTCGGCAGCCTGACCGCGACCAGATGTCCCTACTGCGCCACGCCCATCCAACGCGACGATGTGCACAACGCGCCCGCGCGACTGCCGGTGGACGGCGTCGTGCCCTTCCGCATCGACGAGAAGAACGCTCGCGTGCTGGTCGAGAAGTGGGTCTCCGGACGATGGTTCGCGCCCAGCGAGTTCAAGAAGTACAAGCGGCTCGGCTCCTTCGCGAGTGTCTATCACGCGTACTTCACCTACAACGCCGACACCTACACCTGGTACCAGGGCGAACAGGGCATCGAGTACACCGAGACCTACCGGGACAGCGACGGTGATCTGCAGACGGTGACCCGGGTCCGGTGGTATCCGGTGCAGGGCGAGGTCGTCAATCAGTTCGTGGACGTTCCGGTACTGGCCAACGAGCACACCGATCGCGAGCGGATCAAGACACTCGAGCCGTGGCCGATCCAGGACGCGACGACCTACTCGCCCGAATATGTGGCCGGTCACCTCGCCCGCACCTACGACCGCGACGCCGAGGAATCGCTGCCAGAGGCTCGTTCGGAGATGGAAAACGAGATCGAGCACACGGTCCGCCGCGATATCGGCGGCGATCAGCAGCGTATCCACTCGCTGAATTCGACCTGGAATTCGTTGGCGTACAAGCATGTGCTGCTGCCGATCTGGTTGTTGACGGTGATCTACCTGGATCGGCCGTTCAACGTGTACATCAACGGACTGACCGGTGAGGTGTCCGGTGAGCGGCCGTGGAGCAAGATCAAGATCGCGATCGCCGTCACGCTGGCGGTACTCCTGGTCGTCGTGATCGTCGTGCTGTACATGAAGTTCGGGCATCATTCGACCGGGCACGGCAGCACCACCACCGTGCATCATTCGACCCATCGGAGGTGAGCGGTGGTACTTCTGCTGATCCTGCTGGCGCTGTTGGTGCTGGTGGGCGGTGTCGTCGCGATCGTGATGGTGATCGCCCGCCACCAGAAGCAGTCGATCGCGAACGACAATCGGATCGTGCCGGGCCTGCCCTCGAACGCGCCGCCGCAGTGGGCGGTCTCGCACGATCCCGAGGCGCGCCTGCACCGGCGCCTGCGGGACGCGATCCGCGCACTGCACGGGGTCAACGCCTACGACACGGCATCGACCGTGAATCTGCGTGCGGGACTGGAACAGTCGGCACTGGCGGTCGACAACCATCTGATCGGCATCGCCAGTCTGCCACCGGCTCATCGTGATCAGGCGTTGCCGGAGGCCACCGCTGCGGTGGAAGCCGTCGAAGCCGGTGTGGCCCAATATGTCTCGGCCACGACCAAGCCGGACCCGGTGGCCCTCGAGGCGGGTCTGCAGGGCGTGCAGAGCAGCATCGATGCGATCACGCAGAATCTCGGTGCGTTGGGACCGGGCCGATCCGCCCCCGGTGCCCACCCGGGCGAGTTCGGCATCCAGTCGCCCCACCCCATGCCCCAGCAGCCCGGGGTCACGTTCCCCACACCTCCCGCGAGCGGTCCGTATCCACCCGGGTCCGGCGTAGGATACCCGCAGCAAGGTCAAGGTACCTCGCAATCAGGGGGATACTCATCCCAGTCCGGCGGAACCTATCCGCAAGCCCCGGCACCCCCGCAGCAGCCGGGCGGCGCGAGCTCCCAGGCCTCACATCCTCAGCAGTACCCCGGCAGAACGAACCCGCCCGATACGGGCACGGGCTCTGCCGACCCCACGGTCGTTCGACGTCAGCTCTGAGCTCCTACGTCGCCGAATGACCGATCACGTCCTTCTCGGGGGTGCCAGTGGTTGCCATCGGTCGGCTGCGAAAATTCGTTGTGGAAAACGGAGGTGTTGCCATGGGGCGGTCGGGTCCGGCTGCGCGCGGGCGGCCTGTGATCGCGCTGTAATGGCGGCGACCCTACGTCGGACCAAGCCCTGGTTGCGACGTCGTCCCGGTCGGCGGGCCGGAACCGGCCATCCGGTGGTGAGCAGATATCGATGAATTCGAGCTGGCGTCCATGATGCCGATCCCCACGCATGCGGGGGGCTATCCAGCGGCGGCGCGGGTGCCGATGACGACGGTGGCGTAGAGTTCCTCGGATTTGGCAATCGTTGGTGTAAGTCCTTGTTGCGCAAGAATTGTCGTGGCGAGAGCGGATTGCTCGCGGCTGGTCTCGACCAGGAGGCGCCCGCCGGGGGCGAGCCAGTGCGGCGCCGCGGCCGCGACGCGGCGGAAGACGGCGAGTCCGTCGGGGCCGCCGTCGAGTGCGGTGTGTGGCTCGTGATCGCGGGCCTCGGGCGGCATATCGGCGATGGCGGCGGTCGGGACGTAGGGCGTGTTGGCCAGCAGCAGATGTACGCGTCCGGCCAGATTCGCGGGCAGGGGAGTGAACAGGTCGCCCTGGTGCACCGGTGCGTCCAGCGGCGCGAGGTTGCGGCGGGCGCAGGCCACGGCGGCGGGTTCCAGATCGCTCGCGCTGAGTTCGACGCGGATTCCGGTGGCGGACAACTCGGTCGCCACCGCGAGACCGAGCGCACCGCAACCACAGCACATGTCGAGGACAACGCACGGGTCGTGCCGATCGCCGATGGCGAGTTCGACCAGGAATCCGCTGCGCTGCCGCGGTACGAACACCCCGGGCGCGACCGCGACCCGCAACCCGCGAAATTCGGTCCAGCCCAGCAGGTGTTCCAGCGGGACACCGGACACTCGTTGTGCCACAAGGCCTTTCAGATCCGACTCGGAGGTCGCCGCCTCGGCCAGCAGCGCGGCCTCCTCCTCTGCGAACACACACCCCGCCGCACGCAGCGTGGTGACCAGCGAACCGATATCCGAGACGATCACCGGTTCATTGTGGCCGAGAGGTGCGGGTTAACCCGAATTCGGCAGGAAGGTGTGGGTGGCGTCCAGGTAGATGCCCCGCTGGGCGGCCTTGGACGGCGGCTTCAGCTGGGAGATGATCTCGTTGGGCGAGGTCATCGCACCCACCACCCGGGTCCCGGCGACGATGAAATCGGTGACCGCGCGGCGGATGTGATTCGGCGAGGTGATCACCACCGCGCCGCCGATGCCGCGATCCCGCATGATCCGGGTGCTGAACAGCGCGTTCTGCACCGTGGAACCCGATCGGTCCTCGACCAGGATGCGGGAGGCCGGGATGCCGTGGCCGATCAGCCAGCCCGCCATGGCGGCGGCCTCGGGGACCCCGTGCTGCGGTGCGCCACCGGTGACGACGATCGGTGAGTTGGGTGCGGCCATCGCCTGCAACCAGGCCGCCTGCAGCCGGTTCACCAGTTCGGGCCGCATCGTGCCGTTCGGCAGCAGACCGTAGCCGAGTACCACCAGCGCGGTGTGCGGATCGATCATGGAGGGCATCGGGTTGGGCAGGGTGCCCACACCCGCGCCGATCGCACCGAGCACGCCACGCGCGCCCGCGGCCATTCCGGGATCGATGCCGTTGAGCCTGTTCAGGGCCGCCTCCCGGGTGATCAGATCACCCGCGTAATCGGCCCAGATGGCCTGCAGGGCGAGCGACTGCGGCTTGTCGGGCGCGGCGGCGACCATGCGCCCGAGGTCCCGCAGTCCGGCTGCGTCGTGGCCGCTCACGAACTGAGCCTGCGCGGAGCGGTACAGGGAAGCCGGAGCCGGTATGTTGTCGGCGGCCGCGATCCCGGAGACGGATCCGACCGTGAGGAGGAAGGCCGAGGCGGCCGTGAGGACGTGGGGGGCACGTCGTGCGATTTTCACTGCTATCGATACCTTTCCGACCGAACGGATCATGCGGTGTAACTGGTAATTGGCTCGGAGACGGACGTCCCCACGATACGGACCGATCCCGGGCCTAGCGAGGATTTGGATGTTGTGAATTTCCCAATATCTCGCCGGTATTCTCTGTATCTCGCCGGTAGCGGAAGGGTAGCGGATAATGCGCGCCGCGTGTCGGGGCCCGTGGCGGGGCGATTAAGGTGTCAGGAGTGGAGACCATTTCGCTGACCGGCAAGGAACTCGCCGCCGCCCTCAATTCCGATACCGCCGAGCGCGCGGCCGCGCTCACCGAGCGGGGAGCCGCGCCGCGGCTGGTACTGGTGGTGGCCAATGACGATCCGGCCAGCGGGTGGTATGTCAAATCGCTCCAGCGTGCCGCCGGACGTCTCGGAATCGATTGCGACACAGTTGATCTGGGAGCCACCGCGACGGCCGACGCGATCCGCTCGCAACTGCGGAGCCTGTGCGCGGACATCGCTGTCGACGCGGTCATGCTGCAGACGCCGCTGCCGGACGGGGTCACCCTCCAAGACGTCAGTTCCGCGATCGCCGCGGCGAAGGATGTCGACGGGGTCAGCCCGCATTCGCTGGGCCTGCTGGCGACCGGCCTGCCGGGCTTCCCGCCCGCCACCTCCGAGGCCGTGGTGGAACTGGCCAAACATCACGAAATTCCGCTGGCCGGAAAGCATGTCGCGGTTGTGGGCCGCTCGAACGTGGTCGGCAAGCCCCTCGCGCAACTACTGCTCGCCGAGGACGCGACCGTGACGGTCTGCCACTCCCGCACCACCGATCTGCCCGCGGTCACCGCCGCGGCGGACATCGTGGTCGCCGCGGCGGGCCGCGCAGGTCTGATCACCGGCGACCATGTGCGCGAGGGCGCGGTGGTCATCGATGTCGGCACGAACGAGGGACCGGACGGCAAGATCGTCGGTGATGTCGACGCGGCATCGGTACAGGGCAGAGCCGGTGCGCTGAGCCCGGTTCCGGGCGGGGTCGGCCCGGTCACCACCGCCCTGCTGATGCGGCACGTCGTCCGGGCGGCCGAGGCGAGCCGGGCCTAGGGTATGACGGCGAGCCGCGCCCGAAACACGCGGCTCGCCAGCGGTTCGTCACCGCTCACCAGTGTGTGGTCACCGGATCGCCGACGCTGACCTGGTTGAAATACCACTGGGCGTCCGCGGGCGCGAGATTGATACATCCGTGACTGACGTTCGAATGGCCCTGCTGCCCGACCGACCACGGCGCGGAATGGACGAAAACTCCGCTCGAGGTGAGTCTTTCGGCGTATTCGCCTTTCAGGTAATAACCCTCGGGCGAGTTGAGCGGAATACCGATGGTGCGCGAATCGAAGATGATGTTGCGATCCTTCTCCATCACGGGGAAGGTACCGACCGGTGTCGGGTGTGCCGGTTTACCCATCGATGCGGGCATCACCCGCGGCGCCTGACCGGGAATGAATACGGTGAAGGTGTGCGCGGACATATTGGCCTCGGCGCGAGTGCCGCCATTGCTGGCGAATTGCGTTTTCGTATGACCCGCCTGCACCGTGAATCGGGCGTTGACCGGCAGCAATCGGTCCGGTGTCCAGACCAGTTCCCGATCGCCGTGCCAGGCGAATGTGCCAGGTAAGCGCTGGTCGGCGGTGATCGTGACGGCTCGTTCGGCCCGTGCGCGATTCGTGACCGGCTGCGCGAAATCGACCGTGACCGGATGGGCGATACCCACCAGTGCTCCGTTGCCGGGTGAAATTGACGTTACGGCTGGAATCTGTTGTGGCGTGACCGATGCCGCGACGGCGGTGCCCGAGCCGATCGCCGCGAGGGCCGCGATGACGATCGCGAACAACAAATGACGAATCATGTTCCGCATGACCCCACCCCTCTCGCTGGTGTGGTTATAAGACATTTATCTTAGATTTCATGATCATGCGGGACCGCCGCATGCGCACGCATCGTAACCGAATTGTCGCATGTCGCTACGTGACGGGTTGCCGGTAATGTGCTGGTCAGGCGGAAATGGTGTGAGTGACCTAACATCCGACCCGGTGGATTACCCGGGTCGATGCGGTTCGGTGGGAATATCCGGTGTCAGCGGTGAACGGCGGCCATCACATCGGTGTAGACCGCGTCGGCGCGGGCGGTGAGCTCCTCGATGCGGGTGAGCACGGGGACGAACTCCGCGCCCTCGCCCTCGCCGAGGGAGGTCACATTGATGGCGATGTTGAGCCGGGAGCTGGTGGCCGCGGCGCGGGCGGCGTCGGCGGCCGCGCCGATGTCGGTGACCACGTTCGGATTGCCGATGGGCAGTAGATCGGCTGCGAGAGAAAGGATTTCGTCGGCCTCGGCGACGACCGCGGCGGGCACACGCGCGGCCTGGATCAGCGCGGCGGTGATCGCATCGCCGCGTGCGGTGCGCTCGGCGTCGGTCTCCTTGGGCAGCTTGTAGGCCGCGCCGACGGCGGTGAAGGCCGCGGCATCCGCGTCGGCCAGGGCCAGCGAACGCTCCCGCGCCGAGTCGGCGGCCGCGATGATCCGATCGATGGCGGGACGGTTGTCGGCATCCTTGGCGCGGGTGGTGTACCGCGCGACCATGGCCACCAGCGCGGCGGCCTGGGCCGCGTGCAGGGCCGCGACGGCGCCGCCGCCGGGGGCCGGGATCTTGGCGGCCAGATCGTCCAGGTACCGCCCGATGGCCGAGGCACCGAGGCCGGTGGTGCCGGTGGACGATGCGGTGTCCTGAGACATGTTGCGGGGCCTCCCGTTTCGGTGCGCGGCTGTCCGGGTGATCGGCCGGGCCGATCGGCGGAGGGGACGCGCAATACCGTACCGGGTCGGCCTTCGCGCCCGGGGCCCGGCACCCGCGGCACGTGCCCGTGCATCCGCCGGACGTCGGTGCGCAGTAGGTTGAGCGTCATGCGTATCGGATTGGGCATCAACTATGCGGGCGGATTCAAGGAGGTCGCGGCCGAGGTCGCGGATCTCGAGCGTGCCGGCCTGGACATCGCGTTCGTGCCGGAGGCGTACTCCTTCGACGCGGTCAGCGGACTGGGCTATCTGGCCGCCAAGACCGAGCGCGTGCAGCTTGCCTCCGGCATCCTGCAGCTGTACACCCGCACACCTACTCTGACGGCGATGACCGCGGCCGGGCTGGACTACGTCTCGGACGGCCGGTACATCCTGGGCCTGGGCGCGTCGGGCCCACAGGTGATCGAGGGCTTCCACGGCGTGCCCTACGACGCCCCGATCGGCCGCACCCGCGAGGTCGTGGAGATCTGCCGCCGGGTGTGGCGGCGCGAGCGCCTGTCGTTCGAGGGCAAGTACTACACGATCCCGCTGCCCGCCGAGCAGGGCACCGGCCTGGGCAAATCCCTCAAACTGATCAATCATCCGGTACGCGAACGCATTCCGGTGCTGCTGGCCGCGCTCGGGCCGAAGAACGTGCAGTTGGCCGCGGAGATCGCCGAGGGCTGGCAGCCGATCTTCTTCCTGCCGGAGAAGGCCCACGACGTGTGGGGTGAGAGCCTGGCTGCCGGTAAGGCGAAGCGTGACCCGGCCCTGGGCGAACTCGAGGTGTTCGCCGGACCCGCGCTGGCGATCGGTGACAACGTCGAGGGACTGCGCGAATTCGTCAAGCCGCATCTGGCGCTGTATATCGGCGGCATGGGGGCCAAGGGGAAGAACTTCTACCACACGCTGGCCACCAAATACGGCTACGGTGACGCCGCGAACCGCATCCAGGAGCTCTACCTGGCCGGTGAGAAGGAGGCGGCGGCCAAGACGGTGCCCGACGAGCTGGTGCGCGACATCTCGTTGATCGGGTCCGTCGGGTTCGTGAAGGAGCGGGTGGCCGCGTTCGCCGAGGCCGGGGTCACGGTGCTGAACGTGGCGCCGATGGCCGAGACCGCCGCGGACCGGGTGAAGTTGATCGAGCAGCTGCGCGATCTGGTCTGAGACGGCCGAAAACCCGTCACCCCGGCCCACAAGGCGGGATGACGGGTGTCGCGGCGTCTAGTTCTGGCGCAGCGCGGTCAGCGCGCCGTCCAGGGTCGTGTGCATCGAGAAGACCTTGTCCAGGCCGGTCACCTTGAGTTGGCGGCCGGTGGCCGGGCCGTCCGCGACGACCATGATGCGGGTGGTCTCGCCGGCTCGCTTGTGCGCGCCGACGAGGGCCGCCATGCCGGCGGATGCCAGGAAGCTCACCTGGGTGAGATCGATGATGACGACCGCGGGCTTTCCGCCCAGTGTCGCCTCGATCGCACTCTCCAGCGTCGGGGCGGTGGCCAGATCGACCTCACCCGCCACCGTGAGCACGGTCGCTTCGTCGTGCACCGAGACCGATGTGGTCATCGCGTCGGCGAGGGGATGCGCGTCTCCGGAAGTGTTGGTCACCTAGACAATCTGCCACGAACCCGCGCCGGATGCCGCATCGTCTGTGGGATTGTCGGTGTTTCGTAGTATCCCCGAACGCGAAAAGCCCAGGTACGCCTGGTAATCCGAATTTTCCGCAGATTCGCTGCCGATACGTGCTCCGCTGGCCCAGATGTGCCATGTGTGCGACGGGGGTGCTCTCAGACTCGGCTGGCCGCCGAGAACGACACCGCTGGAAGTTTGGCGATCATCCGCACATGCGTGCCGACTCCGACGTGATCGATCGTCAGCTCGTCGGTCAGCGCGTGCATCATGGCGATACCGCGCCCGCGATACCCGGGATCCTCCGGGAGCGGTCGCCAGTTGCCGTCGTCGGAGACCTCGATGGTGACGCGGTCCAGCGCGCAGTCCGCGGCCAGCGTCACCCGGCCGGGCGAGCCGCCGAGATACGCGTGCTCGATGCAGTTGCTGCATGCCTCGTTGGCGGCGGCGACCAGATCGGTGGCCAGATCGGCGGGCACCGCCGCCGCGCCCAGCCATTCGGTCAGGCGGCGTCGCATACCGGCCAGCTGGCTCGCCTCGGCGGGCTCGTCCAGTTGCAGCGCCCGCGGCGGTTGACGGTAGACGACCATGGCGACGTCGTCGTCGTAACCGCCCGCCGGCCGCAGCCGGGACAGGACGGCGTCGGCGACCTCCCGCGGCGGCATACCCGCCGCATCGGACAACTCGTCGGCCAGTTCGTCGAAGCGCGCGTCGATATCGACACCGCGCTGCTCGACCAGGCCGTCGGTGAACAGCACCAGGGTCGAACCGGGTTCGATCGTCGTGGTCGCCTCGGGACGCTGCGGGGTGTCGAAGGTTGCCAGCGGCACCGCGAGCCCGCCCTCGAGCAGGCGGCCCTTCGTCCCGGGCGCGGCCAGCACCGGTGGCATGTGTCCGGCGTTGGAGTAGCGGAACGTTCCGCGTTCGGGATCCAGGATCGCCGCGCAGACGGTCGTGCACATCGCGCCCGGGATGCGCGCGGCGACGGTGTCCAGCTCGGCCAGCAGTTGTGCCGGTCCGGCCCCGCGCAGCAGCAGCGCGCGGGCCGCGGTGCGCAACTGGCCCATCACCACGGCCGCGGACAGGCCACGACCGACGCAGTCGCCGACCACCAGGCCGATCGCGCCGTCGGCGAGCTGCACGACGTCGTACCAGTCGCCGCCGATCTCGAGCGGGGGCAGCGCGGGCTCGTAGTGCACCGAGAACCGCGGTGGCAGTTCGATCGGGCCGAGCATCGCGCGTTGCAGCGTCAGCGAGGTGGAACGAGCCGCGTCGAAGTTGCGCGCGCGTTGCACGGCCAGGCTGAGCTGACCGACCAGCAGCGAGAACAGCGCCCAGTCGCCCGGGCTGATCGCGCGGGGCGCGGCAAAACGCAGCCACAGCGCGGCATCGCCGGTCTCGCCCAGCGGCGCCACGATGCCCTCGGAACTGGCCGCGCCCTCGGGAATGGCGAACATCGTGCGGCCGGGGCGCACCCAGGCGCGATCCAGCAGCGCGCGCGCCCGCGCATCGAGCACCTGGCGCGACTGCACCGCGTCCTCACCCGAGACGTACAGTTCCGGTCCGGTCTGCCGATTCGGCCACATCGACACCACCGCGGTCTCCGCGCCGATCGCCATGCGCAGCTCGTCCAGCCCGACGGTGAGCACCTCGACGACGCTCGTGCACGCCGCGACCGCGGTCGCCAGCCGCGAGACGGCCTGGTCGCGGGCCTGGGCGTCGTGTTCGGCGGTGACGTCGCGGATCGTGCCGACGAAGATCCGCTCGTCGTCCTCGGGCCGGATCAGCGAGGACGTGCTGACCGCGAGCCACAGCCGCCGCCCGTCCCGATGACGCACCGGCATCACGAATTGGGCCGCCTCGGTGCCCAGATCCGGATAGTGCGACTCCTCGGAGATCGACCACGGATGCGGCACCGGATAGGGCACGGTCTCGGGCCCGTAGCCGGTCAGCGCGCCGAAGGCGGAGTTGACCTCGGTGATGGTGCCGTGCGAATCGGCGACGAAGAATCCGTCCTGCAGCGATTCGACCAGTGCGGTGCGGAACGTGTCGCGTCCCTCGAGGTCCTCGGCGCGCAGCCGCTGCAACTCGTAGGACCGGGTGCTGTCCAGGAATCCGCGGGTGGCCACATCGAGCGCGGCCAGGGTCTGCAGCAGGAATTCCAGCGCGGTGTCCCCGGCCTCCGGGCCGCCGGGATGTTCGGTGCCCCCCTGCTCCGGGACCGCGGCGGCGGGCGGCGGGGCGAGCAGATTCCATCGGCCCAGCAGCCGGAAGTGATGTTCGGTGAGATCCAGGATGCTCACGCCCTCCACGAGGGCGCGGCGGCCGAGTTCGTATCCCTCGGCGAGGGTGTACTGGGTCGGCGAATCCAGGTGCAGGCGTAGCGCATTCGTGTACGCCTCGCGGAAGGCCGCCAGCACCGTGGTCATGTCGAGGCCTCGCTGCCGCCGCCGGAATTCGCCACCGGTACGACGTGCGTGCGTGGTGTGCGCCGGCTCATTGCACGGGACCCGTATGCCCGCGATGACGCGCGGCCAGCACCAGTGCGTCGTCGGTGTTCTTGGAGTGGCCGTCGAGGATGTCGGCGGTGATCTCGGACGTCGGCCGGGACAGGTCGACGGTGTCGACGAAATCGCTGACGATGCCGTCGGTGGTCATCAGCAGCAGATCCCCCGCGCGCACCGGGACCGTCTGCGTCTGCAGATTCGGCGGCAGCCGATAGCCGACGATGCCCGCGGTGAGCAGTGCGGTCGCCCGGACCGCGAGTTTGCCGGGAGCCTTGGCCAGGATCCGGGACTCGACATTGCCGACGCCGAGCCAGTGCACCCGGTCACCGGAGTCGAACAACGCGAGAGTCAGTGCCGCGCCGCGTGTTTCGGCCAGGGCGCGATGGCACAGCAGGACCAGTACGTCCAGGGGTTCGGCGCGGTTGTCCGAGAGGACCTGGGCCGCGCGATCGGCGGCCTCGGCGGCGGCGGCGCCGTGTCCGAGTCCGTCGAGCACCGCGAACAGCACCGAATCCCCGCCCGCGTCCAGGACCACCGCTCGGTCCCCGGAGACGCGTTGATCGGGAAGTGCACGTCCGGCCGCGGCCCATTCGATGGTGCCGATCAAGCCGTCCTCATGCACGAGGCACCCACTTCCACATCTCGACCAGTGTTCCCTGGCCGGGACCGGAGTCGATGATCAGCTGGTCCATCAATCGGCGCGCGCCCGGAAGCCCGAGGCCCAGACCGCGCCCGGTGGAATAGCCGTCCTCCAGGGCGCGCGGGATGTCCAGGATGCCTGGCCCCTGGTCCTGTGCCTGGACCACGAGTGCCGAACGTCCTTCTCGATCCTCCACAGCCACGCGGACCTCACCGGTACCGGCGTAGCTGGTGATATTTCGGGCGATCTCCGAGATTGCGGTGGAGATCATGGTGATGTCGGTCAGGGAGAAGCCCAGCTTCGCTGCTAGTTCTCGCCCGGCCTGACGTGCGGTGACGATGTCGCTCGACACCTTGACCGCGATCACCACACTGTCACCGACCACGGTCACGACCATCTCGTTGGTTACGGGTGTGTAGCTTGCTGTTCAGCCAGGACAAGCCCTCTTCGAGGTCCAGGGCGGTATGCATGTCCTCGAAGGTGAGACCCAGCTGGACCATCGCGAACGCGACTTCGGGCTGCAATCCGACGATGACCGTCTCCGCACCCCGCAGCTTGGTCATATGGGCGATCGTACGCAGCGAGCGCGCGGCGAAAGAGTCCATGACGTCGATCGCGGTGACGTCGACAATGATGCCCTGGGCGCGATATCTGCTGACGTAGGTCATCAGATCGTCCTGCAGGCGCTCGGTGTCGGCGTCCGTGAGGGCCGATTGCACGGACGCGATCAGGTAGGTGCCCTGTTTCAGAATGGGTACCGGCATATTCCCGCCTCGGGTTACCGTCCGTCGCGATCGGTCAGGCGGGAGATCTCGTATCCGAGCAAACGCTCCGCCGTCTCGATGCCACCCTGCAGATCGCCGACCGCGTTCATCTTGGTCAGGTCCAGGCCGATGGTGACCAGGGCCAGCGCGATCTCCGAGGACAGGCCGGTGAGGATGACGTTCGCGCCCATCAGCCCGGAGGCGTCGACCGTCTGTACCAGGTGGTTGGCGACCGTGGAGTCGATCATGGGCACACCGGTGATGTCGATGACGACAACCTTGGCGCGGTTGGCTCGGATCGCGCGCAGCAACTGCTCGGTGAGCTGGCGGGCGCGCTGGCTGTCCAGCACGCCGATGATCGGCAGAATCAGCAGCTGCTCGCGGACCTGCAGGACCGGCGTGGACAGCTCGCGGATGGCCTCCTGCTGCTGGCGGATGACGCGCTCGCGCTCCTGAACGAAGGAGATGGCCACGGTGTTGGCGATTCGGTTGGCGGCCGGTTCGTAGGCGTCCAGTACCCGTTTGAGCAGATCGAAGTCCGATTGGTATTTCTCGAAGAGGCTGCGCGCGAGCACATCTCGCAGCAGCAGCACGATGCCGATGACCTCTTCGGTCTCGACCCCGCGGGGGATGATGCGTTCGGACAAGTCCCGCGCGTACGCCTGCAGGGCCTCGACGCTACCGGTCTGCAACGCCTCGACGTAGTTGTCGTAGATCGAGGTCGCCTCGGAGAAGACCTCCTCCGGCGTCATCGCGGTCAGCAGTGCGGCGACGCCGATGCGACGGGCCCATTCCTCCCGCAGTTCTGTGCGGTTCTGCCGCAGGTGCTCGACCAGCTGAGGGAGCAGGTCGTCGGCCGAGCCAGTCGGCAGCGAATCCGGCGACAGGCCGATGGACACGTCGGACATGGAAACTCCTGCCCCTTTCGTTAAGGGTAGGTCGGTTACTTCGTCGGGCTCGCTCGCACACGGCTGCTCATCGCATGCCCTGTCGAGCCTAGTCTTACCCGATACCCGCTGGATGCCAAAACAAACATTGCCCCGCGTGGGACGCTCAGCCCGCGCGGCCGTCTCGGTCGCGCAGATGCGGCTCGTCCCGGCGGTCCGAGAGCTGGTCGGATGCTGTGTCGAGGGCGCTGATCCGGGTTCGGGCGGGGCGCCGGTGGTGGGTCAGCAGTGTGTCGTAGATATCGGCGAGCGCGGTGAGCTGATCACGGTCCAGCACATCGATCATGTGCCGCCGGACACTGTCGACGTAGGCGGGTTCGGCGGTGGTCAGCACCTCCGAGCCCTTACCGGTCAGGACGGCAGCCGTGCGGCGGGCGTCATCCGGAATCGATTCGCGCGCAACGAGTCCGCGCTTCTCCATCCGCGTGATCTGATGTGACAGTCGGCTCTGCGACCATTCCAGGACCGCGGCGAGTTCGGCGAAGCTGCGCCGGTGGTCGGGGGCGTCGGCCAGCCTGGCCAGCACCGTGTACTCCACGTAGGTCAGGTTCGAGGCCCGCAGCGAATCGCGGCCCACGGCCGCCGCGATGAGGTCGCGGGTGAACACGAAGCCGAGCCAGGCCCGGGACTCGAGATCGTCGAGCCAACGGATTTCGGTCACGATCTCGTGCCGCCTCCGTGCCGGGTCGAGCTTGGACTTGTCATGCGTTGCCTTCCACCTCGGTCGTGCCCACTTCAATGACAGGTACACCGACCCTGTTGAAGGTGCAACCTGTGTTCCGTACCGGGCAAGATTAGGCTTGCCTGACATCGGGCGGGCAGGCGGCCGGTGGATACAGTGCGAAATGCTCGATTCCAGCCACAAGGAGTGCGATTCGTGACCACGCCTGACTTCCTCTACTCGGATCTGCTGCCGACCGGCGCCGACGAGACCCCCTACCGGCTGCTCACCACCGAGGGAGTCAGCACATTCGAGGCGGGCGGACGGACGTTCCTGCAGGTCGAGCCCGATGTGCTACGCATGCTGACCGCCGAGGCCATGCACGACATCAGCCACTATCTGCGCCCGGGACATCTGTCCCAGCTGCGCAAGATCATCGATGATCCGGAGTCCTCGGGCAACGACCGGTTCGTGGCGTTGGACCTGCTCAAGAACGTGAACATCTCCGCGGGCGGCATTCTGCCGATGTGCCAGGACACCGGCACCGCGATCGTGATGGGCAAGAAGTCCGAGGGCGTGCTGACCGGTGCGGACGACGCGGAGTGGATCTCGCGCGGCGTGTTCGACGCCTATACCAAGCTGAATCTGCGGTATTCGCAGCTCGCCCCGATCACCATGTGGGACGAGAAGAACACCGGCTCCAACCTGCCCGCGCAGGTCGAGTTGTACTCCACCGCGGCCGATCCCGAGCATCCGGCGTACAAGTTCCTGTTCATGGCCAAGGGCGGCGGCTCGGCGAACAAGTCCTTCCTGTTCCAGGAGACCAAGGCCATCCTGAATCCGACCCGGATGCTGGAATTCCTGGACGAGAAGATCCGCTCGCTGGGCACCGCGGCCTGCCCGCCGTACCACCTGGCGGTCGTGATCGGCGGCACCAGTGCCGAATTCGCGCTCAAGACCGCGAAATACGCCTCGGCGCACTATCTCGACGCCATGCCCACCTCGGGATCCATGGCCGCGCACGGCTTCCGGGATGTCGAGCTGGAGCAGGAGGTGTTCAAACTCACGCAGTCCTTCGGCATCGGCGCGCAGTTCGGCGGCAAGTACTTCTGCCACGACGTGCGCGTGATCCGGCTGCCGCGGCACGGTGCGAGCTGCCCGGTGGCGATCGCGGTGTCCTGTTCGGCGGACCGGCAGGCGCTGGCCAAGATCACCCCCGAGGGCGTCTTCCTCGAGCAGCTCGAACGCGAACCGGCGCAGTACCTTCCGGAGCAGACCGACGCCATCCTCGGTGGCGATGTGGTGCGGGTCGATCTGAACCGGCCGATGTCGGAGATCCGCGCGGAACTGACGAAATACCCGGTCAAGACCCGGCTTTCGCTGAGTGGTCCGCTCGTGGTCGCGCGGGACATCGCGCACGCCAAGATCAAGGAGCGCCTGGACGCGGGTGAGGAGATGCCGCAGTACCTGCGCGATATGGCCGTCTACTACGCCGGTCCGGCCAAGACGCCCGACGGGTACGCCTCGGGCTCGTTCGGCCCGACCACGGCCGGTCGGATGGACTCCTACGTCGACCAGTTCCAGGCCGCCGGTGGCTCGTTCGTCATGCTGGCCAAGGGAAATCGCTCCGCGCAGGTCACCAAGGCGTGCAAGGAGCACGGCGGGTTCTATCTCGGCTCGATCGGCGGTCCCGCCGCTCGACTGGCGCTGGACTGCATCAAATCGGTCGAGGTGCTGGAGTATCCGGAGCTGGGCATGGAGGCGGTGTGGAAGATCGAGGTGGAGGATTTCCCGGCCTTCATCGTCGTGGACGACAAGGGCAACGACTTCTTCGCCGAGACCCAGAAGCCCATCGCTCTGCGCGTGCGCACTCGCTCGGCCGAGCGGGTCTGATTCGCTGCCCGGGAACTCGCCTCAGAGCGTGATTCCCGTGCGCAGCAGGCGATTCGGGTCGATGAACCGGGCCAGCGTGCGCAGGCGGGCGACGTTGCCGACGTAGTAGCGATCCGCCGTGACGCCGGGTTCGGTGTAGTTGGCGTACGCACCGGCCGAGGCCGCGCCCAGGGTCCGGTGCGCGCCGGTGATCCACGCGCGCGCGTCCTCGGGTGAGTCGGGTTCGTCGACGATCCACTGCAGCGTCGCGGCGTGCGCGCGCCAGGGGAATGCGCAGGCATCGGCCCGGATGTCCCGCACCGCGCCGTCGAGTGGGTCGACGAGTACGTAACCGGTTGCCCCGCTGCGGGATCGGGCCGTGACGATATCGACGATGGTGCCCGCCACCGCCGCGTCGAGTTCGCGCACGATGTCCGATCCGGCGATCTTGGTCGAACGCGGGATGGTCGATCCGCCCGCGATGTCGTCGGCGGCCGCCAGATGGCCCAGGGTCCGGCGGGTGACCGACGCCGGTGTCGTGGCGGCCGCGGCGGTGAGTCCGGCGGCTGCCGCGGCGCCCTGTCCGGCGGGCGTGACCATCAGCACGGAGCATTCGACAGTGCCTGCGGCAGTGCCGATCTCGACATTCGACCAGACCGATCGGTCGGCGGTGGGCAGCCAGCGGGCCCAGCCGGTGAGGACCCGTGCCGCGGCCTCGGTGGGGAAGCGGAGCCGGACGATATCGCGGTCCTGCGCCGCGTGGGTGCGGAAGGTGAGCGAGGTGAGGATTCCGGCGCTGCCGCCTCCGCCGCGCAACGCCCAGAAAAGTCCGGGCAGTTGGTCGGCGGAGGCGTGCGCGGTTCCGCCGCCGGGCAATACGACGTCGGCGGATTCCAGTGCGTCGCAGGTCAATCCGTAACGTCGCGAGTCGACGCCCAGACCGCCGCCGAGGGTGAGCCCGGCCAGTCCCACGCTCGGGCACGAGCCGACCGGCAGCGATCTGCCGGACTCGGCCAGTTCGGCCAGTACCGTGCGAATGGTCGCGCCCGCGCCGACGGTCACCAGGTCGCCGGTCAGCGTGATGTCGTCGAGGCCGCGCACATCCACTACGACCGTGCCCGTGGTCGCCGACGCGCCCACATACGAGTGCCCGCCCGCGCGGGCGGCCAGGGGCAGGCGGTTGTCACGGGCGAAGGCCACCGCCGCGGCGACGTCGTTCGCAGTCGTGGCCCGGACCACCGCCAGCGGTGAATCGGTGTCGAACTGCGGATCGAAAAGTTGCTTGGCAGAGGCATATTCGCCATCGGCAGGCAGTAACAACTTCGTCTGCAACCGCTTTCGCAGAACACCCCAGTCGAGCGGGGCCGCGGTGGACGTACCGGAGCGTGTGAGGGTGGTGGCCGCGGTCAGTGCGCCGACGCCGCGCAGCAGGGCGCGGCGTCGAACGGGGCCGCCGTCATTCGAAATCACCCGATGTTCTCCCGCCGGAGTAGGGGCAGCGACCCGCGCGTACCGAACTCGATCGGGCTCGGTACGCCCGACCATACCCGGCGTCTGCGCGGGCGGGGGACAGCGCGGTCAGTGTGACCAGGGCCGCGGCGCCGAACGCGGCGGCGGCGATGAAGATCATTTCCGGGGTGGATGACATGGCGGCTCTCGTTTTTCTGCGCAAAGTTCTCCGTCGTTCGGACTCGGCCGCGGGCGAATGCGAGTGCTCGCACGCCCGTGCTCAACGTGATGGGCGCGGCCGTGCCGACGGTGGGAACCAGGAGGCGGTCGAGTGTCCGTGCGCCACGCCGGGCCGGGTGGTCGGCGCGGCCGCGACTGATGTGAGAATCAGTGCGGCGCAGGGTATCCGGGTGGCATGCAGCATCGAACCGTACCTCCTGAGCCTGAGTTCGTGAAGCCGATCACCGATCGCGGTGGCGCACCGGCGGACTGGTGCCGCCGCCGCGAGGTGATCACAGCGTAGCGAATGGTCAGCTATCGGCAGGAACGGCGGTGCGCCGGGATGGATAGGGTCTGCGGTCGTTCCGCCGAGACCGAAGGTCCCATATCGGAGCGAAATTAGGGCAAAATGTATCGACACGCCGAATTCCCTGACCATTACCGGTGTGGCGGTGTGTATAAGTGTGCATTCTGAGTACTCGGCGACGTTCGGGCATCTTCCCCGGATCGGTCGAGATGATGGAGGTTTCGGGCGTGCAACGGCGAGTTGCGGGGGAGTGGTCGGTGCCGATGGGGGAGCCGCGGATGCGGCAGATCCCCGGTGCGGCAGTGGGGGATTCGGGGCGGGTCCTGCCGTGGTGTCCGCCTGGATGGTTGCTTCTGGAGTTACCGACCGCACTGCTGCTCGCGGTCTTCGTCGGCACCGGATGGCTGGGGTACGCCCAGCACGGACGGCCCACGACCGGTCGACCCATTCCCGCGGTCGTCCTCCCGGCTCCGGATCCGGCCGCGCCGGGCATGCGCTGAGCGACAGCGGGCTCGCGCGTCCAGGAGGTCGCCCCGATCGAGCGGTCCGGGGGGATTCGGGGCGCACGGCGCACCACCGCGTTCCGGGAACCGCAGGGCCGCAAGGAGGTTCGCCTCGGTGTAGGGTCGCCACCGCGTGCGCGTCGGCGGACGGGCGGGCGGTGGCGACCCTCACATCAGACGACCGGTGTTCAGCTGTATGTAGCTGTTTCTCTCGACGACTTTCCCCTCCGCAAATTTCCAGAAGTCGGCGAATCGGAGCTGTAGGGGCGCGCCGTCGAGGAAGAAACCGTCGAAATGACCTTGTGTGGCGACGTGGTCGTCACTTTCGAGAATCGTCTCGACCACGTGGTTGCCCTCCCCGACAACTCGTTCGTTCCGGTAGAATTCCTCGATCGCGGTAAGGCCCTCGAATACCGGATATCCTGGCCGGCGATATACGGCTGTGCTCGCGAAGCGCGCCAGCACGGCAGGTATATCTTTGGCATCGACCGCGGTGTAATAGTCGAGTATGATTTCTGCCTGCGTCGATAATTTGATTGTTGACATTGCGGTTCGCTCCTTACCGCTGGTATGTCGGAAATAACTCTCTCATCGGTGACTGATCGGATCACACCATATCGAGAACGATCTTGGCGCGGCCTGCCGAGGGAGCCACGGCCATCGAATAGGCGCGGTCGGCATCCGACGGTGCGAAATGATGGGTGATGTAGCGATCGGCGAGGTCGGGAAATTTCGCGAAGTATTCGTTCGCCGCGCTCAACGCCGCCTGTTTCCGTATCGTGGTGCCCGCCATCAATGTCAGGTCCTTACGCACCAGCGTCTGGAACGGAATCGTATAGTTGAGGTCGTCCGGAATGCCGAAGTAATACAGCACTCCCTCGGGGGCCAGGGCGTTCGCCGCGTGACCCAGCGTCGACTGCTGGTGTCCGACCGCCTCGATCACGATGTCCGGCCGATCGGCGTCGTCCAGGTTCGCCGACCACACATCGGAGGTGGCATGGATCGTTTCGTCGAAACCGAAATCCGCCGCGATGTCGTCTCTGGCGACCCGATCCACGCCACGCACGCTGCGGGCGCCCATCGCCCTGGCGGCATGGCCGAACAGCAGGCCCATCGGACCCAGCCCGAGGACCGCGACGTCGCGGCCCGAGACCGAAGGAATGCGCTGGACGGCCTCGAGGACGCAGGCCAGCGGCTGCAGCATCACCGCCACGTTCGGCGCGAGCGCCGGGTCGTAGGCCGCCAGCCCGGAAGCCGCGCTCTCGACGTATTCCGCGATGCCGTTGTCCTCGGACGCCCAGCCGACCACCCGCTCGCCGACGGCCAGGGCCGCGGACTTCGACGCGACCACTTCGCCGACGATCTCGTGCAGCGGAAACCCGGGCGCCCCCGCCATCGCGGGCGAGGGAGCCGCACCGCCCCACGGCAGCGGGAGCTGCCCGCGGAAGTAGGGCAGATCGCTGCCGCATATTCCACCGGCGAGAGTCCTGAGCAGAACCTCACCCTCGGCGAGGTCAGCCGCCGACGGGGCCGGAACCTCCGCTTCTTCGAAGCGAGCCGGCGCCGTCAGAATCTGCGCCCACATCTTTCTTCCCTTCGGATCTGTTTTGCCTGCTCATGGCCGCGGCCGGTGCATGGTTACCGGGACATCAGCCGCGTTCGAGAATCGTCGTCACCAGCATCTTGTGGTCCTCCATGCTCCGCACCACCGACCAGCCCAGGTCGGCGTACGCCTGCTCGTACTCCTGCTGTGTCCACAACCTGACGCCGGTGACCGCGTGGTAGATCTCGTAGGTCGGGGAGAACCACGGTTGCGCCGTCCAGCGAGGCGCCGCCAGCAGATATCCGTCGCCGACCACCAGTCGCCGCACGTTCGGGAACCAGCGCATCCAACCACGCAGCACCGAGGTGATGCCGTCGCCGTCACTGGCCAGCTGGTGCAGCAGGAAGAAGGTCATGGCGGTGGTGACCGCGTCCCGGTCCACCTCGGCCAGCCAGGCCGGCAACTCGGGCTCGGGCTGAACTGATCCGGGCAGCAGCGTGATGCGATCGGACAGGCCCAGCCGGGCGACCTCGGCGGTGGCGTCCGCGATCACCCCGTCCTCGATGTCGACCCCGATGAACTGCTCCTTCGTCGCGATTCCGGCCAGCGCCTGCACCCGGCCGGAGTCGGCGCAGCCGAGATCGATGGTGGTGCCGGGGGTATCGGCGGCGATGGTCTGCCCGATGCTGGCGAAGATCTCCGGCCGCCGCCGAGCGATATCGGTGCAGGAGCGCGCCACGGCGCCCGGATCGGTGAGGGCCGGGACGGAATTGCGATGCGCGTTGCCGGACAATTGCCGGAATGTCGGCTCCCAGCCTCGGACTACACCGCGCACGAAGCCGCGATTCTTGGCGATATCGTGCCCGCTGTGGGTCAGGTGGTAATGCGATCCCTGTCTGATGAGAAAACCGGCGCGTTCCAGTGCGTCGGCGACGGTGGCCTCGACGCCGGTGGTCGGTGTGATGGTGTCGCCGGCCAGCGCCACGGTCCACCATCCCCAATCGTCGGCGGTGACGATGAGTTGCCCGGCGGTGTGGCCCTCGATGACGTCTCGGATGGTCAACTCGGCGGCCGTGGAATGGGGCTCGAGTGGTGTCACTGCGGTCATGATGGACCTTCCTCGGGTTCGGCGATGAGGTGATGGGATGATGGGGTTTCGGCGATGGCGCCCCATGTCGGAATCTGTTCGCTGGAAATGTTTTTCGAGGTATATGACAAGTAGAACAAACGGTTTTTGTCGTACGGTGAACTCGCGTAACGAATCCATTTCGTGTGCGATGCCGAATACGTCGCGGATTCATTCGACAGGCGCGGGGTATTCTCGCATCATCACCTGTTCCGGTCTTCCGATTTCATGGATTGCGGTCCGGATGTGCGCGGGGCGGTCGCTATGCGGTTGTGGTCGGCTGCGATATGAGGGCGGGGTCCGCTGCGCGCGACGATGCGCGCCGCCGGACGAGGGCGGTGGTCACGGTCAGCACGGCCAGGATCACCGTGCCGGCGAGTACTCCGTCGCGCATCGATGCGACGGTGGCGATCAGGCCGAGCGCGATCGTGGCGATCGCCGCGAACAGGTAGGCGACCGCCGCGAAACGGGAGGTGGCGCGGGCGTGCTGGTCCGGCGGGGTTGCGGCGCTGGCGATTTGGAGACCGGCACGGTAGCCCAGGCCTTGACCGCAGCCGGCCACGATGCCGCCGCACAACAGCAGCGGCAGGCTGTGTACCCAGGACACCGCCAGCGTGAGCGAGACGCCGGCCACGATGATCACCTGTGCCACCACGGGTTCGGCGGGAATCGTCTTCGGCGGGATCACTTGCAGGACGACCCAGGCGGACACGACGTACAGGGTGACCGGGAGGGCCAGCAGCGCGAGGTTGCCGGTATTAAGAAGTGCGGCACCATAACTGGGCAGCAACGCGATCGTGAGACCGGCGGATACCCAGGCGGCGGTGCCGGTCAGATAGCCGACCGCCTTCGGCTCGAGGGCCGGTCCTATCGCCTGCGGCGTCTGCGGTGTGGAGTGGGCCGCGTCGAGTCCCTCGGCCCGATCCGCGAACACCACCAGCGCGGCCAGGGTCAGCAGGACGGCGTGCCCGGCATATGTGACCACCCCCGGGGCGGGCAGGTATTGGGCCACCGTCGCGGCGGCGAAAGTGCCGACCGCGGAACCGAATACGGTAGCCGTCGCCACCGCGGTACGCGCGCGTTCGCCCCGGCGCTCCAGAATCAGCCCGGCCAGCGAGCCGGTGACCAGCCCGACCGAGAGTCCGGAGAGCACCCGCGCCCCGCACGCCACCCACGGCGAATGTGCCAGTGCCATGGTCACATCCGCCCCGACGCCGCAGGCGGCGCCTACGCCGATCCGCCACCACCACGACGACCGCGTCGGGGGGGTGCCCACCACCGTGAGCGCCGGTGCGAGCGCGAACAGGTAGGTCGCGAAGATGACCGTGATGAGCAGCGGCGCCAATGTCCAGACGTGCCGGTAGTACGGCATCATGCCGGTGGCCATATTGGGTTGCGCCATGATCAGCACGAGGAGTGCGCCGGGGGTCGCTGTCCGCATCAATCCTCCCAAGTGAGGAGATCTTCTCGATTGAGAGTAGCCAAATGGGAAGAACTTCTCTACTCGGCAGCGGCTTTCGCTATGATGTGACGACCGTCATACCGTCTCGATTGGGCGCTCCCGGACTCGGCCCGCGCTGCCGGGCGCCCCTCGCGTCGTGCTGCGCGGGCCGCGTCCGGAGATTGCATGCGCGTGAAATATGTTGCGGCGCAGTTATATCCGCAACCAGTGTGGGGCGGGAACGCGGTGCGCTCGTTATATTGGGGCGATGACTCCCCGCTTGCGGCCGGATCTGCACACCATCCCCACCTATGTGCCCCGGCTCGCCCTGCCGGATTCGATCGACCCGATCGAATTGGCCGGTAACGAGACCACATTCGGGCCGTTGCCGTCGGCGCTGGAGGCGGTGTCCGCGGCGGCCGCCGGGTCGAATCGGTACCAGGACAACCGTTCCGGGGAACTGGTCGGCGCCCTAGCGGATGTGCTGGCGGTACCGCGCGACCGGGTGATCGCGGGCTGCGGCAGCGTGTCGCTGTGTCACAATCTGGCGCTGATCACCTGTGGCGCGCCCACCGACGAGGTGCTGATGGCGTGGCGGTCGTTCGAGACCTATCCGATCGCGGCTCGGATCGCGGGGGCTCGGGTGGTGCAGGTCCCGCTGGCGGACGACGTGCACGACCTGGACGCGATGGCGGCGGCGGTCACCGCGAACACCCGGTTGGTGTTCGTGTGTAACCCGAACAATCCCACCGCCACCGCGGTGGGCCGGGCCGAACTGGAACGATTCGTCGATGCGGTGCCGCCGCACGTGCTGGTGTGCATCGACGAGGCGTATCTCGAGTTCCTCCGCATGCCCGACCGTCCCGACGGCGTGGAGATCGGCCGGAACAGGCCGAATGTGGTTGCGCTGCGCACGTTTTCGAAGGCGTACGGGCTGGCGAGCTTGCGGGTGGGCTACGCCGTGGGCGATCCGGCCGTGATCGCCGCGCTGCACCGGGTGCACGTCGCGTTCAGCGTCGGGAGGGTGGCGCAGGCGGCGGCGCTGGCCTCGCTCGCGGCCCCCGGCGAGCTGCGGCGGCGCACCGACGCGGTGGCCGCCGAGCGCGAGCGGGTCCGCGACGCGCTGTGTGCGCTGGGCTATCCGGTGCCGCCGAGCCAGGCGAACTTTCTCTGGCTGGGGTTGGCGGACGAAGCGACGTCGTTCACCGTCGCCGCCGCCGAGGCGGGCATCCGGGTCGCCGACTACGGCGAGGGGGTGCGCGTCACGATCGGGACGCCGGCGGAGAACGACGCGTTCCTGACCTTCGCCGCCGCGTGGGCCCGGACGGCGCAGCAGTGTCGTTCGGCCTGAGGCCGCTGATCAGCGAGCCACGGCCGCTCCGATCCGCAGTGCGCCCTCGGTGGCGTGAGTCAGGTAATCGGTGATCGTCTCGGCGGACCATCCGCGGTGCTCGCCGAGGTCGTAGATCACGCGTTCGTCGAAGATCGTCGTCCAGAGCAGTACGGCCGCTTCAGGATCGGGCTTCGGCATGTGCCCGGTCGCGAACAGATCATCGAGCACCCGGCCGAGCACGTCGTAGAGCTGGACGATTACCGGATCGCCGGCGTGCAGGCGCTCGATCATGCCCTCCGGGCTGCGGATGTGGCGGCACGCCTCGCCCCACGTCTGTGCCTGGGACACCCACATCGCGCAGCTGCGCCGGAAGCGCGTCAGCGGGTCGAGGTTCGTCTCGACCTCGCCGAAGGCGCCGAGCAGTTGCCTGATCGCGCGGGCGCTGTGCGCGTAGAGCGCCTCGGCCGGCGTGGCGTAGTGGCGGTATGCGGTGGCGACACCGACCCCCGCCTCGCTGGCGAGTTCGGGTATGGAGAAATCGACTCGGCCGCAGCGTAGAAATCGTTCCACCGCGTCGGTGAGCAGCGTGCGGCTGCGGAGCGCATCGCTGCGCAGCCGGACTCCTTCGTCTGCACCGGTCATGGCCCCAGTGTATCTGAGAACAACTTCCCACTTGTCCCGGGTCTGTGCTAGCCTCGCCTAACTGGTAAGAAGTTCTCAGTTATCTGGTGGTCGATATGCCCCCTGTACGTCTCCTGGTCGCGTCGGTCTTCCCGATGCGCGCGGCGGTCCCAGTGTCGGTGTCCCTCGTTCTCTCCGTGCGAATCTCGGAGTTCGCCTGATCCTTTTTTCATCGATTACGTTGTGCCGCTTCGGAACAGCCGGAGCGGCTATCGGCACATCCGTGAAATATGTTGTGCCACAACGAGTTTCGTAAAATAATGGTACATCGCGTTTACATCGCGTAATCGCCCGGAAAAATTCGTTCGGTCTCATTGAATGGCGAAAGGCTCCCATGTTCAGCGGAAGGACGCGCCGTGGCTGTCACCATTCACTCCCGTACCAATGCCCTGCGTAGGAGAACACCCGACGCGCTACTGACGCCGACGGCCGGTGCCGAGCGGTCCGCGCTGCGCCGGCGACTCGGCAGGCTCGATCTGGTCGCCATCGGCGTCGGCTCCATCATCGGCGCCGGCATCTTCGTCACCACCGGTGTCGCCGCTGCTACGAAAGCCGGTCCGGCACTGATGATCTCGTTCGTAGTGGCGGGAATCATCTGTGTGCTGGTCGGATTGTGTTACAGCGAGCTGGCGTCGATGTCGCCGATCTCCGGCAGCGCCTACAGCTACACGTATCACGCTATGGGCGAGCAGTCGGCATTCCTCGTCGGTTGGAATCTGTTGCTGGAGTATGTGGTTGCCGGGGCCGCAGTGGCCATCGGATGGTCGGGCCTGTTCGTCGCGATGCTGAAATCGCTGTTCGGCTGGCAGCTTCCGCACGCCATCATCGCCGGTCCGACGGCGGGCGGGGTGATCAACCTGCCCGCCGTGGTGGTGATCGGCCTGATCGTGCTGGTGCTCGCGTTCGACGTGAAGATCGCCGCGGCCGTGGTCAAGGTCCTGGTTTGCGTGACCCTGCTGGCGCTGCTGCTGGTGGTCGTGATCGGCGCCCCGCACATCACCGTCGCGCACTGGACGCCGTTCGCCCCCTTCGGTTTTCACGGCATCGTGGCGGGCGCCGCGCTGGCGTTCTTCGCCTATCTCGGCTTCGACATCGTCGCGACCTCGGCCGAGGAGGCCAAGCGGCCCGCGCGCGACCTACCTTGGGGCATGATCGGTTCGGTTGTCATCGCGACGCTGCTCTACATCGCGGTCACCCTCGTGCTGACCGGCGTGGCTCCGTACCCGAGCCTGAACAACTCCGCGCCGGTGGCGACCGCGCTGAGCGCGATCGGGGCCGGGTGGATCGGCAACGTGATCCTGGTGGCCTCGGTGGTCGCACTCGGCAAGGGTCTGCTGGCGGTCATCTACGCACAGAGCCGCCTGGTATTCGCCATGTGCCGCGACGGTCTGCTGCCGCGGGCGCTGGCGGTCACCAACCGGCGCGGCGCGCCGGTTCGCGCGGTGGTGATACTCGGCGTGCTGGCCGCGGTCATCGCGGGCCTGCTGTCCATCGACACCGTTGCCGAACTGGTCAACATTGGCGCCCTGGTGGCGTTCGCCTTCGTCTCGGTCGGCGTGCTGATCCTGCGCTACACCGAGCCCGAGCGCCCGCGCAGCTTCCGCACCCCGTTGATGCCGGTGGTGCCGCTGCTGGCCGTTGCCGGCTGCGTGTGGCTGGCCACCACGCTGAGTTCGCTGACCTGGCTGCGGTTCGTGATCTGGACCGCGATCGGAGCCGTGCTGTACATCGGCTACGGCTACCGGCATTCCACCGCCCGAAGCGCTGCCGCGGATACCGGAGAACAGCCGGTCGCCGATGAATCCAATACGGGCACAACGACATCCCAGGCGGTGGCGCAGTGAGCAGCACCCTGTATCCCGTCGACGTCGAGTTCGGCAGCCTGAACGAGATTCACACCGCCGCGATGTCCACCATGTCCAGCGAGCTGGCCGACTATCTCGAGGGCGGCGCGGGACTGGAGGTGACCCTGGACGCCAACCGGGCCGCCTTCACCCGCCACCGTATCCTGCCCGAGCCGATGAGCGGCGTGCAGCAGCCCTCGCTGCGAACCAGCGTGCTCGGAATCGAGCTGGCCACACCGATTCTCACCGCCCCCTTCGGCGGCGACGGGCTGTTCCATCCGGACGGGCACTGCGCCGTGGCGACCGCTGCCGAGCGCTCGGGCACGGTGGACATCGTGCCCGAGGCGGGCACCCACTCCTACGAACACGTCCGGCGGGTGGCCCCCGGAGGGGCGCGGATCGCGCAGCTGCACCCGTTCGCGCACGCCGCGCACAACGCCGAGCGGATCGTCGCGGCAGGCTACGACGCCATCTGCGTCACGGTGGACTCCGCGATCGGCGGCTTCCGTACCCGCAACATGCACAACCGGTTCGCGCCGGACCTCTACGCCTTCAGTGGCAACCTGACGGGTCTCGGTGAGGGGGATCCGTCGGTGGCCGAGGTCATGAGCCGATTGGTGCACGGCGGAGCTCAGCCGTGGAACTGGACCCAGCTGGCGGCGACGGCTCGGCATTTCCGGTTGCCCTGGATCGCCAAGGGCATCCTCACCCCGGCAGCGGCCGAACGGGCGCTGCAGGCCGGTGCGGCTGCCCTGGTGGTATCCAATCATGGTGCGCGCCAAATAGATCCGGCACCGGCCAGCCTGGATATGTTGCCCGCCGTCCGGCGCGCGGTGGGTCCCGAGGTGCCGGTGCTGCTGGACAGCGGCGTGCGCACCGGCGCGGATGTCTTCCTCGCGCTGGCGCTGGGCGCGGACGCGGTGATCATCGGCCGCGCCGCCATCTACGGCCTCGCGGCGGCGGGCGTGACCGGGGTGACCGGAGTACTGGACCTGCTCACCGAGGAGTTGCGCGTTCTGATGATCCTCTCCGGCGCCGCGAGCATCGCGGACATCACCGCCGAGCGGGTGCTGGAGGTGCGACCGTGACATCGGGCAATGCAGCTGGGGGAGCCCCGTTCCCGGCCGTGGTGCGCGCGGGCGGACTCGTCTACACCTCCGGGCTGGCGTGCATCGACCCCGCGACGATGGCGCCCCGAGTGGCCGATTTCGACGGCCAGTGCCGCGACGTGCTGGCACAGCTCGACGCGGCGCTGGACGATACGGGTTGTCGCCGGGAGCACGTGGTGAAGCTGGAATGCTTTCTGGCCGAACGCAAGTACTACCCGGCCTGGAACGCGGCGTTCGTGGAGTTCTTCGGCGCGCACCCGCCGGCGCGCACCACCATCGTCACCACCCTCCCGGCCGAGGGACTGCTCATCGAGGTGCAGGCCGTGGCATCCGTCGCGGCGCCGCATCGGCTGTGATGAAGGAATGCCATGCCGAGTATGCTGCTCGACCGCCTCTCGATCGCCGACTCGCCCCGCCTGTCCGGCGTCAATACCGATCATGTTCGCGCACTGGCCGAATCCGCCGAACGGTGGCCGCCGATCACCGTGCACCGGTCCACGCTGCGGGTGCTCGACGGGGTGCACCGGGTGCACTCGGCCCGCCTGCGCGGGCAGCGTGAGATCGAGGTGCGGTTCTACGACGGCCCCGACCGCGACGCGTTCGTGGTCGCGGTGCGGGCCAACGTCGGGCACGGTCTGCCGCTGTCGCTGGCCGACCGCACCGCCGCCGCCGAGCGGATCATGACGACCCATTCGCACTGGTCCGATGCCATGGTCGCCTCGGTCACCGGATTGTCGTCGAAAACCGTTGCGGCCGTGCGGCGGCGTTCGACCACGGATATTCCGGAGTCGAACGCGCGGCTGGGCCTGGACGGCCGGGTCCGGCCGCTGAATTCTGCGGCCGCGCGGATCCTGGCGGGCGAACTGCTGCAAGGCAATCCCGATGCGCCGATCCGGGAGATCGCCAAGGCCGCGCAGTTGTCGGTGTCGACCGTGTGGGACGTGCGTCAGCGCCTGGAACGCGGGGCGGATCCGGTACCGCAGCGCCAGCGCCGACGTCCCGGGAGACGCTCGCGGCAGCCCGCCGATCGCGCGGATCTGCTGCGCACGCTGAGCCGCGATCCGTCGTTGCGCTCCACCGACTCCGGGCGGGCGCTGCTGCGCTGGTTGCATTCGCACAGCGTCGATCCGGAGCAGTGGCGGGCGGTCGCGGGGCCGGGAACCATTCCGGCGCACTGTGTTTCGGCGGTGGCCGAATTGGCCGTCGCCAACGCCGAGGCATGGAGCCAGTTCGCCCGCCAACTGCGCGGCGAGGTGACACGCGCCTCGTGAGCCGGGCCTGCCGACCCGGCCCACGACGCCGTCAAGCCGCGGGGCGGTGGCCGACGACCAGGTGTTTGTCCCGGCCGGACCGATGCACCGCGCATCCGGTGAACCCGGCATCTTCCAGCAGCGCAACCAGTTCCGCGGCCGTGCGGTGCACGCCGCGGGTTTCCACCTGCATGGTCAGGTTCATCACCGCGGTCGACAGCGGCCCGTTGCGGTCGTCGTCGAACAGCCGCTCCATGACCAACACCCGGCCGCCCGGTTGACAGGCTCGGAACGCCTTGTGCAGCAACTGTTTACACTCCGCATCGGGCCAGTTGGACATCACGTAGCCGAACGCGACGACATCGCCCTCGGGCAATTCGTCGGCGAAGAAGTCGCCGCCGGCGAACTCCAGGCGGTCGGTCAGCCCGTACTTGTCGCGGGTGCTCTCCAGATGCGGGCGGATATTCGGCAGATCGAACACGATCGCGCGCAGTCGCGGGTTCTGCTCCAGCGCCGCGACCGAGAACGGGCCACTCGCGCCGCCGACGTCGACCAGTACCTTGCTGCCGTCCAGTGCGGCCAGTTCGGCGAGCTCGCGGGAGACGTCGTAGCTCAGGCTCCACATCGCGCTCATGAATTCCGCGGTGGACAGGTCGTCCTGGTAGAAGTGGTCGTAGGGGGCGGGCAGGTCCGCGTCCACGGTCCGTTTGCCCAGGGCCAGATACCGCTCCAGCCGGGGCAGCTGTTCCAGGGCATCGACCATGTGCTTGACGAATCCGCCGATGTAACCGGGATGGGCGGCATCCAGGTACGGGGCCACCGCCGGATCGACGGCGAAGGCGCCGGCCGAATCGCGGTGCAGCAGCCCCGCCGAGGCGAGTACCAGCAGAATCCGGTCCACGGTATCCGGATCGGCGTCGATCCGCGCGGCGACGTCCGTGCTGGGCAGCGGCCCGTGTGCGAGCAACTCGGCGAGCATTCCGTGTTTGTCGGCCAGTTGGAGCATGGGGGTGACGATCAGTCCGTATACGGCGATCTCGAGACTCGGCGGCAGCATCTCGTACTCCGAATTCTGTGCGGCGGTGGGTGTCCATGAACCAGGGCCGGTGACCCGGTGCGCATGAACACGGTGTGTCCATGAACTTGGCATACGAAGTCGCCGAGAAAAAGGGAACGGCGATTCTGTTCACAGCGACGTCACGAAACGTGACGGTAAAGAATGAGACATTCGCCATAACCGCCATTGGAAACCTCGAACGTTTGACAGTGCGGACGCCGCGTGTAAGCCTGCAATAGTTCGACAGCTCACCCGGGCCAATGGTGCCGACCGGGATTCGCAAACGTCTCGTTCGGCGTGAACGGGGCGGTGTAGGAGAATCTGATGCCATCGATCTCCATGCTCGAAAACGCTGCCGCCGGTTATGACCGTAAGCGGCACGGAATTCACAATATGGGCCGCGCGGATGTCATTGCCGAGCCACAGCGGTATTACCGCGCGATCGCCCCGTTGGGGCCATTGTTCTACGACGAGGTCGGGCACGTGTGGATTTGTGCCGGATATCAGGAGTGCAACGAGATTCTGGGTAATCATCGGGTATTCTCCTCGGCTCGTCCGCACGATCCGGAGAAACTGGCCGGACGGGGTTTCGACGAGGTCGCTCGGATCGTCGATGTACTGCTGGCCCAGCTGCTGTTCTCCGATCCGCCGGACCACACGCGGGTGCGTTCGGCGCTGGCCCGCGAGTTCACTCCCGCGCACGTCGCCGCCCAGGAGGCGATGATGCGTGCCATGGTGGACGATGTGCTCGACGACCTGCCCGAGCACGGAACCCTGGATCTGGTGGGCGATTTCGCCGCGCAGTTGCCCGCGCGGCTCGTCGCCCGTCTGTTGCATATGGACGACCATGCCGACCGGCTCACCGCCTGGGCCGACGCCTACGAGCGGCTGATCGGCAGCCTGTCCACGCTGCCCAAGCTCGGCGACGCACAAGTGCTGCCGACGCTGCAGGAGGCCTTCGAGATATTCCGGTCGGTGGCCGCGGAACGGGCCGGAGAACCCGGTCACGACCTGATCAGCCATCTCGTCGCGGAAATGCGGAAGAACGGGTCGGGGGAGTCGTTCGACACCATTCTGGACACGGTTGCTGCGAATTGTCTGGTGCTGGTGGCCGGCGGTTATCAAACGCTGACCCAGCTCGTGTCCGGCGGATTGGTGCTACTGGATCGGCATCCCGAACAGCAGGCGCTGCTACGGGCCGATCCCGGGCTGATCGGCAGCGCCATCGATGAAATCATGCGGCTGGACGGGTCGAGCACGTATGTGGCACGCCGGGCGCTGACCGACATTACCGTCGCGGGCCATCGGATAATGGCCGGAGATACCGTGATAACCCTGCTGGGCGCCGCCAATCTGGATGCTCGGCGGTTCGCCGAGCCGGAGAAATTCGATATCGCGCGGAAAGAGGGACGGCACCTCGGTTTCGGTATCGGTCGGCATTACTGCGTGGGGGCGCCGTATGCCGAGCAACTCGGCGGCTGGGCAATTCTGGGATTTCTTCGGCGCTATGGCTGGTATCGCGTGAGCGAGGAGCCGGACGCGGTGGCGTGGGGGCCGCACGCCAACACCCGGTGCCGGTCTCGCGCGTTGGCACAGGTCGCGAACCGCGCCCCAGCGACTTCCGTTCCGGTGACTCGCGAACCGGCGACTCGTGCGCCGGTGACTTACCGACCAGCGACTCATGAGCTGGCGACTCACGAAACGGCGACGGAACCGGGGGCCGCCGCGCCCGCTGTCCTGTCGGCTGACGCAACGCTCGAACCGACTCCGGGCGAGCGTCATCTGCTGATCAGCGTATGGAACGACAGCGACGCGTCGCTGGGCGAGCGTGAGTGCTGGCATCGGGTATTCGAGCAGTGGGCCGCGGTGACGCCGGACTCGGCCGCCGTCGACTGCGAGGGCGTCCGCTACACCTACCGCGAGGTCGATCTGCGTGCCAACGCCGTGGCCTGGGAATTGCGCGGGCGCGGCGTGGAACCCGAGGCCAAGGTCGCCATCATGATGGACCGCTCGGTCGAGCTGATCATCGCCATGCTCGGGGTGGCCAAGGCCGGCGGCGCATTTCTGCTGGTCGACGCGCAATGCCCACGCGAGCGCCTGTATGTGATGCTCGAGGAAGCGGCCGTGCACCTCGTGCTCACCGACAGCGGAACCGCGGTCGGCGAACAAACCCTGCCGGTGCCGGTGCTGACGGTGGATACGACCGCCGCCAGCGAATCGACGCCGGTCACCGGGGTGAACACCGGGAATACCGCGTACGTGGTGTTCACCAGCGGCACGACCGGCCGCCCCAAGGCGATCGCCATCACCCATGAGGGTGTGGTGAACCTGCATCAAGCGCAGCGGGAGGTGTTCCGGCTGACGCCGCGGGATCGGGTGCTGCAGTTCCTGTCGCTGAATTTCGACGGCGCGGTGTTCGAGGTCGTGATGGCCGTGCTGTCCGGCGCGACACTGGTGCTCGTGCCGTCGGCGCGCCTGGTTGTCGGCCCGCCGCTGGTGCGCCTGCTGCGCGACCGCGAGGTCACCATCGTGACGCTGACACCGTCGGTGTGGGCGGCGCTGCCGAACGAGCCGTTGCCGAAGCTGCGGATCGGCGCGGCATGCGGTGAGCGGTTGCCGCCCGCGGTGGTGTCGCGCTGGTCGGCGCCGGGCCGTCGCTTTCTGAATCTCTACGGTCCGGCCGAGGCCGCGGTCTGGACCACCTGGCACGAATGCGACGGCAGCGACACCGACGTGCCGATCGGCCGTGTGGTGGCCAACAAGCGGGTCTACGTGGTCGACGAGGGGTTCCGGCTCGTGCCGATCGGGCAGGAGGGCGAACTGTGCGTCGGCGGTCTCGGTATCGGCCGCTATCTGGGCCGCCCCGACCTGATGTCGGAGCTGTTCCTGACCGACCCGTTCACCGCCGGACCGGATCGGATCCTGTACCGCACCGGCGACATCTGCCGCTGGCGTGCCGACGGCGTGCTGGAATATCGCGGCCGGCGTGACCGGCAGGCGAAGATTCGCGGGCAGCGGGTGGAGCTGGACGAAGTGGAGCGGGTGCTCGAGCAGGCGCCCGGAGTGTGTGCGTGCACGGTGTTCGTGCGAGACGAGCGCCTGCGGGCGCTGGTCGTCCCAGACCCGGGCTTCGACGAGTCCGCCGTTCGCGCTCACCTGGCCGACCGGCTGCACTCCGGTATGGTGCCCGCGACGCTGACGCTGGTGGATGAACTGCCGCGCACCGGCAACGGGAAGGCGGGCGCTCCGGTCGCGGCGCAGGCGGCATCGTTGCCGCAGTCGGAAACCGTTGCGGTGCCCGCGATTCCGGGACGATCGGTGGCCGCCTCGCACGGCCGGACGACCACGTCGGTGGTCGCGGCGAGCGGCGCGGACTCGGCGACGACTCCGGATACCATGCTGCCGCGAGCCGAGGACGACTCGAATGCTGTTGTTGTGCAGCATGTTTCGGAGTCCGCGGAGGTCACCCGGTGGACCTGGCAGGTGGCGCGGATGTTCGCCGGCTGCCTGAAGATTCCGCAGCACGAGGTGTGCTCGGATTCGGATTTCTTCTCGATCGGCGGCGACTCGCTGACCGTGGCCGAATTGCTGACTCGGCTCGAACGTGAGACCGCCGTGGTCGTCGACTTCGAGGTGCTGCTCGACGCCTCGACTCCCGCCGAGATCGGCGTCGTCGTCGCGGGGCTGGCACGGGGGCGGTGATGAGCGACGACGCCACCGCCGCAAGCGATCCCGTCCGTGCTTCGGTCGCGCGCCCCACACTCAGGCGGGTGCGCAATGGTTCCGGCGCGAGCGGCACCGTCGTATTCGTGCACGGGACCATGGATACCTGCGTGAGTTTCCGGCGGGTGGCCGAACAACTGCCGGACAGGACGTTGTTCAGCTACGACCGGCGCGGTTGGGGCGCCTCCCGCCGGCCCGGCTCCCGGCCGCCTTCACTCACCGATCACGTCGACGACCTGGCCGCCGTGGTAGCGCGCACCGACGAGCCGATTCTGGTGGGACACAGTTACGGTGGGCTGATCGCACTGTGTGCCGCCGCCCGGACACCCGAACGGGTCCGCGCGGTGGTCGCCTTCGAACCGCCGGTGCGGTGGTTGCCGTGGTGGCCGCCGGAAGCGCCGTGGGAACGGCTGGTGCGCGAGTCCGCCGACGACCCGGCCGCGGCGGCGGGTGCACTGCTCAACGAGGTGGTCGGGGCCCCGGTGGCGCGGATGCGCCCGGCCGCCGAACTGGCCGCCGACGGTGTCGCGCTGCTCGCCGAGATGCGCGACCCCGAGCTGAACACCCCGATGTTCGAGCCGTTGACGCTGGACGTGCCCGCGGTCGTGGCCGCGGGCGAGCGATCGCTGGCCCACCACATCGAGGTGTCCGCGCGTCTTGCCGAGCTCTTGCCTCGCGGCCGGTACCTGCAGATCCCGGACGCGGGTCACGCCGCCCACGTCCGGCATCCGGCGGAGTTCGCGGCGCTGGTGGACGCGGTGGCCCCGGCTAGCCCGTGACCTCCATCGCCTCGTCCAGGGTTATGGCTCCCTCGACCGTGTGCGGTATCCGGCGGCGGCCCGGGGAGCCCAGGGCCGCGGTGAGGTCCGAGCCGTCGTGTTCGGCCAGCAGGTCGCGCGAGTCCCAGACCAGCAGGGTTGCGCTGACGGTGTTCTCGGCGGCCGAGTGGGCCAGGTCGTAGTGCGCGCAGGCGGGGACGTGGTCGTAGGTGATCCACAGGTCGTAGCCGGTCATGAACAGGTCCAGGTCGAAATCGACCGACAGGCCCAGCAATTCGCTCTTGCCGTTGTCGTCCACACCGGCGAACGCCTCGTCCAGCGCGAGCAGGCGCGGGGCCTGGGGGTCGGCCGAATCGAGCAGGACGTGGGCGGCGGCGAACAGCGGAAGATGCAGGGACACCGATTGTTCGCCGCCGGACAGGGCGCTGTGCCGGGCCACGGTGAGCCGGTCCTCATTGCCGTCGGCGGTGATCAGGGTGAACGAGAACGCTCGCCAGGTCCGGTAATCCAGTGTGGTGGCGAGGATTTCGGGGTAGGAGCGTTCCGGGTGCGCGGCGCGCGCGGCCCGGATCTCCGCGGCGAAGTGCGCGCGGACGGTGGCCAGATCCTCCGGGCTCAGCTCGGAGGCGTCCCGGTCGAGCAGTTTGCAGACCGCGCGGGCGGATTCGGACAGACTGTCGGCCAGCACCCAGTGCACGCCGATGGTGTTGCCCGAGGACATCCGGCGCTGCCGCATCTCGGCACCCATCCGATTGATGAGATCGCGTGCGTCACTGGTGCGTTCGTGGATCTGCTGAGCCAGACCGGTCAGCAGCGCATCCTCGAGGATGCGGCGTTCGGCGTCGGTGAGCAGCAGTTCCTGATCCGAGCGGGCCCCGGCGATGCGGTCGGCGAAATCGGCCAGCGCGGCCGCACCCTGATCGTCGTGCACCTGCACGACGGTGAGGCCGTCGGCGGCGTCCCACTGCAGCCGGTAGTCCTGCCGGGCCGCGGCCAGTGCGGCGTCGAATTCCTGCAGCGCCGCGGTCACCGCACTGCGGGTGGACTTGCGGGCCGCCTCACCCGCGCGCACCGTCGCCGTGGCCGCGCACAGCCCGTCGAACAGCTGCTGCACCTCCTCGGGCAGCACTCGCGGGGTGGCCTCCGGTCCGCCGGTCTCGATCCGGTACAGCAACTGCTCCGGGGTGGACCAGGCCGCCTCGGTGCTCGGCCAGCGGCAGTGCTCCGGCGCGCCGAGCAGGCTCAGCAGATCCGGACGGGCATAGGGCGCAAGGTGTTTCACATCGGCGAGCAATTCGGTCAGGGCGGTGCCGAGTGAATCGTGCGCGGCCCGGTAGGCCCCTTCGGCCGAGCCGACCGCCTCGATCGCGTCCGAGGCCGCCTTGCGGGCGGCCTTCTGCTCGGCTCGCGCGGCGTCGATGCGTTCCCGGGCCTGTTCGAGTTCGCGATCGATATCGGCCGCGCCCGCGCCCAGCGCCTCGCGCAGGGTCTCGAGTTTGCGCAACTGCTCCTCGTACCCGGCCCGCGCCGACTCGGCCTCCTCGGCGAAAGCCTCGGCCAGATCACGGGATTCGGCCAGCCGGTCCTCGCTCTCACGGGCCCGTTCGTGATCGCGCTGATGGTCTCCGCGCAGGCGCAACAACACGGTGCCGGTGTTCTCGAAATGCCGGATGGCCGCGGCGAGGGCATCGAGTTCGGCCGGGTCGCGCGGGGCGCGGTGAGCGGCCGCGACGCCGCGAACCTTCTTATCGGCGGTGGTGAATTCGGCCACCGCCTGATCCAGATCGGCCTCGGACTGCGCCGCGGCCTCGGCCCGCGAACGCAGCATGCCCGCGGCCTCGGAGACCGCGCGCAATGCCGCGGTGACCGCGTGGGTGCGGGGTAATGCTTTGGCAGCAGCGGTGATTCGGGCCAGCTGCTCGGTCGCGGCCTGCTGCTGGGCCGCGGCCTCCTGTTCGGCGGCCTCGGCGGTCTGCACGGCGGTCGCCAGCTCGGCCAGACGCAGTTCGCGGCGGCGGGCGCGGGCGGTCGCGCCGATGAATTCGGCATGCGGTTTGGTGTGGCGGCCGAGTTGGACGCCCTGGCGGTACCGGCCGTCGGCGTCGATCGTCACCGGTGCAGTCGCATCCTCGGATGCGGGATCGGTGCCGGCGATCGCGTCGGACAGCGCAATCGAGGACAGCACGCCCGAGACGACCTCGCGGGGCACGGTCAGGGCATCCGAATCATCCTCGACGACAAGCACATCGGCCAGGGTGCGTCCGGGCGGGCGGTTCTTCGGCGGCAGCGGGACCAGGAACTGATCCGAATCATGCTGCGGCAGTGCACCGTCCGGGCTCACCCAGCCGTCGAGCAGATCGGCGGCCTGCAACGCGGCCTCGATTCCCGCGGCCCGTTCGGGCGACACGTCGTCGGCGAAGCGGACCAGCCGCCACAGCGGCGCACCCGGATGATCCGCACGCGAGCCGGTGCGGGCGGCGAAAGACGGTGGGGCGTCCTCCTTCTCGGCCGCGACGCGGTCGCGCTCGGCCCGCAGTTCGGCGATCCGGGCCGCGGCCTGCTCGGCGGCGGTGCGGGACTGTTGCCGCTGGGTGCGGATCTGCTCGGTGAGCGGTTCGGTGCGCTCGGCGAGAACCTCGGTGAGGGTGGCCGCGTCATCCGAACCCGTCGCGGCCAGGGCGGCATCGAGCGCCTCGAACAGCCCGGCGCGCACCGGCTCGTGCACGTCGCGGTGCGTCTCCCACCAGCCGCGCAGTGCCGCAGCAGTATTCGACCGCGCGAGGGTGACGGTGGCCTCGGCCTCCGCGAGCGCGGCCGCCGCGGTGTCGCGCTGCTCGATCGCGCGCTGGGCGGCCCGTTCGGCGCGCGAGCGTCCCGCGGCGGCGGTGTCGACCAGCGTCAGCGCTTGGCGCACCGTACGCACGTCGGCGTCGCGCTCCTCGGCGTGACTGCGCACGGTCGTGGTGAGCTGTTCGGCGCGGGCCTGCTCGGGCAGCGCGGACCAGGCGATACCGGCCTCCTCGGCGGCCGTGCGCAACTCGTCCTCACCGCGGGACAGCGTCGCGGTCGCGGATTCGACCGCGGCACGGGCACGTTCGGCCTCCTCGGCACGCTGATCGGCCGCCTGCCGCGCCTTGGTCGCCTTGTCGCGGTGCACCGCCGCGGAGGTCTCCAGCCTGCGCACCGCGTCGGCCAGATCGTCGAGCTGCTGTTTGCCCTCGTACGCGCTGGACCGCTGCAGCGTCTCCCGATCGGTCAGGGCTTGCTCGTAGGCCCGGTCGGCGGCCTCGGCGCGTTCCTCGGCGGCGGTGCGCTCACCCTCGCGACGTTCCCGCAACGCCGTCGCGGCGAACAGCGCGGTACTGCCGTGCGTCACGGTGTCGATGCGTCCGCGCACCTGATCGGCATCGCTCTTCGCTTGCACCGCAAGATATTTGCGATAGACCCCGACGAACGCGCGAGTGGCGGTGTCCGCCTGGACCAGGCCCTCGAGCGTGCGGCCGACCTCCTCCATATCGCTGAACGAGCGGGCCGCGTCCAGGATGAGCTGCTCGTCCAGCGGTCGCAGGCCGTCGGTGAGCGCCTGGGACAGGCCGCGCGGGTCGAGGTTCTTGGCCAGCTGCGGGCGGCGCAGCGTCAGAATGAGGTTGATCAGCTGGTCGAAGCGCTGCACCCCGAGTCCGAACATGCGCGCGTCGATGGCCGAGCGATAGTCCACCGGACGATCGGTGAGGGCGTCGGTGCCGATCTGCTCGGCCAGTTGCTTGCGCGTGAGCGGCCGGTCGTCCGGGCCGATCAGGGAGAAGTCGACACCCACCCGGCCGTCGGCGACGAAATACCAGCGGGTCACCTTGTCCGAGGATCGGGTCGCGCGCATGCCGATGCCGACGGTGACGACCTCCGGATCCTCGCGCCGACCGCGCGCGAACTCCATCCACACGTACGAGTACGCCGATTCCTGCTTGCGGTACAGCAGATTCGACTTCATCGTGCGTTCCTCGCCCGCGAACGGATTGAGCCTGCGCGGCTCGATCCGGCCGTCGAACACGAACGGGAACAGCACCTCGAGGCCCTTGGTCTTACCGGACCCGTTGGGGCCGCGCAGCACCAGACGCCCGTCGGCGAAGCAGAATTCCTGATCGCGGTAGTCCCAGAGGTTGATGATGCCCGCCCGCGTGGGTACGAATCGGACGCCGCCGTGGATGAGGTCCATCAGCTCCCCTTCTGTGCCGGATAGGCATGGTCGCCCAGAGCGCTCGCGGAGGCGAACAGTTCGCTCTTGGCGCGCGTGCGGACCGTGACCACCGCGCCGCGGTAGCGGGCCAGTGCGGGCAGGATCAACAGCGCGGGCTCGGAATCGGTTGCGGCCGAATGTGTCTCGTCCCCGGCGGCGAGCGGTTCGACCAGATGCAGCCGCTCGAGCAGCGCGAGGACCTCCCGGGTCAGGCCGGGGACGTCGGCCTGCCACTGCGCGGCGAACGTGGATCCGTAGCGGTCGGTGAGGGCCTGCACGGTTTCGCGGATCCAGGACATCGGCACGACCGGGTAGTCGGCGTCCGCACCGGCCCTGTCGGGCTCATCCTGGATATCCGAATCATCCTGTGCGGCAATGGGATCGGTGGATATCGCCAGCGGGGTGAAGACGGTCGACTCCGGAATCGCCTCATCCAGCGCGTCGGCCAGCGTGGTCGCCGGTGCCGGGCGCCGGCGGCGTTCCACCGGATTGTCGATGTCCAGGACCAGATCCGCGATCTCGCCGACCAGCAGCAGTGCGACCTGGGCGAGGGTGCCCGTGCTGGGAAAACGCACATCGGAGAAACGACCCGAGGTGTCGATCAGCGCGACGCCCTCGGCGCGGCGCTCGGCCCGCAGCCCGGTGAGCATCTCCACCTCCGCGACGACCTTCTCCGTGCCCAGCTGCACCCGCTCGGACTCGGTCAGCTCCCGCGCGTACACCACCGGCCGCTCGACCAGCGCGCGCCGCACCCGGCGGGCATCGGCGGCCCGCGCCTGCGGCGTGGAAGCGCTTGTGCCGCTGTCGGATTCGTCTTCGAACAGTCCGCGCACACTGCGCAGATGCTGAAGTACGCGCGGCGGCCGGAAGATCGCGAAGACCACGGCTCGATCGATGTCGTAGAGCGCCTCCCCGGCCTCCGGATCCGCGGCCCAGCCCCCGGCGTCACCATCGGCGAGGGTGAGCGCGCCGCGAGCGGCCAGCCAGGCCACGGCGTCGACGAACGCGTCGCGATCGGCGGCCCGATCGGTGGACAATTCGAGCCCGTCGACCCGCGTCGCATAGGAAGCCACCTGATCGGCCAGCTCGGACAGGGTGATCTGATCGCCCGCCCGGCCGAGCGCGGCCAGGGCCAGCGACAGATACGCGTAGCGCCGCCGGTCGAAGACCCGATCACCCGGTGTGCGCGCCGGGCGGCCGGATTCGAGGCGGTCCAGAACCGGGAACAGCCGGGCCGTGGTCTCGGTGACCTCCAGCCGGTAGCCGAACAATTCGGCCAGATCCTCGCGCAGTTCGGTGGCCCAGCGGCGCAGCAGCGGCAGGGCGATCCGATCCGGATAACTGCGGGTGATGAGATGATTGGCCAGAATCACCCGCGCGGCACGCTGATAGCTGTCCAGGGCGAGCGAATCGATTGTGCGGGCGTGGATCACGAGTGCGCTCCAGGACCGGGGCGGGCCCCGGCGGTAGGCGTTCGGGCGCGGCCGTTCTCGCGGATCTCGAGCCGGCGATTGTTCAGGTGCAGCAGTCCGCGCGCGGTGCGCACGACGGTGGAGCCGGGATGTTCGGACACCGTCAGGGTGACCCCGCTGTCGGAGCCGGTGGTTCCGGTCCGCCCGCTCACCGGAACCCACGCGGTCGAGGCCGCGTCCAGCAGGCGCAGCAGCACCTCGGTCTCGCCGTCGTCCAGTACGCGGTCGTGCAGGTCGGCGGCCGCGAGTGATTGCGCGGCGGCCGCACGGGCGCGCTGGGCGTCCAACTGGGCCTGACGCAGCCGCCGAATACCCGCGTCGTTGCGCACGATTCGCGACGGCGCGCCCGGCGACGGCGGCCGCCCGGTCTCGGCGAGGGTGCGCGCGATCTCCAAAGGCGGTGCGTCCCACCAGGATCGGATCGCGGGAATGACATCGGAGTCGGGATGTTCCATCGACAGATGCCGCGGACGGCCCAAACCGAAGACCGCGTCGAACAGTGCGTGCGCGCTCTCGGCGGTCGGTGTCGCGGTGAACCACCCGGCCAGATGGCGCAGCGCCGACTCGCGGCTGACCCCGCCCTTACGGGTCTCGGTGACCCGCCGCAGCAGCGAGAGCACCGCGGCGATGGCGCTCATCGTCGCATCGCGCAACCGCTCGGCCTCGGTCTGATTCGCACCGGGCCTGGACTGTCCGTCCGAATTAGCTTCGCCCGCAGCGATATCCGCGGCGGTCGCGACGAACCAGCCGCGCAGTCCGCGCCAGCGATCGCGCCAATCCTCCTCGCGATCGGCGAGGCTGAGCAGCACCCGCTCGTCGCAGGCTCCGGCCCGCGCGATCATCTCCTCGACGCCGGTCTCCTCGACCTCGGTGATCGCGGCGGCCAGTCGCGGGGCGAAGCGCGCCAGGTCCATGCTGAATTCGCGCATATGCGCCAGCAGCGCATCCTTGTGTGCCAGAAAGGATTCCGGCGTCGCCTCGGTGGTGCGCACCAGATCGCCGAGGGTCAGATAGAAGTGCGCGGCGCGCTCGGCCAGTTCGGACAGGGTGGTGTCGAGGCGGTTGAGGATGCGGTAGACGCGCTCGGCGTCGCCGGTGCGGTTGGCCTGGGCCAGCGCCTGCAGATCGGTCAGCAGCTCCGGCAGTACCAGTCGCGACAGCGCGGCCTCGTCCAGACGAGCGCCGAGTACCTCCGATACCGCGCGATAGGCGTGATATCCGCTCTGCGAGAACTGATACACGAAGTGCCGGTTGCGATATTCGGCGAGGGTCGCCGCGCGCGTCCCGTCGTAGCTGCGTTCGAGCACACCCCACTGATGCAGCTGTTCCAGCAGCGGGCCCACCTCGGCGGCGGACAGTCGCGGTGCGCCCGGAAACCGGGTCAGCGTATCGGTGACGTCGTTGGCGTGCAGCAGCACCACGTACGCGGCGCGCGCCTGATCGAACGCCCGCAGCACCCACAGATACTCCCCGCGCTTCTCGGCCGTGGCGAAGGTGAACAGCCGCAACCGATCTTCCGCCGCGGCGGCGTCGATGCCCGCCGGGGCGAACACCACGCGACCGCGGGGGAGCGCCGAACCGTCGAACAGCGCTTCCGGATTCGCGATCGGCGCCCGGTCCTGCGGTGATCGGTCCATACCCGGGTTCGGTGCGACCGTCCCGGAGGTACGCGTCAGCGCGGAGTCGCCCCTGGACGTCGCGGGCGCGGCGTCGGGCAGCAATCCTTCAGCGGACTCGGTCACCGGGTCGAGGGTAATACCGATGCCCGCGGGCGCCGCGGCGTCCCCGGCATCGGCGCGCCGAGCCCGTGCCATCGATCAGGACGCGGGCACCGCGACGGCTGAACGTTCCACCGTGAGCAGGCTCGCCTCGTTGTGTTCGGCGTGGTACGCGCGCCCACCGCCGTTGATTCCGAACAGTCGCTTGGACCACAGCAGCCACAGCACCGCGGCGATGTTGATCACCAGCGCCCCGGCGCGCAGCACGGTGATCTTCTCGGTCAGCTCGTAGACCTCCAGCGGCAGGAAGATCGCGGTGGCGATGACGGCGAAGTACTCGCCCCAGCGCTGGGCCAGCCACAGCCCGACCGCCTCGATGAATTCGATCGCGGCGTAGACCAGCAGGCCGACCGCGATCAGGCTGAGCACCGTCGGCGAGAGCTTCCACCCCTGCTCGATGAAGTGCACGATCTTGGAATTGTCCGGGTTCCAGCCGATCTGATCGGCCAGGGGCTTGATCAGCGGCATCTCCTTCTCGAACGCCGCGCGCAGCTGATGCTGCGATTTGCGCACCTTGAACACTCCCGCGCCGAGTGCCACGAAAACCAGGCCGCGCAGGACCCGTTCGATCGCCAGGAATCGCATGATGAACCGGTCCCGCAGCAGCCGCCCGCGCGGCACCTCCGGCGCCTCGTCGGCCGGACCGCGGCCCGCGGGCTCGCCGATCACGAAGTCACCGCAGCGCAGGCAGCGCCACGCGGTACCCGCCGGAGTCGAAACATGTAGGCGTGCAGCGAGTTCGGGCTCATCGGGTGCGTAGGTGGCATGCCCCCGCCAAGAGCAGGACCGCAGACTGAAATCCATTGGTGGAGCCTAACAAGACCTGGTTACGGTGTTGCCAGCTCGCGCAATTGGTCGAGGTAGGTGCGGGTGCGCGGATCCTCGGGGTGGCGCTCGATCATCTCGCGGGCGGTTTCGCTGGCTATCCACATCAGCGACGGTAGGGAGCGGCGGGTTCCCTTGAAGGCGCGCAGGCCCTCGTCGACGGCCAGATCCAGGTCTCCGTCGCGCACGGCCACCACCGCGAGGGTCAGGCGCGCCTCGGAGACCCGCATGGGTTTGAGAATGGTGTCGCCGGGGCCCGTGGAGGTTCGGATCACCTGGTGCGCATAGCTTCGCGCCAACTGGTTCTCGCCGATGACGCGGCTGCAGTCCATGGCGTAGAAGTCGAGCTTCTGCGGGTCCACGACGAAATGGTTGTCCAGATTGGCCGGGTGGTCGAGGCGGTCCAGGATCGAGCGGCCCCGGCGCAGCGCCGCCTCCATCGCGGTGCGATCGCCCAGCCGCGCCCAGCCCTTGGCCTGCTGCGCGGCGAGCTGGACACCGACCGCCAGTTGCTGGGTACTTGCCAAAGCGGCGTCGGCGGCGTCGATCGCGCCGCGGTAATTGCCCTGGGTCAGGGCGAACCAGGCGGCCATCTCCGCACCCCAGCCGATGATCTCGGCATGGTCGGCCTCCCGGCCCAGGGACAGCGCCGCCCGTCGGGTGGCCTCGGCCTCGGTGCGCCGGCCGAGGTCGTAGTCCAGGCAACCCACCAGCAGCGCGACCCATCCGGCCAGGACCAGCACCTCGCGATGCTGCGCCAGGGTCAACCGGCCGTCCAGCAGGGAGGTGATGCGGCGCAGCCACGCGGTGCCCTCGGTATGCAGCGCGCGCGGATCGCCGCAGGGATATTCACAGCACATCCGCTCGGCGGTGATCCGGATGGCGTCCAGGGTGGCCGACGAGACATCGGACATGCGCAGCCGGCCGAGGAATTCCAGGGTGTCCATCCCGGTGGAGGACAGCAACTCGTCGTCCCGGTTCGGGCGGGCCTTGGGGAAGAACGCCGCGGTGACGGTGTCGAAGGCGGCGGCGATGATCGGTGCGTAGAACTCGTCGGGACGCGACTCGCCCGACTCCCAGCGCCGCCAGTTGCGTAACAGTGTGCTGTCGGTCGGCAGATTGTGCGAGGACTTGGCGCGCATCGCGCGAATCGCTTCGGTCTGCGACCACCCCCTGGCATCTCGTTCGGAACGCATCCTGACTGCCCAGACGGGTCGATCGTCACCAGCGGCCACGGGGTCAGTATCCCACCAGTTAACTTCGGATGGACCGGATAGGGCATCCGGATGTCAGCACGTTGACATCTGCAATTACATTTGGCGGCGGTGCATGCTCGAAACGGGTCGATTTCCGGCCCGCGCGGTACCGCCGAAGCAGTGGTATCGGTTCGCCACAGCGGTATCTCGTCCAGCAGTGCCCCGCCGCGTGTGGGGGTCCGACAGTCCGACAACAGAACAGCGAATCCCTATCCAGATCCCAACGGAGGTTCGGGTGGAAGCGTTGATCTATGGGTATGTGCGTGACGAGTTGGCCGAAGGCCACTCCGAGGAGTTGGAGGACGCCATGTGCAGCCTCGCGAGCTCCGCTGGGATGTGTTTCGCCGCGACCTTCCATGAATCGACAACCGGTGACGGCACCGCGTTCGCGGAGCTGACCGCCGAGCTCAAACGCGCCGACGCACACCATGTTGTGGTTCCGTCCCTGGAACATCTTGCGGGACAGACGATTCCGCGCGAGATTCTGCTCGCCAAGCTGGCCGACGAGGCCGAGGCGCACGTCTGGACTGTGTCGAATTTGCCTCCGCTTCGCTCCGGCGGGTTTTCGGCGCCCTAGGGCTCGCCGTTCAGCGGCCGACGCTCGCTCCTTCGTCGCTTGCGCGTCGGCCGCTGAACGGCGAGCCGCGCCGAAAACCTTTGGAGTT
>NZ_BDBQ01000015.1 GCF_001613065.1 Nocardia miyunensis NBRC 108239
GAAGTTACATGCCGAAGGTGCCCGGTCCGCCGCGGCGGCGCAGGTACTTCTCGAACTCGGCGGCTATGGCGTCGCCGTCGATCTTGGCCATGGCCTCGTTGAGATCGACCGCCGCGTCACCGCGTTCCTCCAGCGAACGTACGTACTCGCTGACCTCGTCGTCGCCCTCGGTCATCTCGTCCACCGCGGACTCCCAGTCCTCGGACTGGGCGGGCAACTCGCCCAGCGGGACCTCGATGTCGAGCACCTCCTCGACCCGATGCAGCAGGGCGATCGTGGCCTTGGGATTGGGCGGCTGCGAGACGTAGTGCGGTACGGCCGCCCAGAACGACACGGCCGGGACACCCGCGCGAACGCAGGCGTCCTGCAGGACGCCGGTGATACCGGTCGGCCCCTCGTAACGGGTCTGCTCCAGGTTGAACTGCTCGGCCGCCTCCTTGTCGTGGGCGGTTCCGGTGACCGGCACGGGGCGGGTGTGCGGGGTGTCGGCGAGCAGCGCGCCCAGAATGACCACGGTGGTCACCCGCAACTGCTCCACGAGTTCGAGGATGTCGTCGCAGAAACTGCGCCATCGCATATTCGGTTCGATGCCGTGTAACAGCACCACGTCGCGGTCGCTGCCCGGTGGCGAGCACACCGACAGCGTCGTGGCGGGCCACTGGATCTCGCGGGTCACGCCGTCGACCTGGCGGACCGTCGGCCGATTCACCTGGTAGTCGTAGTAGTCCTCGGAGTCGAGCTCGGCGAGAGGTTCGGCGTCCCAGATCAGTTCCAGATGCTCGATGGCGCCGCTGGCGGCGTCGGCGGCGTCGTTCCAGCCCTCGAAGGCGGCCACGAGCACCGGATCGCGCAGCGTAGGCAGGTCCGGATCAGGTGATGCACTGGCGTTCACCCGGTCAGCCTACGGTGTACAGGCCCTGCTGTTCATGGCAAATTGCCGACAGCGTGTCCTGTTGGGCGGGGTGGCTTGCGAATTCCGGGCATACGGTGTGGCGGGCCGACCGGGCATCGGATCGAGTGTGGCGCGGACCACTTCCGGTGCCGGGGACCCGGCGCTGTCGTCGGACTTGTCCGTGCTTCCCATTACCCTCTAGTACATGTCTGTGTCCCCTCGCGCCGAGTTCGATACCACCCTGCTCGACACGCTCGCCCGGCGTGTCGTGATCGGAGATGGTGCGATGGGCACCATGCTGCAGGCCGCGGATCTGTCGCTGGACGACTTCCGCGGCCTCGAGGGCTGCAACGAGATCCTCAACGAGACCCGTCCGGACGTGCTGCGGCACATCCACCGCGCCTATTTCGAGGCGGGTGCGGATGCGGTGGAGACCAACACCTTCGGCTGCAACCTGCCCAATCTGGCCGATTACGACATCTCGGACCGCATCCGGGACCTGTCCGAGCGCGGCACCCGCCTGGCCCGCGAGGTCGCCGACGAGATGGGCCCGACCGCAGCGGGTTCCGCGCGGTACGTGCTGGGTTCCATGGGGCCCGGCACCAAACTGCCGACGCTGGGCCACGCGCCGTTCGCCGCCCTGCGCGATGCGTACACCGAGGCCGCGCTGGGCATGCTCGACGGCGGCGCCGACGCGATCCTGATCGAGACCTGCCAGGACCTGTTGCAGGTCAAGGCCGCGGTGACCGGCTCGCGCCGGGCGATGGCCCAGGCGGGCCGCCGGATCCCGATCATCACCCACGTCACCGTGGAGACCACCGGAACGATGCTGGTGGGCAGTGAGATCGGCGCGGCGCTGACCGCGATCGAGCCGCTCGGGGTCGACATGATCGGCCTGAACTGCGCCACCGGCCCGACCGAGATGAGCGAACATCTGCGGCACCTGTCCAAGCACGCGCAGCTGCCGGTGTCGGTGATGCCGAACGCGGGTCTGCCGGTGCTGGGTCCCAATGGCGCCGAATACCCGTTGACGCCAGAGGAATTGGCGGCCGCGCTGAGCGGTTTCGTGAGCGAGTTCGGCCTGGCGATGGTCGGCGGCTGCTGCGGCACCACACCCGAGCACATCCGTCAGGTCGCCGAGGCGGTGCAGGGCGCCACCCGGGGCAGCCGCGAGCCGGTGCACGAGCCGAGCGTGTCGAGCATGTACACCGCGGTGCCGTTCGAGCAGGACGCGTCGGTGCTGATGATCGGCGAGCGGACGAATGCCAACGGCTCCAAGGCATTCCGCGAGGCGATGCTGGCCGAGGACTGGCAGAGGTGCCTGGACATCGCCAAGGACCAGACCCGCGACGGCGCGCACATGCTGGACCTGTGCGTCGACTACGTCGGCCGCGACGGCACCAAGGATATGGTGGCCCTGGCGAGCCGCCTGGCCACCGCCTCGACCCTGCCGATCATGCTCGACTCCACCGAAACCCCGGTGCTGCGAGCGGGTTTGGAACATCTGGGCGGCCGCTGCGCGGTCAACTCGGTGAACTACGAGGACGGCGCGGGCCCGGACTCGCGCTTCCAGAAGACCATGGCGCTGGTCGCCGAGCACGGCGCAGCGGTGGTCGCGCTGACCATCGACGAGCAGGGGCAGGCGCGCACCGCGCAGCACAAGGTCGAGATCGCCGAGCGCCTGATCGCCGACATCACCGGCAACTGGGGCCTGGCCGAGAGCGACATCATCATCGACACGCTGACCTTCACCCTGGGCACCGGCCAGGAGGAATCCCGGCGCGACGGTCTGGAGACCATCGAGGCCATCCGCGAGCTCAAGCGCAAGCATCCGGATGTGCAGACCACCCTGGGCCTGTCGAACATCTCCTTCGGCCTGAATCCGGCCGCGCGCCAGGTGCTCAATTCGGTCTTCATGCACGAATGCGTCGAAGCCGGACTGGATTCGGCGATCGTGCACGCCTCCAAGATCCTGCCGATCAGCCGAATTCCCGAAGAGCAGCGCGAGACCGCGCTGGATCTGGTCTACGACCGGCGCAGCGATGGCTACGACCCGCTGCAGAAGCTGATGACGATGTTCGAGGGCGTCTCGACGGCCTCCTCGCGGGCTTCGCGCGCGGAGGAACTGGCCGCGCTGCCGCTGTTCGACCGGCTCGAGCGGCGCATCGTCGACGGTGAGCGCAACGATATCGAGGCCGATCTGGACGCGGCCATGACCGAGGTGCCGCCGCTGCGGATCATCAACGAGACGCTGCTGTCCGGGATGAAGACCGTCGGCGAGCTGTTCGGCTCGGGTCAGATGCAGCTGCCGTTCGTGTTGCAGTCCGCGGAGGTGATGAAGGCCGCGGTCGCGTACCTGGAACCGCACATGGAGGCCACCGACGATTCGGGCAAGGGCCGGATCGTGCTGGCCACGGTCAAGGGCGACGTGCACGACATCGGCAAGAATCTGGTCGACATCATCCTGTCCAACAACGGCTACGAGGTCGTCAACCTGGGCATCAAACAACCCATCGCGACGATCCTGGACGCCGCGATGGACAAGAAGGCCGATGTGATCGGCATGTCCGGCCTGCTGGTCAAGTCGACCGTGGTGATGAAGGAGAACCTCGAGGAACTCAACACCCGCGGCATGGCCGATCAGTTCCCGGTGTTGCTGGGCGGCGCCGCGCTGACCCGCTCGTACGTCGAGAACGACCTGACCGAGGTCTACCAGGGCGATGTGCACTACGCGCGCGACGCGTTCGAGGGCCTGCGCCTGATGGACGAGATCATGACGATCAAACGCGGCGGCGGCATCGATGCCGACAGCCCGGAGGCGATCGCCGCGCGGGAGAAGGCCGCCGAGCGCAAGGCCCGGCACGAACGTTCCAAACGCATTGCGGCCGAACGCAAGGCGGCCGAGGTGCCCGTGCAGGTGCCCGCGCGGTCCGACGTGGCCGCCGATCTGCCCGTCCCGGTGCCGCCGTTCTGGGGCAGCCGGGTGGTGAAGGGGCTTTCACTGCAGGAGTATTCGGGTCTGCTCGACGAGCGCGCGCTGTTCCTGGGCCAGTGGGGTCTGCGCGGCCAGCGCGGCGGCGACGGTCCCAGCTATGAGGAACTGGTCGAAACCGAGGGCCGCCCGCGGCTGCGGTACTGGCTCGACCGGCTCACCGCCGACGGCGTGCTCGCCCATGCCGCGGTCGTCTACGGGTATTTCCCCGCGGTTTCCGAGGGCGATGAGGTGATCGTGCTCGCCGAGCCCGATCCCGGTGCGCCGGAACGCTATCGGTTCGTTTTCCCGCGCCAGCAACGCGACCGTTTCCTGTGTATTGCCGATTTCATCCGTTCGCGCGAACTCGCGGCACGAACCGGACAGGTCGACGTGCTGCCGTTCCAGCTCGTCACGATGGGGCAGCCGATCGCCGATTTCGCCAACGAGTTGTTCGCACAGAACAATTACCGCGATTACCTCGAGGTGCACGGTATCGGCGTGCAGCTGACCGAGGCGCTGGCCGAATACTGGCACCGCCGGATTCGCGAGGAACTCGTGCTCGACGGGCATGCCGTGGCCGACGACGACCCTGCCGACGTGCAGGAGTACTTCAAGCTCGGATATCGCGGCGCGCGTTACTCATTCGGCTACGGCGCGTGCCCCGAACTCGAGGACCGCGCGAAACTGGTGTCGATTCTCGAATCCGAGCGGATCGGTGTCACACTGTCCGACGAGTTGCAACTGCATCCGGAGCAGTCGACGGATGCGTTCGTCCTACTGCATCCGGAAGCGAAATATTTTAACGCGTAAGATATTTGAGTTTCCGGGCTTCACGCAGAGTGGCAGGGTGGCTCGGCGTGCAAGCGTAGGAGGGGCACGAGAACATGACATCAGACCGGCTGATTGCGGGACGTTACCGGCTGGGCGATCCCATCGGCTCGGGGGCAATGGGGGTCGTCTGGCGGGCCAGTGACGTCCGGCTACGGCGAACCGTCGCGGTGAAGCAGCTTCTGCTCGCACCCGGCCTGACGCGGTCGCAGGCGCTGGAGGCGAAGATGCGCGCGATGCGCGAAGGACGCATCGCGGCGCGGCTGCATCATCAGAACGCGGTCACGGTATTCGATGTCGCGGAGGAGGACGGCCAGCCGTGGCTGGTCATGGAATTCGTCGACGCGCCGAGTCTGGCCACGCTGATGCGGGACAAGGGCCATCTCGACCCCGAGGAGGTGGCCCGGATCGGGGCGTGCGTCGCCGCCGCGCTGGCCGCCGCGCACGACGCCGGAATCGTGCATCGCGATGTGAAACCGGCCAACATTCTGGTCGCGGACAACGGTGCGGTGAAGATCACCGATTTCGGCATTTCCCGTGCGGTCGGCGATGTCACGGTGACCTCCACCGGATTTCTCGCGGGCACACCCGCGTATCTGGCTCCCGAGGTCGCGCGCGGCGAGAACCCGGAATCCCCGTCGGATGTGTTCGCCCTGGGCTCGACGCTGTACGCGGCGGTGGAGGGGCAGCCGCCGTTCGGTGAGGGCGACAATCCGCTGGCCGTGCTGCACTCGGTGGTGCGGGCGGAGGTGCCCGCCCCGCAGCGCGCGGGCACGCTCGGTCCGGTTCTGATGCGACTGCTGGCCGCGGAGCCCGGCGACCGGCCGACCATGGTCGAGGCGCAGAAGGAACTCGAGGCCGTCGCAGAGGGACGCGCACCCGTGGCGCCGCCGCCCTCGGCCACCAAGATCCTGCCGAAATCCGGTGCGGTCGATGCCGAGGCCGCCACGACGGTGCTGGCCGGAGGCGCGGCGGTGGGCAATGCCGCCGACCCGACCCTGCACATCGGTGCGGAAGGCCCGGGCGGGACGACGCCGGGCGCGGCACCGGTGGCCGAGTCGAAGGCGACCGCGCCGCTGACGGCCAACCGCCGGGTGCTCGTCCTGGCCGCGGCCGGTGTCGTCGTGGTGCTGGCGATCGTCGGACTGGTCGTGATGCTGCGGGGCGGCGGTCACGACAGCAACACGGTCGCCGGTGCGTCGTCGCCCAAGTCCGCTTCCGCCGCGGCGGTCCCACCCGCCGCGGGTGCGCAGAGCACCAGCAGCGACGAGCCGACCACCACGGCGAGCGCGACGCCGTCGAGTACGACCACCACGACGTCCGCGACCACCACTTCGGCAGCGCCCGCCGACCCGGCCGGGTTCATGACCAGCTACTACGGCATGCTGCCGGGCAATGCGGCGGCCGCGTGGGCGCTACTCTCGTCCGGATATCAGTCCTCGTCCGGCGGATACGACAACTACCTGCAGTTCTGGGGTGAATTCAGTTCGGTGACCGTCACCGACGTCTCACAGAGTGGCGATACGGCCACCGGGACGATCACCTACCACTACAAGAACGGGCAGGTCACCTCGGAGCGGCGGTGGTGCCGCGTCGCGACGGTCAACGGTCAGACGCTGATCACCGACTCCCAGGTGGGCTGAGCGCAGATCCGGCCGGGCCACTGCCGGGCAGGATCGCGCCGCCGGTATCCGGCCGATACCCTGTGGGCGGCGTGATGATCGAGGAAGGGAGTCGCCGGGTGTCCGTACCCGCCGCGAAGGCCGTGCTGTGGGATATGGACGGCACTCTGCTCGATTCGGAGAAGCTCTGGGATATCGCGGTGCGCGAGTTGTCGGTGGAACTCGGCGGTGAGATGACCGACGAGACCAGGCACGCGCTGATCGGCTCCGCCGCGTCGAACGCGCTGCGGATCATCTTCGCCGGTCTGGGACTCGAGCCCGATCCGGTGCGGATGGCCGAGGCGGGGGAGTGGCTCCAGCGACGTGTGACCGAGTTGATGGCCGGTCCGATTCCCTGGCGCCCCGGCGCACAGGAGGCGTTGCGGATGGTCCGTGCGGCGGGATTGCGGACCGCGCTGGTCACCAATACGCAGCGGGAGGTCGCCGAGGTGTGCCTGAACACGCTCGGCCGCGAGAACTTCGACGTCTCGGTCTGCGGTGACGAGGTGGCGCACGGCAAACCCGCGCCCGACCCCTACCGGCGGGCCACCGAACTGCTCGGCGTCGTGCCCGAACACTGTGTGGCGGTGGAGGATTCGCCGACCGGTTCGGCGTCCGCGGCGGCCGCGGGCTGCGCGGTGCTGGTGATCCCGTGCGAGATTCCGGTCCCGCCCGCGGACGGTTACACCTTCCGCGATTCCCTGATCGGGTTGACGATCGCCGATCTGGACGCGCTCGTCTGAGCTGCCGCTGGAAGTCCTGGCGTTCCGGAAGCGGACGGGACCGCGCGCTCGATCGATGGTGAACTGTCCAGTCCATCAAGAGATCTCGGGCACGACAAGCTTCGTCTCCGGCGAATTCGGGCCGTCTCCGCTCCGGCCGCTCCGGTGGGTCGTCGCGTATCGGTTGCCTGGCTGACCGCCGCAACAATACATACGGGGCGGTCGGTCCGATCGCTTGTGATCATGAATGGCGCTGTTGCGCACGGCTACTCGCCAGTTTGTGATTTATGCCAACGATCTGTCCGAATTGCCGTGGGCGCTGCGTCTCCGGGTCACAATGGTCGCCATGACGGCGACAGGGGGCGCAGGTGCATGAATCGGAAGACGGTTCGGGACAGGACGACTCGGGCACCCTGGAAGCGGTCATCGATACCGCTCGGTATCCGTTGCGGGAGCGGCGATCCGCGGCATGGGACGAGGTGGTCGGCGCGGCGCGGGCCGAACTCGGCAGGGACGGCTGCTGTGTGCTCCGGGGATTCATCCGCCCGGAGCTGCTCGAGGCGCTGCGGACCGAGGGCGTCGCACTCGCCCCGAAGGCCTACTATCGCGTCGAGCGAGTGAACGCGTACAACATCCCGCTGGATGCGGATCTGCCGCCGGATCATCCGGGCCGGATCGTGCTCGAGCGCGGAAACGCCTTCGTCGCACGCGATCTCATTCCGCCCGAGGCGCTCATCCAGATCCTGTACGGCAGTCCGCTGTTCCGGCGATTCCTCGCCGACTGCTTCGAACTGCCCGCATTGCACGAGTTCGCCGACCCGCTCGCCGGGCTGTGCCTGAACGTGGTGTCGCCGAGAATGTCGCATCCGTGGCATTTCGACACGAACGAATTCACCGTGTCGATGCTGACCCAGTCGCCGGAGGACGGCGGAATCTTCGAGTACTGCCCGGGGATCCGGTCCCCGCGGGCGGAGAATCTGGACGATGTGCGCGCGGTGCTGACCGGCGCGGGGGACGAACTCGTACGACGGCTCGAGCTGCGACCAGGGGATCTGCAGCTGTTCCAGGGCCGGTTCTCGCTGCACCGGGTGTCGCCGGTCGCGGGAAATCGACAGCGGCACACCGCGATTTTCGCCTACAACGAGCGTCCCGGGGTGATCGGCACAGCCGAGCGCACCAGGCAGCTGTTCGGGCGGGTCCTGCCGGACCATCTGGCCGCGGCGGGCCGATCCGTGCGCGGCGACCGATTACTCGACTGAGAGGGATGCCCGTGCCGGTTTCCTTGCACAGCACTGGAAAAGCCTCGTTCGACGATATCTACGACCGTACCGATCCTCGTGACTATTACCTCCGGATGTCCGAATTGGGCTATCGGATACCGGAATTGGCCAAACCGCACTTCGAGAGATTCATCGCGGACTACCGCGCCACCGCCGGGACCGCGCCGACGGTCCTGGACATCGGATGCTCTTACGGGGTGAACGCCGCGCTGCTGCGCTTCGACACCAGCGTCGCGCACTTGGCCGAGCACTACCGGGGTGGCGATACCGCGGCCCGGATCAAGCGCGACCGCGCTCGCCTCGCCGCTCGCGACCGGCATCCGCAGGTACGCTTCGTGGGTATGGACGCCTCCGCGCCCGCGCTGGCGTACGCCACCGCGGCCGGGCTGCTGCACGACGCGGTCCACGCCGACCTGGAATCGGGTCCGCCGACCGCGGCGCAGCGCGCGGTGCTCGCGTCCACGGACATGGTGATCTCCACCGGATGCATCGGCTACGTCACCGACCGCACGCTGCTGCAGGTGGTGCACGCGCACGGCGAGCGCCTGCCCTGGATGGCGCATTTCGTGCTGCGGATGTACGACTACGAGCCGATCGCCCGGCGGCTGTCCCGCCTGGGCTACCACACGCGGAAGATGCCCGGCACCTTCCACCAGCGCCGGTTCGCCTCCGACGCCGAGCGTGATCAGGTGCTGAACACCTTGTCCGCCAAGGGAATCGATCCGACGGGGGTGGAGGAGGACGGCTGGATGCACGCCGAGTTGTACTATTCGACACCCGAACCGTACGAACCGGATTCGTCCTTGCCCGGACGTTCCGAGTCCGTTTGATCGGCCCGCGTCCGGTCGCTCGGCGACCGGACGCGATGATCGATGCGCACATGTCTCACCAACCGGCCCCGTACCCATCGACCCCGAGGACCGCCAGTGACCGATCGCACCTTCGCCTTCGACGACCAGCTGCCGCGCGTGCCGCTGCCGACACTCGAAGACAGTTGCGCCCGCTTCCTGCAGTGGTGCGCACCGCTGCTCACCGATGAGGAATCCGAGCAGACCCGCCGTGCGGTGGAAGATCTGCTGCGCGAGGACGGCCCGGCCCGTGCCCTGCACGCGGATCTGGTGCGGTTCGACGCGGAGCCCGGTGTGGGCAGCTGGCTGGACGAGTTCTGGCCGTCGCGGTATCTGGGGCGGCGCGATCGAATCGCGTTGAACGCCAACTTCTTCTTCCTCTTCCGCGACGACACCCCGCTGGCCCGCTCGGCCGCGTCGGTGTCCGCGGCGACGTCGGACGACGCCGCCGGTGCGCGGCAGGTGGACCAGGCCGCGGCGATCATCACCGCGGCGGTGGACTACAAGCTGCTGCTCGGTCAGGAACTGATTCCGCCGATCGTGCAACGCGGACAGCATCTTTCGATGGCACAGAACAAATCGCTGTTCTCCGAGACCAGGATTCCCGGTGATCCGCAGGACACCGTGCGCGTGCCGTACAGCGCGCAGTGGCCCGGTCCGTCGCAGGCCCGGCACATCGTGGTGTTGTTCCGCGGCAACATCTTCCGGATGGAAGTGCTCGACGCTTCCGGAACGCCGTACGCGCCAGAGGATCTCGCCGGTGGGTTGCGCGCGGTGATGAAGTCCGGCGCCGGCCGGGCCGCGGACGGCACGGCGGTCGGACATCTCACCACCCTGTCTCGGGTCGAGTGGGCGGGCGTGTATCCGACGCTGCGCTCCGAGCCGGTGAATGCCGCGGCGCTGGATGTGATCGAGACCGCGCTGTTCTGCGTCTGCCTGGAGGATTTCGCACCGCACGACACCCAGCACGCCTGTGATCAGCTGCTGCACGGCGACAGCGGAAACCGGTGGTTCGACAAGGCGGTGTCCTTCATCGTCTTCGCCGACGGCGCCGCCGGAATCAATGTCGAGCACTGCGGGCTGGACGGCACCACGATCCTGTCCTTCGTGGACGCGCTGCTGGAGAAGACCGTCACCGAACACGCCGAGCGTTCCGGGGCGCGGGCGCAGGGTGTCGCGCCGATCGAGGCGATCGAATTCCAGCTGGACGAGGCGCTGCGCGGTGAAATTTGCCGTGCCGCAGCGTCGTTCGCGGCCTTTGCCGCCGACAACGCCACCCTCACGGTCTCCTTCCCCGAGTTCGGCACCGAGCGGGCCAAGTCGCTGGGCATTTCGCCGGATGCGTTCGCGCAGTTGAGTTATCAGCTCGCGCACCGGCGCAGCAAGGGCATCACCGGTGCCACCTACGAATCGATCGCCACTCGCCAGTACCGCAACGGGCGGACCGAGGCGATGCGCGTGGTGACACCGGAGATTCTGGAATTCGTTGCGGCCATGGATGATCCGGCCCTGTCCGCGCAGCAGCGACAGGAGATCGCGCGCACCGCGGCGCAGGCGCACGTGGCCCGGGCCAAGGATTGTCAGAGCGGCAAGGCTCCCGAACAGCATCTGTGGGAGTTGCAGCTGATCCAGCGGCGTCGCGGCGCCGAACTGGGCGTCACCGAGCCGATGCCGTTCTACGACAGCCCCGGCTGGCTGATCACCCGTGACGACTATCTGAGCACCAGCTCCGCGCCGTCGGCGAATATCGAATACTTCGGTTTCGGCTGCACCAGCGCCAAATGCATCGGCGTCGCGTACGTTCTGCTGCCGGATCGCTGGAACCTGTACCTGGCCACACCGACCTCGGTGGCGAACGAGATGCACGCGTTCGCGGAGCAGCTGCGGATCGCCGTGGCCGAACTGCAGGTGCTGCTCGCCGGATAGCGGTTCCTCTCGCGGATTCCGGCGCTGCTCGCCGGAATCCGCGAGAGTCGGACACCCGGAGCCGCGATGCGGGGGGCGCTGCCGCACCGAGCATCCCGGCCTGGATCGTGAACAGGTCCTATGGGAGGCGGGCGCCCGGCGGACACAAGCGGTGGTATCCGCATGCGGGTGCGGGTGTCGGGAGCTGTCTCGGGCGCGCGAAAATCGGGTGAATCCGGCCTGCCGGGGCTGTTAGCGTCGGCCTCATGACCGGCGCATCCCTGCCCGTGTTCACCTGGCGGCGACTGACCGCCGCGGACTTCCCGCTGTTGTGCGGGTGGCTCGCACAACCTCATGTGCATCGCTGGTGGAACCACGAATTCACCCCGGAGGCGGTCGAGCGCGACTTCGGCCCCTGTATGCGCGGCGAGGAACCGGGGGAGGACCTGCTGATCTTCGCCGACGCCGAACCGATCGGCCTGATTCAGCGGTGTCGGCTGACCGACTTTCCGGAGTACCTCGAGGATCTGGTGAAGTTGATCACGGTGCCGACCGAGGCGGCCTCGCTCGACTACTTCATCGGCGATCCGGAACGGGTAGGACGCGGTCTCGGCTCGGCGATGATTCGCGCGATGATCGCCGCAACCTGGCTGGAATACCCGCTCGCGGACCGCATCATCGTTCCGGTCGCCGCGGCGAACCGTCCGTCGTGGCGCGCGCTGGAGAAGGCCGGGATGCGTCGGATCGCGCAGGGCCCGATGACCCCGGACAGTCCCGCCGACGACGGCCACCACTACGTCTACGCGATCGACCGTCCCTGATTGCGGGATCTGTGCTCGGATCTGAAAGAATGGCGACCCGTGAAGACTTTCGAAACCCTGTTCGCCGAGCTCCAGGATCGTGCGGTCAACCGCCCCGAGGGGTCCGGAACCGTGGCGGCATTGGACGCCGGTGTGCATTCGCAGGGCAAGAAGGTACTGGAGGAGGCCGGTGAGGTCTGGCTGGCCGCCGAACACGAGAGCGACGACGCGCTGTCCGAGGAGATCTCGCAACTGCTGTATTGGGTGCAGGTGCTGATGGTCGGCCGCGGACTGCGCCTCGAGGACGTGTACCGACATCTGTGACGGATAACTCGCGCGATGCCCGCGCGGTCGCGCACAACCCCTCCGTCACGAGTCCGGAAAGGACATCCCCATGCTCCGCGTCGCAGTCCCCAACAAGGGCGCTCTCTCCGAGGCCGCCGTCGCCATCCTCACCGAAGCCGGATATCGCAAGCGCACCGATTCGCGCGATCTGTCCGTGCTCGACAACGCCAACCAGGTCGAATTCTTCTTCCTGCGCCCCAAGGACATCGCTATCTACGTCGGCTCGGGCGAACTCGACCTGGGCATCACCGGCCGCGACCTCGCGCTGGATTCCAGCGCGCCGGTCCAGGAGCGGCTGAGCCTGGGCTTCGGCGGCTCACGATTCCGCTACGCCGCGCCCGCCGGGCGGGAATGGAAGGTCGAGGACCTCTACGACAAGCGCATCGCCACCTCCTACCCGAATCTGGTGCTGGCGGATCTGCAGCGCCGTGGCATCGAGGCCGAAGTGATCCGTCTCGACGGCGCGGTGGAAATCTCCATCCAGCTCGGTGTCGCCGATGCCATCGCCGATGTGGTCGGCTCGGGGCGCACATTGCGTCAGCACAATCTGGTGGCGTTCGGCGAGTCGCTGTGCGATTCGGAGGCGGTGCTGATCGAGGCCGCCGGATCCGATCGCCGCGACAAGGGCCGCAACCAACTCGTCGCCCGCATCCAGGGTGTGGTGTTCGCACAGCAGTACCTCATGCTCGACTACGACTGCCCCAAGGAACTGCTCGACACCGTCGTGAAGATCACGCCGGGCCTGGAATCGCCGACCGTCTCCCCGCTCGCCGACCCGAGCTGGGTCGCCGTGCGCGCGATGGTCCCCCGCAAACAGAGCAACGAGGTCATGGACCAACTCGCCGACTTCGGCGCGAAAGCCATCCTCGCCACTGACATCCGCTCCTGCAGGTTCTAGCCGGTCGCTAGCGCGGGTCCGGCACGGTTCGGGGCGGACCCGGGTAGGGCGGCGGGGTGCCGCCGAAGGCGGGGCACAGCGGCTGGTAGTCGCAGTACTGGCAGAGCCAGCTGTGGTTCGGCGGGAAATCGCCGGTGCGCAGGGCCGTGCTGATGGCCGTCCAGAGGGCCGAGAGGATGCGTTCGAAGCGCAGTAGTTCCTCCTCGTCGGGGCGGTAGGTGAGGATCTGGCCGTCGGACAGGTAGATCAGGCGCAGCCGGGTGGGTGCGACGCCGCGGGTGCGCAGCATGATCAGGGCGTAGAACTTGAGCTGGAACAGGGCGCCGTTCTCGTTGCCGGGCGCGGGGGAGCGGCCGGTCTTGTAGTCCACCACCGTCAGGCGGCCGCCGGGGGCGACGTCGATGCGGTCGACGAAACCGCGTAGCGGGGAGCCGTCGGGCAGGCTCACCTCGATCAGCGATTCGCAGGATTCCGGGTCGAAGGCGGTGGGATCCTCCAACCGGTAGTAGGACTGGACGAGTCGGTGCACCTCGGCCAGAAAATCGTCGAGACCGCCCTCCTCGACCACCTCGCCGAGTTCTGGGCGTTCGGCCAGCAAACGCTGCCACGCGGGCGTCACGAGGGCGGCGGCGCGATCGGGAATCCGTTCGCCGCTGGGTAGCCCGTACAGTGATTCCAGAACCGCGTGCACCACCGTGCCGCGCACCGCCGGCCGCGCCGGGGGCTCGGGTATCCGATCCACTGCGCGCAGGCGGTATTTCAACGGACATTGTTTGAAATCCATTGCCCGCGAAGGAGACAGCGCCGGAGCGTACGCGGGCGCTGGCTCCGGTGGCGGGGTGATCGTCGGCGGCGCTGACATACCTGGCAGGCTATCCGGGGGCACCGACAATTCACGCGTTGTGAGAAGTCGCAGAAGAACGGAGATCCATGACGGCCAGACGGACCGGTCCATTCACCGAGGGTGACCGGGTGCAGCTGACCGACGCCAAGGGCCGCCAGCACACGGTCGTGCTGGACCCGGGCAAGGAATTCCACACCCACAAGGGCCAGATCCGCCATGACGACCTGATCGGCGCCGACGAGGGCACCGTGGTCCAATCCGCCAACGGCACACCGTATCTCGCGCTGCGCCCGCTGCTGGTCGACTACGTGCTGTCGATGCCGCGCGGTGCGGCGGTGATCTATCCCAAGGACGCCGCGCAGATCGTGCACGAGGGTGATGTGTTCCCCGGCGCGCGCGTGCTGGAGGCGGGCGCGGGATCCGGCGCGCTGACGTGCTCGCTGCTGCGCGCGGTGGGCCCGGAGGGACAGGTCCTGTCGTACGAGATCCGCGACGATCACGCCGAACACGCGATCCGCAATGTCGAACGATTCTTCGGCGAACGTCCAGCTAACTGGTCGCTGACGCTCGGTGACGTCGCCGACTACGACGGCGAGCAGGTCGATCGTGCCGTGCTGGACATGCTCAAGCCCTGGGACGCGCTGCCCGCGGTGGCCAAGGCGCTGATTCCCGGCGGCGTGCTCATCGTCTACGTGGCGACCGTGACGCAGCTCTCGGAAACGGTCGAGGCGCTTCGGCAGCAACAATGCTGGACCGAACCGCGGGCCTGGGAGTCGCTGGTGCGGCCCTGGCATGTGGTGGGCCTGGCGGTCCGCCCGGAACATCGCATGCAGGGCCACACCGCGTTCCTGATCAGCGCGCGGCGTCTGGCCGACGGCGTGGTCGCGCCCAAGCCGCAGCGCCGCCCCTCGAAGGGTTGATCGGATTCGGCGGGCAGCTCAGCAGGGCGCCTTGCCCATGGCCAGGATCACACACGCGGTGCCGTCCGAGATCTGCCAGCCCGCAGCGGTGTGCTGCCAGGTCATCGGCACGCCGGGCATGGTTCCGTGCGGCGAGGAGATCGCGACCTGCGCATTGGCGGTGTCGCCCTTGGACTGCACGTTGGAGACGGTGAACCCGACCTTGCCGTAGTTGGCCAGGCCCTTGTTCATCTTCTCGATATTGCCCTGGCGCCGGTCGCCGCCGACGATCAGTTTGGTCTTGGCCGCGGCCGGAATGCCCGGATCGACGAACTGATTCAGGCTGCTCTGCAGCTCCTGGGGCGCGGGAGCGGGCGCGTCGGCGGCGGCGATCGCGCTGCCTCCGATTACCGCGGCTGCGGCGAATGCGCTGGTCGCGGCGGTGCGGAGGGTTCTGGTGGCGATACGGCCGCGGGTCTGGGCAAGCATATGAAGCGAATGCCTTTCAGTCTGTTTCCGAACAACGAAACTAAGGGTAGCCTAATTGCCGACGGAAGTGACCGCCGGGTACTGATTCCCACGTGTCGGAGCGATTCGGCCGAATGTGTCGGTGGTCGATGCTGTGATAGTCGTAACGCTTCGGGCCGTGCATGCGGTAGCCACGGAAACAGATACGGTCCGCGCGACGTTACTGCTACAACAGTACGACCGGTGAAAGGAGCACCGGTCCGTATCACTCGGCTCGGATCCGGCGAATCAACGCGTCGGAAGCGGTCGGTCAGGCTTGGCTAACTGCTTGACCAGCCGGAGAACGCAGCCCAGATGTGATCACGACGAAACCATGTCGGAAAGCGAGAACGGTTCGGGCCCGGTAGCGTTGATAGACCGGGACTGGGAGGAGCAGCATCATGAGCCCCATCGAGAATTCGGACTCGGCGGCCTGGAGAGAGCTCGAGGCGGTCCGCGCCGAGGCGGCTGCACTCCGGAGGCAACTCGCCGACTCGCCGGATCGCACAAGAGAATTGGAAGCGCGCGTCGATTCGCTGACAATTCGCAATACCAAGCTGATGGACACGCTCAAAGAGGCGCGCCAGCAGTTGGTGGCCTTGCGTGAGGAAGTCGATCGGCTGGGTCAGCCACCGAGTGGCTACGGCATTCTGATCAGCGTCTACGAGGATCAGACGGTCGACGTGTACACCTCCGGGCGCAAGATGCGGCTGACGTGTTCACCCAATATCGACACCTCCGAGTTGCACTACGGGCAGAGCGTGCGGTTGAACGAGGCGCTGACCGTGGTGGAGGCCGGTCATTTCGACCAGATCGGTGAGCTCGGCACCCTGCGCGAGATTCTCGACGACGGTCGCCGGGCCCTGGTGGTCGGGCATGCCGACGAGGAGCGCGTGGTGTGGCTCTCGGGCCCGCTCACCGCCCTGGTTGACGTCGACGACGTGGAGGATCCGGACCGTCCGGTGCGCCGGCTGCGCGCGGGCGATTCGCTGCTGGTCGACACCAAGGCCGGTTTCGCCTTCGAGCGCATCCCCAAGGCCGAGGTCGAGGATCTCGTGCTCGAGGAGGTGCCCGACGTCGGCTACGAGGACATCGGTGGCCTGGGTCGCCAGATCGAGCAGATCCGCGACGCGGTGGAGCTGCCCTTCCTGCACAAGGATCTGTTCCGCGAGTACGCGCTGCGGCCGCCCAAGGGTGTGCTGCTGTACGGCCCGCCCGGATGCGGTAAGACGCTGATCGCCAAGGCGGTCGCGAACTCCCTGGCCAAGAAGATCGCCGAGGCCCGCGGTGAGGACGCCAAGGAAGCCAAGTCGTTCTTCCTCAACATCAAGGGCCCCGAACTGCTGAACAAGTTCGTCGGCGAGACCGAGCGGCACATCCGGATCATCTTCCAGCGGGCGCGGGAGAAGGCATCCGAGGGCACCCCGGTGATCGTGTTCTTCGACGAGATGGACTCGATCTTCCGCACCCGCGGTTCGGGTGTCTCCTCGGACGTGGAGACCACCGTCGTGCCGCAGCTGCTGTCGGAGATCGACGGCGTGGAGGGCCTGGAGAACGTCATCGTGATCGGTGCGTCCAACCGCGAGGACATGATCGACCCGGCCATCCTGCGGCCCGGACGTCTCGATGTGAAGATCAAGATCGAGCGGCCGGACGCCGAGGCGGCACAGGACATCTTCTCCAAGTACCTCACCGAGACGCTGCCGGTGCACGCCGACGACCTCGCCGAATTCGGCGGCGATCGGGTCAAGTGCGTGCAGACGATGATCGAACGGGTCGTCGATCGCATGTACGCCGAGAGCGAGGACAACCGGTTCCTGGAGGTCACCTACGCCAACGGTGACAAGGAGGTCCTGTACTTCAAGGACTTCAACTCCGGCGCCATGATCCAGAACATCGTGGACCGCTCGAAGAAGTACGCGATCAAGTCCGTGCTCGACACCGGCAGCCCGGGCCTGCGCATCCAGCACCTGTTCGATTCGATCGTGGACGAGTTCTCCGAGAACGAGGACCTGCCCAACACCACGAATCCCGATGACTGGGCTCGCATCTCGGGCAAGAAGGGCGAGCGGATCGTCTACATCCGCACGCTGGTCACCGGCAAGAACGCCTCCGCCAGCCGCGCCATCGACACCGAGTCGAATACGGGTCAGTACCTGTAGATTTCGCACACGCCGGGGGCCGCGATCCGAACGGATCGCGGCCCCCGGTCGTGTCACGGGTACCCAGGCGGCCAGCAGCGGTCCTCCATCGAGGAGGCGCGCCGCCGCCAGATCATCGCGGCCGCGGTCGAGGTGGAGGCAAGGTGATTCGTGTGCGGAACCGCCGCGGTTCGCGATTGCGGGATTCACGGCGGTGGTCGTCGTCTCGGCGATCGCGCTCGGGCTGTCGACCGGGCGCTACGGCTCCTTCGGTGCGCAGGCTCGCGGTGAGTTTATGCGGACCAGGGTCCGGCGCTGCCCGCCATCGCGCGGCTGATGGATCTGATCGCGCCGGGATCGGTTGTCGCGCTGCGTATTCCGGCAGTGCTGGTCACTCTCGTGGCGATCGGTGACCACCCGGATCGTGCGTGAGTTCGATGGGGCGCGATGGGCGCAGGTGCCGGCGGCGACTGCCTACGCCGTCGCGCCGTTCCTCCTGCCGCAGGGCGGTGAGCTGTTCGCCAATGTCGTCGACACCGCGTCGTGGGTGGTGATCTGCTGGCTGGTGATCCGGTGGGTTCGCGTCCGCAGGGACTCGCTGGTGTGGGCGGGTGTGGTGACCGCGCTGGATATGCAGGTCGAGTGGCTCGTGCCGTACCTCTGGGGGCCGGATAGCGCTGCCGGACCCGGGGCAACCGGGTCCGGCAGCACCGCGATCAGGGGTGCGTGGTGACCGACTGCAGGACGATATCGGTGGCCGGCGCGCCGTCGCCGGAGCTGTCCTTGGTGCCGCCGGCGGCGATGTTCTGCAGGACGTCCGTACCGCCGGTGATGCGGCCGAACGGGGTGTAGTTGGGCGGGAGCTGGGAGTTCTTGTAGACCAGGAAGAACTGGCTGCCGTTGGTGTTCGGCCCGGCGTTGGCCATCGCGAGGGTGCCCGCCGGATAGGTGGCGCCGGCGAGATTCTCATCGGGGAACTTGTAGCCCGGCCCGCCGCGGCCGGTGCCGGTCGGATCGCCGCACTGGAGCACGAAGATGCCCTCGGTGGTCAGGCGGTGGCAGCGGGTGTGGTCGAAGAACTGCTGTCCGGCGAGGAAGACGAAGGAATTGACCGTCCGCGGCGCCTTGGCGGCGTCGAGCTTGGCGGTGATGGTGCCGCAGTTGGTTTCGAGGGTCGCGGTGTACGACGCCTTCTGGTTGATCGTCATGGCCGGTGCGGCGGGCCACTGCTTGCCGTTGGACTTGGCGGGGCCCGCGTTCATGCACCCGGGTGCGCCCGTATGCACGGGCGTGGGCGCCGCGAGCGCCTGCCCGGTGCCGAACAGTGTCAGCGACAGACCGGCGGCAACGAGGCCGATTCGCCGTATCATGGTGCGCCGCAGATGAATTCGGCGCGACGGCCGTTCGGCGTCGAGCTGCTGGTGCTGTGGAACGCTGTTCACCGGGGGGTGACTCCTTCGTAACATCGGATGCGGCAGGCTGCCGCGCATCTTGCCACGGCGGCCGACGAATGTCCGCGTGAGTGGACGGACCGTCCGTTGCGGTAGCTGGTACCCGTTGTCCCGGTGATCAAACCGAAAGCGAGCAGAATACGGGCGATCGGAACGAACCCGGGACGCGGTGTCCGATGATCTGGTTTGATCACGAACAGGAGTGTGCCGTGCGCGCGAAGGACGCGGCTGGCGTGCGGCGGCCCGATCGAGGGAGGTTGCCGGTGGACCACGTCTTCTATCCGTGGAGTGCCCAGGCGGGAGTGAATCCCGTGCCGATCACGGGCGCTTCGGGGTCCTGGTTCTGGGACGCCGACGGCAGACGCTATCTGGACTTCTCCTCCCAGTTGGTGAACGTCAACATCGGCCATCAGCATCCCGATGTGGTGGCCGCGATCGTGGCGCAGGCCCAGACGCTGACGACCATCTCGCCGACCGTCGGCAACGAGGTGCGCAGCGAGCTGGCCCGCCTGATCGTCGAACGCGCACCCGGGCAGCTGAACCGCGTGCTGTTCACCACCGGTGGCGCGGAGGCGGTCGAACATGCGGTGCGATTGGCGCGCAGCTACACCGGGCGCACGAAGATGCTCTCGGCCTACCGCTCCTATCACGGCGGTACGGGTGTGGCGATCGGTCTGACCGGTGAGCCGCGTCGCTGGGGTGCGGAGCCGACGAATGTGGATGTGGTCCGGTTCTTCGGCCCGTATCCGTATCGCTCCGCCTGGCAGACCTCCACTCCCGAGGAGGAGGCCGCCGCGGCGCTGCGGCATCTGCGTCAGGTGATCGAACTCGAAGGGCCGCAACATATCGCGGGGCTGATCCTGGAGTCGGTGGTCGGCACGAACGGCGTGCTGGTGCCGCCGCCGGGATATCTGGCCGGTGTGCGGGAACTGTGCGACGAGTTCGGGATCGTCTACATCGCCGATGAGGTGATGGCCGGATTCGGCCGCGTGGGTGAGTGGTTCGCGGTTCAGGCCTTCGACGTCGCGCCCGATCTGATCACCTTCGCCAAGGGCGTGAACTCCGGTTATGTGCCCCTCGGCGGGGTCCTCATCGCCGAGTCGATCGCGGCACGGTACGACGACACCGTCTACCCCGGCGGCCTCACCTACGCGGGCCATCCGCTGGCGTGCGCGGCCGGGGTGGCCTCGATCGAGGTCTTCGAACGGGAGGGCATCCTGGACCACGTCCGGTCGGTCGGTGCCGATGTGCTCGGAAAGGGATTGCGCGAGTTGGCTTCTCGGCATCTCTCGGTCGGCGAGGTGCGTGGTATGGGATTCTTCTGGGCCCTGGAGCTGGTCCGTGATCCGGGCACTCGCGAGCCGCTGGTGCCCTTCGCCGCGGGGAGTGCCGCCGCGGAACCGATGAACCGTGTCACAGCCGCGGCCAAGGAGCGCGGACTGTGGCCGTTCGTCGCCGCGAATCGCCTGCAGATCGCGCCGCCACTGACCACCTCGGCCGACGAATTGCGAACGGGGATAGAGATTCTCGACGAGGTGCTGGCGGTGGCCGACTCCTTCGCCGGGTGAGCTACGGGGTCGCCGGGCGGAGCAGGTCCTCGAGCAGCACACGGGTGTCGGGGACGAACGGCCAGGCGGGATCGTCCAGGTGAGCACGCAGTTCCGCGTCGGTCCACCACCAGCCGTCGGAGATCTCCTCGGGCTGATGCCGGATCGGGCCGTCGTACCGGATTTCGTAGGCGAACAGGTGGCAGCGCATGGGTGTGCCGAGCCATTCGCCGTCCCAGCTGACACGGGCGCGGGGGAGTGGACGGGAACCGTTGTCGCCCAGGATGATTCCGAGTTCCTCGCCGAGTTCACGGACCGCCGCGTCGGCCGGATCCTCACCCGGGCCCAGCACGCCCCCGGCCAGGCAATCGTGCATCCCGGCGAACACGGCCTTGGTCTCGGTGCGGCGGTGCACGTAGACGCGGTCGCCGTCGCCGGATCGGACCAGGACGCCCGCGCTGGCGTGCCACAGCCCCCGCGCGTAGACCGCCGAACGTTCGGCGCTGCCGATCTCCTGCCCGGCGCGATCGTAGACCGCGATCACCTCACCCATCGGATTCGCCCTCGTCGGAAGTCGGTTTTCGGTAGGCCAGCATATATACACTGAAACCGTCGCCGCAGTTCGTCTCGGAGGGGTCCGAGTGGGCATTATGACCGGGCTGTCGGTCACCACACGCTGGTGTGCGGTAGTGGGATTCGATGATGAAGGAGGCGGGTGGTGGCGGTCGATCCGAGCAGCGATGCGGTGCACGAGGCCCGGGTGATGATCCGGCAGGCCGGGGATCGGGCGCTACTGGTCGAACCGTCCGATCGGGCCGAGTTGGCCGGGGTGATCGATTATCTGCGAGACGAGCCCGTCGCGGGAGTGAGCGACATCCTCCCCGCCGCGCGCACGGTACTGATCACGCTGCGTCCCGGTGTCGATGCGGCGGTGCTGACCCGCCGGCTGCGCACCGCGTTCTCCGCGGTGTCGGAGCGAGCGGGCGGGGACGCGAAAGATGTTGCGCTCGTGGAGATCCCGGTGCGCTACGACGGTGTCGACCTCGCGGAGACCGCGGCGCTGCTCGGCATCTCCGAGCCGGAGTTGATCGCCAGGCACACCGGTGCGCAGTGGCGGTGCGCCTTCATCGGCTTCGCACCCGGATTCGGATATCTCGAAGCGCCTGGGGCGCAGTTGACGGTGCCGCGTCACGAGCAGTCGCGTACGGCGGTACCCGCCGGTGCGGTCGCCCTTGCCGGTGGATACAGCGCCGTCTATCCGCGTAGCTCACCGGGCGGCTGGCGGATCATCGGCAGGACGACGGCGACGCTGTGGGATCTGGACCGGCGTGAGCCCGCGCTGCTGCGTCCCGGGACCCGGGTGCGCTTCACCGCCGAGAAGAGCACCGCATGACGCGGCATACCTCGCTGCTGTATCCGGCCACGCCGGACGGTCCGGCGACGGCCGTACTGCGGGTGGTCGAGCCCGGAATGCTCAGCACCATCCAGGATTCGGGTCGTCCGGGATGGTTCCATGCCGGTGTCGGCGTTTCCGGAGCGGCCGATCGGCGCTCGTTCACGCTGGCCAACCGGCTGGTCGGCAACGACGAATCCGTCGCGGCGATCGAATGTCTGCTGGGCGGGCTTGTTCTGGAGTTCGGGGTGCCGACCGTCGTCGCGGTCACCGGAGCGCCCGCGCCGATCACCCTGGACGGGCGTCCGGCCGCTCATTCGGCGGTGCTGCGTCCGCAGCCCGGTCAGCGTCTGAAACTGGGCATGTCCGGGACCGGTCTGCGCAGCTACGTGGCCGTGCGAGGGGGTATTGCGGTGCCGCCGGTGCTCGGCTCGCGCAGTCGTGACACCCTCGCGGGGATCGGGCCCGAACCGCTGCGGGCATCGGACGTCCTGCCGGTCGGCCCGCCGCCGCGGCGCTGGCCGGAGGTCGACGTCGCCCCGGTCGCGCCCCTGACCGCCGATGTGCTCACCGTGCGGGCGCTGCTGGGCCCGCGTGAGGATTGGTACGTCCGTCCCGAGAACCTCTTCGCCGGACACTGGCGGGTGAGCCCCGACACCGATCGAGTGGGCATCCGACTCGAGGGGGACCCGAGCCGCCCGCCGCTGACCCGAGTCGACGACGCCGAACTCCCCACCGAGGGGATGCCCCTGGGCGCGATCCAGGTGCCGCCATCCGGTCAGCCGGTCGTATTTCTCGCCGACCACCCGATCACCGGCGGCTATCCGGTGATCGGCACGGTGCTGGATGCCGATGTCGACGCGCTGGCCCAAGCCCGCCCGGGTCGCCGGATCCGATTCGTGCGTGGGTGAATCGCGTCGCGCACCGGTCTCGGCGTTACCCGGGTCGTGTCGGTTCCGTTTCGTGTGCGATGCGTTTTCGATCATGGCGCGCGGCTGCGGGGCTTCGCGCGTAGCCTGTGAGCGCAGGAATCTCGAGAAGGGGACGACAATGCCGTTGCCGCGGGCTTTGGCCAGGTTCAATCGGCGGGTTACCAATCCGGTCGCCGGCCTGGTTGCCGGGCGGATGCCCGGACTCGGCGTGCTCGTGCATCGGGGTCGTAAGTCGGGCCGCGAGTATCACACGCCGGTGACGGTGTTCAGCCGTGATGGGGCGTACCGCATCGCACTCTCCTACGGCCGGGATGTCGACTGGCTCAAGAATATTCTCGCCGCTGGTGAATTCGAACTCGAGCTCGACGGACGCACCATCGCGCTCACCGACCCGGTGGTGCGGCACGATGCCGAGGTCGGCTGGGCCCCGATCGGTGTGCGGCAGATGTTGCACACCCTGTCCGCGGACTGCTACGTCGAGGCACATCCCGCGCCGTAGCGCCCCGGAAGAACCACCGGTCTGATCGCCGCGAGACGGTCCCGTATCGAGCCGGGCGCGAAGATGTTGTCCGGTAGTGGATTTCGTCGACAGCGAGGATGAGATGCGGTGCGGGGCGCCGTGAGGCTGGTCACGACTCGATCGCGTCGAGGACACGATGCCGCCGCGGTCATCGCGGTCGGCAGTTCCGAGGCGGCGTTGCGGAGCGATTTCGGTCACGTCGAGCCGATCGGCGTGTGGCCGCACTGGACGCATCTGTGAGCGGGAGGCATCGTCGCCGACGATGCCTCCCTGACATGTCAGTCCGTCACCTCGGCAAGCGCGCGGGCAGGCCCGAACCAACGGGTCAGCGCGTCGCGCAGACCGTCGGCATCGATCTCGGAACCGGTTGCGGCCCAGGCGACATAGCCGTCCGGCCGGATCAGCAGCGCCGCGGCGGGCGCGTGGTCCGCGGTGGCGGTGACGATGTCGACGCGCTCGGCCCATTCGCGTGCGTGTGCGGCCGCGCCGCCGGACAGATCGAGCAGGATCGGACGTGCCGTGCGCAACAGTTCGGCGACGCGAACCGGTCCGTTCTCGGTCGTCACGGTGAGATCGGGCACCAGACGGCCGGAGAGCGGATGGTCGTCGCCGATCGCGTACCGAACATCGGATCCGGCAAGCAGATTCGCGAGATGGTTCGCGACCTCGGGCAGCTGCATGAGTTCGCCGAAGAGTTCGCGCAGTGCGGTCACCTCGGGCCCGGGTGCGATCAGCGCGGTCTGCGAGAGGCTGTGCATCATGACCCGCTCGGCGACCGGATGACGTTCGCTCTCATAGGTATTCAGCAGATCCTCGGGTGCGTCACCGCGTACTACCGAGCCCAGCTTCCACCCCAGATTGAACGCGTCCTGCAGGCCCAGATTCAACCCCGGCCCGCCCATCGCCGAGTGGACGTGTGCCGAGTCGCCCAGCAGCAGCACACGGCCCTGCCGATAGTGCTCGGCGAGCAGGGTGTTCTGACCGACCGTGCGGCGCAACGCATGTGGGCCCGGACCTGTGGGCGGCTCGATCGGCACCGGAACACCGAGGACTCGCTCGACCGCCCGATGTACCTCGTCGAACGTCACCGGCTCGTCGTCCGCGACGGGAGCACAGCCGTGCTCGGTCACGCCGATCATCGGACGTCCGGGAATCAGCTCGGCGTAGACGAACATGCCGCGCTCGACCCGGTTGTGGCCGAAGGCGAATCGGCCCGCACCGGGGATCTCGATCCCGCCGTCCGCGGTCCGCAGCTCTTCCGGGACATGGGCATGTGCGAAGCGGGTGATGCGATCGTCGGAGCTGGTGCCCTGGAACGCGATCCCGAGTCGCTTGCGCACCAGGCTCTTTCCGCCGTCCGCGCCGACCAGGTACCGCGAGGTGATCTGATAGGGCCCCTCGGGTCCCGTCACCGTCGCGACGACCCGGTCCCCGTCCGTGTGAAAGTCGTTGAGCTGGTTGCCCCATCGGATCCGCACGCCGAGTTCCCCGGCGCGAGCGGCCAGTAGTTCGATCAGGCGTGGCTGGGGGATCGACCAGCCGTACATCGGATTGTTCGGTAGCGCACCCAATTCCAGCGTCATTCCGCTGAACATGTAATGCGGAAGCGGTTCGGGGTGTTCGGCCCGGGAGGGATCGAAGATCTCGAATTCATTGGGGGAGAACAACCCTCGGATGTCCATCATCCGGACCACCTGACCGATCAGGCCGTTCGCCTTGGGCTCGGGACTCGGCCCGGCGAGCGGGTCCAGCACGATCGGCCGGATACCCGCCAGGGCGAGTTCGCAGGCCAGCATCAGGCCGTTCGGTCCGGCGCCGGAAACGATTACGTCGGTTGCTGTTTCGGACATGATGAATCAACCCCTGTCGATATGGCTGGCTTCTCGGTGGAGAAGGGTGCGGTGAATCGCGGAAGCGCCGAATGCGCTACCGCTGTGTGGCTTTCGGTTACCGGTGGGTCAGACGCTCGGGTCCGGTAGCCCCCGGGCGATTTCGGTCAGGGCCCGGCGCAGGATCGTGGTCACGATCTCGGGCGGGTCGCTGTGAACGTAGACGTCGATCGCAGCGGTGCAGGCGGCGTTGACCGCCGCCGCGACCAGTTTCGGGTATAGGTCGGCAAGCGTGGTGCCGGTGCGTGCGGCCACCGCGGTGGCCAGCTCGTCGCCGGTGCCGTGCACGAAGGCGGCGAACATCTCCGGTGAGGCGAGCAGTTTGCGGTTCTCGGCGAGGATGGCGGGGGAGGGCGGCCCCCATCCCACGCCGTCGGCCTCGTACGGGGCGATCACCGACTCGGTGATCGCGGTCCAGAGCGGCTCGTCGGCGGGACGGGCGCGCAGTATTTCCGCGGCACGCCGCATACGTTCGATCTGCCGATAGGCCAGCGCCTCGAACTTGCTGGAGAAGTAGTTGTTGAAGGTGCGGACCGAAACCCCGGCCCGCCCGGCGATGTCCTCCCGGACAACGTTTTCCAGACCGCGTTCGAACATCAGCTCGAGTGCCGCATCGCTCAACGCCCTGCGGGTGTCGAGCTTCTTGCGTTCCCGAAGTCCGAGGGACTGTTCGTCGGTCATGCATCCAGTCTGACGGAAAAGTGCCCACTGGGCAAGAGTGCGCGACGGGAAAAATTACCCATCGGGCAGAAAAATTCGTGATGGTCGCTACACCGAATCGTTCAGGGGGCACTACCTGGGCTACCATGATCACCGGATGCGGTTCGCCCGTATCCGGCGTCGTAGATTGCTCTCACCGCGTACCAGCGCTGTGGCACCGGCTCTCCTTGCGGCGATCGATATGGCCCATCGGCCATCTCGCCACCGTGTGCCCCGCGCGAATCAGGATTTCGCCGCGTCGCGGGCACCCTGTTCGAAAGACATCAGTATCTCTGTGAACTCGACCGAATCCGTGTCCGGCGCTGCCGTGACCACGTCCTTCGCCGCGCTCGGCGTACCGTCTGCGCTGGTGGGGGCCCTGCGGGACGCCGGTATCGCCGCGCCGTTCCCCATTCAGGCCGACACCCTGCCGGACACTCTCGCTGGTCGCGACGTGCTGGGCCGTGGCAAGACCGGCAGCGGTAAGACGCTGGCATTCGCCATTCCCGTCGTGGCTCGGCTCGCGACCGATCTGGCCGGCACCGCCGGTCGGCATCGTCCCGCCGGGCTGATCCTCGCTCCGACCCGGGAGCTCGCCACCCAGATCGCGACCGCGCTCGAGCCGCTGGTCGCGGCCTACTCGATGACCGTCACCACCGTATTCGGCGGCGTCTCGCAGAACCGCCAGGTCAAAGCGCTGGCAGCGGGTGCGGACATCGTCGTGGCCTGCCCGGGGCGGCTCGAGGATCTGATGCGGCAGGGGCTGGTGAACCTCGGCAATGTCGGGATCACCGTCATCGATGAGGCCGATCACATGGCCGATCTGGGCTTCCTGCCCGGAGTCACCCGGATTCTCGCCGCGACACCGGCGAGCGGGCAGCGGTTGCTGTTCTCAGCGACCCTGGACAACGGCGTGGACAAACTGGTGAAACGCTTCCTGCCCGATGCGGTGCTGCACTCGGTGGACGAGGCGCACTCGCCGGTTGCCGCGATGACGCACCACGTCTTCGAGGTCTCGAGTCCGGCGGTGAAGAAGGACGTGGTCCGCGCGCTGGCCTCGGGCAGCGGTCGGCGAATCCTGTTCATGCGAACCAAGCATCAGGCTCGAAAGCTCGCGAAAACGCTGACCGCGGAAGGTATTCCGGCGGTCGATCTGCACGGCAACCTGGCCCAGAACGCCCGCGACCGCAATCTGGCGGCCTTCGCCGAGGGCGCCGCGAGGGTTCTGGTGGCCACCGACGTCGCCGCGCGCGGTGTGCACGTGGACGGCGTCGAACTCGTGGTGCACGTGGATCCGCCCGCCGAACACAAGGCGTATCTGCACCGGTCCGGCCGTACCGCTCGCGCGGGAAGCGCCGGCGATGTGGTCACCCTGGTCCTGCCCGAGCAGCGCAAGGACACCGCGGCCCTGCTGCGCAAGGCGGCCATCACCGTTCGTCCGCAGTCTGTGACCGCGGATTCGCGAGCGGTTGGCGCCCTGGTCGGCGTCATCGCTCCGGTGGTCGTGCCGTCGTCTGCCACCGAGAAGGCGTCCAGCGTCGGTGGAACCTCCACTCGGACAAGACGTTCCGGCGCTCGGACGGACTCTCCGGGGCGAAAGGGACGCAACGGCGCGGAAGCCGATGCGCCTACCCGGAACGGCCGTGGGGCGAAGGCCGGTGCCGCCGCGCAGTCGGTCGCCGGTCGTGCTGGAGCCGCTGGTTCGGACAGCGACAGGACCGGGCAACGCCGACGTGTCGAATCCGCGCAGACCTCGGGCGGACAGGCTTACTCGGCCGACACGCGTCCCGGCGGCCCGCGCCGGCGCGGCGCGAAGCGGGACGCCGGCGCGCCCCAGGATCGTCGCGAGGCCTCGAACCGTGATGTGCCGCAGGGGAGTTGGGCCGGTGACGGGTTCGACTCGCGAATCTCGGGCAACGGTTCGCGCGGGACCGATCCGGCTGTCCGGCGGGCGCGTCGTGAAACAGCGAACAGTGATGCGCCGCAGGGTATTTCCGGCGTTGGCGAACCTCGTTCGCGCGCATCGGATGACGGCGCCGAGAGGGCTCGGACCGGTAAGAGCTCCTGGCGTGGTCGCGACGGTGTCGCGGATCCGGGCGGACGCACCGATCGAGGCGCGGGCGGCAGGGAGCAGCCTTCGGGTCGCGACGCCGGGGAATACGGTGCACGGCAGGGTGTTTCGTCGGGAGGGCGGGCCGACTCGGGGCGTGGTTCGCGGAACGAGGGCGGTCGAGGATCGGGCGATCGCCCCGTGAGATCCGCTGCGCGGGAGTCGTATTCGAACACTGAACGCGGTGATGGTATGGGACGTCGCCGGAAGGTATCCGGTGAGGATTCGCGGGGTGCGCGCAGTGAGAATGTGCAATCCGGTGCGCGGCACACGTATTCGACGCCGACCGAGGATGCGCGCAAGGGCGGCGCCGGGCGGAACGGGCGCGAGCGGTCGGGTTCGCAGCACGGGCCTTCGGCCGGGGCCGATCGGTCCGGTGCGGGCGCGCCGGGGCGGCGGCATCGCCAGGGTGCGCGAAACGGTTCGTGACGCTTCGGTGAGATTCCCGCCGAGCGGCGGCGGGCGTCGCGGCTGAGCTGTGCGCGGCCGGGATCGGTATGCGGGACTGCCGGACGGGCTGCTCGCCGGGCTAGGGTGCGAATATGACATCCGAGCAGATGGAGATCTGGCACAATCCGCGCTGTTCCAAGAGCCGCGCGGCCAAGCAGGCGCTGGACGAGGCCGGAATCTCCTATACCGAGCGGCGTTATCTCGAGGATGCGCCCAGTGCGGCGGAGATCCGGGCGATGCTGGACCGTCTCGGTCTCGAGCCGTGGGACATCACGCGCACGGGCGAGGATGTGGCGAAGGAACTCGGGATCGCCGGGTGGTCGCGCACGCCCGAGGATCGGGAGCACTGGATCGAGACCCTGGCTCATCACCCGAAGCTGATCCAGCGCCCGATCGTGGCCGGCAGCCGCGGTGCGGTGGTCGCCCGGGACGAGCAGTCGCTGCGGTCGATGCTGTGAATCGGCTCCTGAGTATCGTTGCGGTGTGAGCGAGACCGGTGGAAGGTCCGCGTCCCGGCGGACCGCACCGGGGGCGCGGGCGGCGGTCGACGGCCGTAGCACGCGCTGGAACGGGCACAAGGAACGCCGCCGCGCCGCCGTGCTGGACGCCGCGATCGAGGTGATCGAGGAGTGCGGCGCGGACATCTCCGTTCAGCAGATCGCGGATCGGCTGCGTCTGCCGCGCCCGGTGGTGTACCGGCATTTCGACGGTCGCGCCGATCTGGACGAGCAGATCCGTCGGCGAATCCTGGAATCACTGCTGGACGAGTTGATGCCCGCGCTGCGAGCCGACGGCACTGTGCGCGATGCGGTGCGTGGCGCGGTCGGCACCTACGTCGAGTGGGTCGATCGACATCCCGGCCTGCACAGGTTCCTGGACGGCATTGCGCCGCAGGGAGATTCGTCTCAGGCCATCGCGGGTGCCCGGGATCGGATCGGCGGACGCCTGGCCGATCTGTTCACCTCCTCGCTGGCGCGATTCGGGATCGATCCGGCGAGCGCACGGCCGATGGCCTTCGGCGTGGTCGGTTTCGTGGACGGCGTCGTCAACAGCTGGCGCGCGGATGCGGCGACGGCGATGAGCTGCGAGCAGATCGAGGGCATTCTCACCGAATCGGTCCTGGCGCTGTTCGAGGGCAATGCGCGCAGCCTCGGCGTTCCGCTGGCCCGGGACACTCCCGTCGCCGTGCTGCTGGCCAGTCCCGAGAGTTCGGCATCCTGAGCGGATCCGCGCGGCTATCCGTAGACCCGGGCGGGTGGCGGCGGTTCGATTGCGCGGCAGCGACTTTCGCGGCAACTCCGGTGAGACGAAGGCCGCGATCGAGCCACTGATCAGCACACCCAGCACCAGGCAGGGCACCGCCCGCACGAAGACGCCCGTGAAAACCGTTGCGGCGGTTCGCGGTTTCGGGGTGGCGCCGATCCAGCCGGTGAGCTGCCCCTGGAAGATCAGCCCGAGCGCCAGCAACCCGGCCGGCCCATAGGTCGACGCCCCGCGCCATCGGCCGGGCCGCGGGACCTGCTGGGCATCGTCGGCGACGACGCCGGTCTCCGGTATCGACATGCATCCACCCCCGTTACTGACGACATCGAGATCCGGACGAACAACCGAGCACAATGTCCGTCGCGCTCCGCGGCGGCGATATTCGCTGTCGCAGTGCGGACATGGGCATGATGGCACAGACCACCGACACGTGGGAATCCGCCGGGGCCTGCGCATATGCGTCGTCCGGCGCACCGGCAACACTCCCGGTGCGCACCGTTCGCCAGCCGGTCGCGCCCCGTTCTCCACACTGCCCGCACGGGTGACGCCGCGCGACGCGGTTACGATTCAACTCATGCAGCGCATCATCGGAATCGAGGTCGAGTACGGGATCTCCACGCCTACCGAGCCCTCGGCCAACCCGATTCTCACCTCCACCCAGGCGGTGCTGGCGTACGCCGCCGCCGAGGGCGTGCCACGGGCCAAGCGCACCCGATGGGACTACGAGGTGGAATCGCCGCTGCGCGACGCTCGTGGTTTCGATCTGGGCCGCCTCAACGGACCCGCCCCCGTGATCGACGCGGACGAGGTCGGCGCGGCGAACATGATCCTCACCAACGGGGCCAGGCTCTACGTCGACCACGCGCACCCCGAATACTCCGCACCCGAGGTCGTCGACCCGATGGACGCGGTGATCTGGGACAAGGCCGGTGAGCGGGTGATGGAGGCCGCCGCGCGCTACGCCTCGAGTGTCCCGGGCGCGGCGCCGATGCAGTTGTACAAGAACAACGTCGACGGCAAGGGCGCCTCCTACGGCACCCACGAGAACTATCTGATGAGCCGCGATACGCCGTTCAACCAGATCATCGTCGGCCTCACCCCGTTCTTCGCCTCCCGCCAGGTGATCTGCGGATCGGGCCGGGTGGGCATCGGCCAGTCGGGTGACACGGCCGGATTCCAGCTGTCCCAGCGTGCGGACTACATCGAGGTCGAGGTCGGCCTCGAGACCACGCTCAAGCGCGGCATCATCAACACTCGCGACGAGCCGCACGCCGACGCGGACAAGTACCGCCGCCTGCACGTCATCATCGGCGACGCCAATCTCGCGGAATGGTCCACCTACCTGAAGGTCGGCACCACGGCCCTGGTGCTGGACCTGATCGAGGCCGGGGAGGATCTGGCCGATCTGCAACTGGCGCGTCCGGTGACCGCGGTGCACGCCATCAGTCACGATCCGACCCTGCGCGCGACGGTCGCGCTGTCGGACGGCCGCGAGCTGACCGGCCTTGCGCTGCAACGGATCTACCTCGATCGGGTGGGCAAGTACCACAGCCGCGAGGGCACCGACGACGCCCGCGTCACCGATCTGCTGGAGAAGTGGGCGCACGTACTGGATCTGCTCGAGCGCGATCCGATGGAGTGCGCGGATCTGCTGGACTGGCCCGCCAAGCTGCGCCTGCTCGAGGGCATCCGCAACCGTGAGGGCCTGGGCTGGGCCGCGCCGAAACTGCATCTGGTCGATCTGCAGTACTCCGACGTGCGTCTGGACAAGGGTTTGTACAACCGTCTGGTGGCACGCGGCTCGATGCGGCGGCTGGTCACCGAGCAGCAGGTGCTCGACGCCATGACCAACCCGCCCACCGACACCCGCGCGTATTTCCGCGGCGAATGCCTGCGCCGGTTCGGCGGCGATATCGCGGCGGCCAGCTGGGATTCGGTGATCTTCGATCTGGGCGGCGATTCGCTGGTGCGTATCCCCACCCTCGAGCCCCGGCGCGGCACCAAATCGCATGTCGGGAAGCTGTTGGACGGTGTGAACACCGCGGCGGAGCTGGTGGAACAGCTGACCACCTAGTCGTCGACACGGCGGTCGAACAGCCATCGCACCCGGTGCGATGGGCGCCGCTGTGATGTTGCGGCGGGGGCGCATTGCGAGGTAATCCGGCATGTTGTCCTCGCCGCTGGGTAGTGTTGAGGGACGAGCATCGGAGCTATCCGGTGCTCGCCGATGATCAGTACAGAGGAGGTCGGCTGCTATGGCACAAGAGCAGACCAGGCGCGCCGGTGGCGGCGACGAGGACGACGACGCTGCCGGCGTCGATGCCGCGGGGCAGGAGCGCCGCGAGAAACTGGCGGAGGACACCGACGACCTGCTCGATGAGATCGATGACGTACTCGAGGAGAACGCGGAAGACTTCGTGCGCGCATACGTTCAGAAGGGCGGCCAGTGACATCAGGTGACCCCATGCGGCTCCACACGGGGTACGCGCTGTCGTCGTTCACCGAACATCTGCGCCAGTCAGCTCCGGAACTGTTGCCAGCCAACAGATTCGGCAACACCGGTGACGCCGCCCCCAGTGGGGCGGCGTCGCAGGATCTGGCCCCGCACGGCACAACCGTCGTCGCGATCACGTACCGCGGTGGTGCGCTGATCGCGGGCGATCGCCGCGCGACCCAGGGCAATCTGCTGGCCAGCCGGGATATGGAGAAGGTGTACATCACCGACACCTATTCCGCGGCCGGGATCGCGGGCACGGTGGGCGTGGCAGTCGAGATGATCCGGCTGTTCGCGGTGGAGTTGGAGCATTACGAGAAGATCGAGGGCGTCTCGCTGACCTTCGACGGTAAGGCCAACAAGCTGTCCAGGATGGTGCGCGACAATCTGCCCGCCGCGCTGCAGGGCATGGCCGCGGTGCCGATCCTGGCCGGGTACGACCAGGAGGCCGGCGACCCGGACCACGCCGGTCGGATCGTGTCCTACGACGTGGTCGGCGGCCGCACCGAGGAGCGGTTCGGTTACGCGGCCACCGGGTCCGGCTCGATGTTCGCCAAATCCTCGTTGAAGAAGACCTACAGCCGCGGTATCGACGCCGAGAAGGCCCTGCGCATCGCGGTACAGGCGCTGGTCGACGCCTCGGACGACGACACCGCCACCGGCGGCCCGGACCTGATGCGCGGCATCTTCCCCACGGCGGTCCTGATCGACGCCGAGGGCGCGGCGGAGGTCCCCGAGGAGCGACTGGCGGAGATCGCGCGTTCGCTGGCCGATGAGCGCGAGGCGGAAGAAGGGAGTTTCCCCGCATGAACGGTCAGCGGCCGGAGGCGGCAGCGGGCTCGAGAGCGGAGCCGACCGGAGGTCGTCGGTTGAGGGCGGTGGTGGGAGACGGGCGGGCCCACGTAGGCCGCCCGGGCATGCGGAAAGGAATTACAGCATGACACTGCCGTACTACGCGTCGGCCGAACAGATCATGCGCGACAAGACCGAACTTGCGCGCAAGGGCATCGCACGGGGACGCAGTGTCGTGGCGTTGGTGTACGACAAGGGTGTGTTGTTCGTCGCGGAGAATCCGTCGGCGACGTTGAACAAGATCAGCGAGCTGTACGACCGGATCGGTTTCGCCGCGGTCGGTAAGTACAACGAGTTCGAGAGCCTGCGACGCGGCGGCATCCTGCAGGCCGACCTGCGCGGTTACCAGTACGACCGGCGCGACGTCACCGCCAGCGCGCTGGCCAACGTGTACGCCTCGACGCTGGGCACCATCTTCACCGATCAGCTCAAGCCCTACGAGGTGGAGATCTGCATCGGCGAGGTCGGCTATCCCGAGCAGGCCAAGAATTCGGTGCTCTACCGGATCAATTTCGACGGCTCCATCGTCGACGAGCGCGAATACGTCGTGATGGGCGGCAACACCGATCCCATCGCGACCGCGCTGAAGGAGACCTACCGGCCTGGACTGGACCTGAGCAGCGCGATCGAGACCGCTGTGCAGGCCCTGCAGAAGGCCGCTCCCGACGGCGGGGACAAGGAGAAGCGAACGCTGGGCGTCGGCTCGCTCGAGGTCGCCACGCTCGAGCAGTCGCGGCCGCGCCGGGCATTCCGTCGCATCGTGCCCACCGCTCTGGAGGTTCTGCTGGGCGGCAGTCGCGAGGGTGACGCAGATTCCGATTCGGCCGAGAAGTCGGATGATTCGGATGAGTCGCAGACACCGTCGGCAGGAGATCCGTCGAACTCGTAGCAACCGCGTAATCCGGTGTGGCCGGGCCCCTTACACTCGTGGATCCACGAGTGTAAGGGGCCTTGTCGCTGCGCGGGCCCGGATCGCGAATCCGGTCGTTGACATGTGAAATCGTTGTGAAGACGTATGCAACCACTTGCTCGCACAGCCACTTTCGGGGATGCGTTGGTTGTACTGTCGATGGTGTGCAGCGACGAATCATGGGGATCGAGACCGAATTCGGGGTGACGTGTACGTTCCACGGTCACCGTCGGTTGAGCCCTGACGAGGTAGCCCGGTACCTGTTCCGCCGGGTGGTTTCCTGGGGCCGTAGCTCGAACGTATTCCTCCGCAACGGTGCCCGGCTCTACCTCGATGTCGGTTCCCACCCGGAGTATGCGACGGCCGAATGCGACAGCCTGGTGCAGTTGGTCACCCACGACCGTGCGGGTGAGCGAGTGCTCGAGGAGTTGCTGATCGACGCCGAGCAGCGCTTGGCGGAGGAGGGTATCGGCGGCGATATCTACCTGTTCAAGAACAACACCGATTCCGCGGGCAACTCCTACGGCTGCCACGAGAATTTCCTGGTCGTGCGCGCCGGTGAGTTCTCCCGCATCTCCGATGTGCTGTTGCCGTTCCTGGTGACGCGGCAGCTCATCTGCGGTGCGGGCAAGATCCTGCAGACGCCCAAGGCGGCGACGTTCTGTCTGTCCCAGCGTGCCGAGCACATCTGGGAGGGGGTGTCCTCGGCGACGACGCGTTCGCGGCCGATCATCAACACCCGCGACGAGCCGCACGCCGACGCCGAGAAGTACCGGCGTCTGCACGTGATCGTCGGCGATTCGAACATGTCCGAGACCACCACCATGCTCAAGGTGGGCACCGCCTCGCTGGTCCTGGAGATGATCGAGGCGGGTGTCTCGTTCCGGGACTTCGCCCTCGACAATCCGATCCGGGCCATCCGCGAGGTCTCGCACGATCTGACCGGGCGGCGTCAGGTGCGCCTGGCGGGCGGGCGGCAGGCCAGCGCGCTGGACATCCAGCGCGAGTACTACGCCCGCGCGGTGGAACATCTGCGCAACCGCGAACGGGATCCACAGGTGGACGCCGTCGTGGACCTGTGGGGCCGCACCCTGGACGCGGTCGAGGCGCAGGATTTCGCGAAGGTCGACACCGAGATCGACTGGGTGATCAAGCGCAAGCTGTTCCAGCGCTATCAGGACAGGTACAACATGGACCTGTCCGATCCCAAGATCGCCCAGCTGGATCTGGCGTATCACGACATCAAGCGTGGTCGCGGCGTCTTCGACCTGCTGCAGCGCAAGGGGCTGGCCAAGCGGGTCACCGAGGACGACGCGGTCGACGCGGCCGTCACGACCCCGCCGCAGACCACCCGGGCCAAGCTGCGCGGCGATTTCATCACCGCCGCCCAGGAGGCGGGTCGCGACTTCACCGTCGACTGGGTGCACTTGAAGCTCAACGACCAGGCCCAGCGCACCGTGCTGTGCAAGGACCCCTTCCGCTCTGTCGACGAACGCGTGGATCGCCTGATCGCGTCGATGTGAGGTTCGGCGCGGTTTTGTGCAAAGCTGCGTTGTTGCTGGAGATTTGGTGGAGCCGGGGAGGGACATAGTGATGAGCGGGCCATCGTCCGTGGATCGTCTGGAGCGCGGGCTGGGTGTTGCGGGCCGGGTTGTTCAGTGGGTGGGCGCTTGCCTCTATCGAATGTTCCGGACCTGGTGGGCAACTCTGCTGGTGGTTGCCGGGCTGTGTGCCATATTCGTCGGGGGCAGCGAGCTGATCGACGCGCTCGGGACGCACTGCTCGGCCTCGGGGCTACCGGGGGGCTGTGTCGCGGGCGCGATCGAGCACCAGCGGAAGGTAGCGGTGCAGATCCTGGGGGTCGGCGTGCTGGTCACGCTGGTCGGCTGTGTTCTGTATCTGCGCTGGCTCCGGCCGGACTATTGGGGCGCGAGAATCCGCTTGGCCGTTCGAACCCCGGTGGATCGCGTTCTCGATCGGACTGTCGATGCTGCCTGGAACCGGGTGACGGGCGACAATCGCCGCAGCGGCGACGACTACCGGTAGCGAGTGGATCATCTGATCGCGCCGATGTGACGGTTGGTGGTCCGCAGCAATGCGCAAGGCCGCGTCGGCGCTGGTCGGCGAGCGATGTGTAGATCTGCCTGAGCGCTTCGGTGTGCGGGTGTGAGTTCACCGGGAGTTCGCCGCTGGCGAAAGGGTGCGTGTCGCGAAAATTGTGATACCAGCGCACATCGATGCGGCCGGTCGCATTACTCTTGTCCGAGTGGCGATATCCAAGGTCGAGCGGCTGATGAATCTGGTTATCGCGCTGCTCTCGACCAGGCAGTTCCTGAGTGCCGAACGCATTCGTGACAGCGTCGCGGGATATGAGGACTCGGTCAGTGACGAGGCGTTCAGCCGGATGTTCGAGCGCGACAAGAACGAGTTGCGCGATCTCGGCATTCCCCTGGAGGTCGGTCCGGTCGGCCGATACACCTCTCAGGAGGGGTACCGGATCAATCGTGACGCCTACGAGCTCCCCGACATCGATCTGACCAGCGAGGAGGCCGCGGCCGTCGCGGTGGCCGTGCAGTTGTGGGAATCTCCCGAACTGGCCGCCGCGGCCGAGGGTGCCGTGCTGAAGCTACGGGCCGCCGGGATCCACGTCGAGCCCGAGGCGGCACTGGCCTCGGTTCCAGCGGTGCCCGCCCGCACGCGCGGGTCGGAGGCGGCCCTGGGTAAGTTGCTGGCCGCCGTCGACGCCGGACGCGCGGTCCGATTCGAACACCGCAACTCGCACAACGCGCCGTATCTGATGCGCGATGTGGAGCCGTGGGGCGTGGTGACCCATCACGGACGGTGGTACCTGGTCGGGCACGATCGCATCCGTAACGCGGTGCGCACCTTCCGCCTGTCCCGGATCGGTGAGGATGTCACCGCATACGGTCACGAGAACGCCGTCCGCAAACCCGAGGGCGCGGATCTGCGCGAGATGGTCGCCCGGGTGACCGGTGCGGCCCCCGTGACGGGGACCGCGACGGTGTGGGTGGCCGACGGCCGCGGCCAGGAGATTCGCCGTCTCGGCGCGGTCGTGGAGGAGCGCGAGGTCGGAGGTCGCGCGGGCGCGGTGGTGGAGGTTCCGGTGCGGTCGCGCGATTGGCTGGCGAGGCTGATCACCGGACTCGGTCCGGATGCGTTGGTGCTGGCCCCGGCACAGTTGCGCGAGGACATCGTGGGGCGGTTGCGATCGGTGCTCGAGCGCACAGAGGTTCCGGCATGACGCCCAGGAGCGCCCGCATGAGCGGTAGCCGGCTGTCCACGCGGTTGTCGCGGCTGCTGAACATGGTTCCGTACTTCCTGGCCAATCCCGGGATCAGCGCCGCGGAGGCCGCCGAGGACCTGGGCGTGACGACCAAGCAGCTGATGAACGATCTCAATCAGCTCTGGATGTGCGGCCTGCCCGGATACGGGCCCGGCGATCTGATCGACCTGTCCTTCTCGGAGGAGAGTGTCGAGGTCACCTTCTCCGCGGGCATCGACCGGCCGCTGCGGTTGACCTCGACCGAGGCCACCGCCCTGCTGGTGGCGCTGCGCTCGATCGCCGACCTGCCGGGCATGGTGGATCCGACGGCCGCGCACGCGGCGCTGGCGAAGATCGAGGCGGCCATCGCGGGGAGTGGAACCTCCGCGGGGACGGAATCGGTTGCGCCACTGGAGGCTCCGGCGGTGACGACGGTGCGTTCGGCGCTGGCGGCGAATCGGGCGCTGCGGCTGGTCTACTACTCCGCGAGCCGGGACGTGGTCTCCGATCGGGTGGTCGATCCGATCCGAATCGTGCTGGTGGACAACAACTCCTATCTGCAGGCCTGGTCCCGGCGGGCCGAGGGCGTGCGGCTGTTCCGATTCGATCGGATCGAGGAGGCCACCGAACTGGACGAACCGGCCCGTCCGCCCAGCCACGCCACCGACGAGGCCGCCGCGCTGGACCTGTTCTCCGACGATCCCGCGGTCCCGTTGGCGCACTTGCGGATTCGCGCCGATTACGGCTGGGTACTGGATCAGTACCCGATGCAGCGCATCGCGCTGCTGCCGGACGGCGACGCCGAGGCCACGATGCGTTTCGCGACCCTGGACTGGATGGCGCGACTGCTGCTGGGCTTCGGCTCCGGAGTGACGGTACTGGGTCCGGCCGAGCTGGTCACGGCGGTGCGGGAACGGTCGAGCGCCGCCCTGGACGCCTACGCCGCACTGGCCGAGGATGGAGACTACGGGGACAGTGTGATCGAGGAGGTAGGGCCCGCGTGACATTTCGAGTGACGGTGCTCGGCGCCGGCAGTATCGGAATTTTCGTGGGAGGGAAGCTGGCGGCGGCGGGCGCCGATGTCACCTTCGTAGGGCGTCCGCGCCTGCTGGACGAGATCGCCGCGACCGGCCTGCGGCTCACCGACCTGGACGGCGGCTCCGACCGGGTGGCACCGGCCGCCTTCGCGGTGGCGACCGAGCCGACCTCGGCCGCGACCGCCGATCTGGTCCTGGTGACGGTGAAATCCGCGCAGACGGCGGTGTCGGCCGAACAGCTGGTCGGCCGGGTCCGTTCGGACACGGTGGTGCTGAGCCTGCAGAACGGCATCGGCAACGACACCGTGATCGCGGAGATCCTGCCCTCGTGCGTGGTGCTGGCCGGGATGGTGATGTTCAACGTCGTGCACCGCGACGGCGGGGTTTTCCATCGCGGCACGGCCGGTGGCCTCGCGGTCGCCGACGATCCTTCGCTCGAGCGGTTCGCGCCGCTGTTCGCCCGTGCGGGCCTGCCGCTGGATCGGCACGCGGATCTGCTGCCCGTGCAGTGGGCCAAACTGCTGCTGAATCTGAACAACCCGATCAACGCCCTGTCGGGTCTGCCGCTGCGCACCGAACTCGGCCAGCGCGATTACCGGCGCTGCCTGGCGCTCGCGCAGGCCGAGGCGCTGGCGGTGATGGACCGCGCGCAGATCCGTCCCGCGCGGCTGACTCCGCTGCCCCCGCACCTGATGGTGCGTGCGCTGACGATGCCCGACGTGCTGTTCAGCCGGATTTCCGGGCGGGTCGTCGCGGTGGATCCGCAGGCTCGCTCGTCGATGGCGGACGATCTGGAACAGGGGCGCAAGACGGAGATCGCCTGGCTGTCGGGGGAGATCGTGAGTCTGGGGCGGATGGTCGGCGTGCCGACGCCGGTCAACGCCTGTCTGATGGAGTTGATCGGTCTGGCCGAACGGGGTGATGAGCGCCGGTGGAGCGGGGCGGATCTGCTCGCGCGGTTGCGTTCGGCGAAATGCGATGCCACCGAAGACGCCGCCCGTCCATCGGACCGCGCCTGACGGACGTTATCGTTCTTCCCGGTCCGGTAACATCGGACTTACCACAGTTTGGAGGTTATCGATGGGTACATTCGGCCCGACGCACTGGATCATCATCGCGGTGCTGGTGCTGGTGCTGTTCGGCGCCAAGCGGCTGCCCGATGCGGCTCGTGGCCTCGGACGTTCGTTGCGCATCTTCAAGAGCGAGATGAGCGAGATGCAGTCCGAAGGCGGGCAGCCCGAGAAGCAGCAGCCCGCGCCCGCGCCCGCCCCGCAGGAGTTGCCCACCTCGCAGCCAGCCCAGCCCGCCCCGCAGGTCCAGGCGAATCCGGAAGTGCACAAGGCCTAGCCGACACGACGGCTCTGCCCGCACCGGACCGGCAGGTACCGGTGACGGTGGCGGGTGAGTCGCGCAGGTCCGGCGTCCGGCGAGCAGCGAGGCATTGAGATCCCATGCGCATTCCGTTCGATCCTCGGCGTAGCCGACGTAGAACGAATCCCGACGGCACCATGTCGTTGGTCGAACATCTCGAGGAGTTGCGCTCGCGGCTGCTCAAGGCGCTGCTGGCTGTCGCCCTCACCACCGTGCTGGGGTTCCTGTGGTACCAGTACGGATTTCTCGGCGTGCACAGTCTGGGCGACATTCTGCGCGGACCCTATTGTTCGTTGCCCGCGTCCTCCCGGGCGAATCTGAGCGCCGACGGCGCCTGCCGACTGCTGGCGACCGCACCGTTCGAGCAGTTCATGCTCCGGTTCAAGGTCGGCCTCACCGCCGGAATCGTGTTGGCCAGCCCGGTCTGGCTGTATCAGGTCTGGGGTTTCGTCACCCCCGGTCTGTACGCCAAGGAGCGTAAGTACGCCATCAGCTTCGTCACTTCCGGCGTACTGCTGTTCGTGGTCGGCGCGCTGCTGGCGTACTGGGTGGTCGCCCACGCGCTGCGGTTCCTGATGTCGATCGGCAACAACGTCCAGATCACCGCGTTGAGCGGTACGCAGTACTTCGGGTTCATCATCAAGCTGCTGATCATCTTCGGCGTCAGTTTCGAGACGCCGCTGCTGATCGTCGGGCTCAACGCCATCGGTGTGCTCAGTTACGAGCGGCTCAAGAAGTGGCGGCGCGGAATGATCTTCGGGTTGTTCGTCTTCGCCGCGATCGTCACCCCGCAGGATCCGTTCTCGATGCTGGCCCTGGCCTGTGCGCTGACCGTGCTGTTCGAGGTGGCGGTGCAGGTGTCCCGGATCAACGACAAGCGGCGTGCGCGGCTGCGCGAGGACTGGAGCGAACTGTCCGACGACCAGGCGTCTCCGCTGACCGGAAACGAAGCGGTCGAGCGGGTGGAACCGGTGAGCGCGGCCACGCCGATCGATCCGGCGGCCACGATTCTGCCCGGCAGCTCGGAGAAAACGCCGCGACCCGTGTCGGACTACTCCGATACGCTCTGACGAGTGGCACAACGGTCGCCGATCGGCGAACTCGCGGCATTCGCCGCTGAACTGACATTCACGCTCGACCCGTTCCAGCAGCAGGCGTGCGAGGCGCTGCAGGGCGGGCACAGCGTGCTCGTGTGCGCGCCCACCGGGGCCGGTAAGACCGTCGTCGGTGAGTTCGCGGTCCATCTGGCTCGGGCCGCGGGCGGCAAATGTTTCTATACGACCCCGATCAAGGCGTTGTCGAATCAGAAGTACGCCGATCTGGTCGAACGCTACGGCCGCGGTCAGGTGGGTCTGCTGACCGGTGACCAGTCGTTGTATCCGGACGCCCCGGTGGTGGTGATGACCACCGAGGTGCTGCGGAACATGCTGTACGCGAGTTCGGATGCGCTGCAGGGGTTGTCGTACGTCGTCATGGACGAGGTGCACTATCTGGCCGATCGCTTCCGCGGGGCGGTGTGGGAGGAGGTCATCCTGCATCTGCCGCCGGACGTCCGGCTGGTGAGCCTGTCCGCGACGGTGAGCAACGCCGAGGAGTTCGGCGCCTGGATGGAGACCGTGCGCGGGGATACCGCCGTCATCGTCGACGAGACGCGTCCGGTTCCGCTGTGGCAGCACGTGCTGGTGGGGCGGCGGATGTTCGATCTGTTCGACCAGAAGTCCAGTGATCAGAAGATCCTCGTCGACGAGGATCTGGTGCGGTACATCAAGCACCGTGAGGAAGCCGACCGGATCAACGGCTGGAGCGGTCCACGGCATCGCGGCGGCGGCCCGCGCCGCGACTTCCGCCCGGTGCACCGCCCGGAGATGCTGGCGCGGCTGGACGAGGAGGGGCTGCTCCCGGCGATCACGTTCATCTTCTCCCGTGCGGGTTGCGACGGAGCGCTCGCGCAGTGCCTGCGTTCCCGGCTGGACCTGAGTCGTGAGGACGACCACGAGCGCGTCGCGCAGATCATCGATGCGCATACCGGCGATCTGCCGCGCGGCGACCTCGAGGTGCTCGGGTACTGGGAGTGGCGCGAGGGATTGTTCCGCGGCTTGGCCGCACACCATGCCGGGATGCTGCCCGCCTTCCGGCACACCGTGGAGGAGTTGTTCGTCAACGGCCTGGTTCGGGCCGTATTCGCTACGGAGACACTGGCTTTGGGCATCAATATGCCCGCGCGCACGGTGGTGCTGGAGCGGCTGGTCAAATTCAACGGCGAATCGCACGCCGAGCTGACCCCGGGCGAGTACACCCAGCTCACGGGCCGGGCCGGGCGTCGCGGTATCGACGTCGAGGGTCACGCGGTGGTGGTGTGGCATCCCGATGTGGACACCAGTGCCGTCGCTGGTCTTGCCTCGACCCGGACATATCCGCTGCGCAGCTCGTTCCGTCCGGGCTACAACATGTCGATCAATCTCATCGACCGGATGGGCTCGAAGGAGTCGCGGGCGCTGCTGGAACGTTCGTTCGCGCAGTTCCAGGCGGACCGCTCGGTCGTCGGGCTGGTCCGCGGCATCGAGCGCAACGAGGGGCAGCTGCGCAAATTGCGGTCGCAGATCGATCACGACGGATTCCTGGAGTACATGTCGCTGCGGGAGCGGATCTCCCAGCGTGAGCGCGATATCGAGCGGCAGGGGCGCGCCGATCGCCGCGGTGCGGCGGTGGCGGCGCTGACCTCGCTACGGCGCGGTGACGTGGTGGCCATCCCGAGTGGGCGGCGGCAGGGCCTGGCGGTGATCCTGGAACCCGATCAGTCCCCGGGCGATCCGCGTCCGCTGGTGCTGACCGAGGACAAGTGGGCCGGGCGCATCTCCGCGGCCGACTTCCCGACGCCCGCGCAGCCGCTGGGCCGGATGCGGCTGCCGCGGCACGTCGATCACCGCACCGCTCGCACCCGTCGCGACCTGGCCTCGGCCCTGCGCAGCACCGGCATCACCCCGCCCGGACGGCAGCGTCGCGGTACCAAGGCCAAGGGCGGCGAGGATCGGGAGCTGGCCACGCTGCGGCGCGCGTTGCGTTCGCATCCGGCGCATTCCCGTCCGGACCGGGAGCAGTTGGCGCGCGTCGGTGAACGCTACAACCGCGTGCAGCGCGAGACCGAGGCCATGCGCCAGAAGGTCTCCGCGGCGACGAACTCCCTGGCCCGCACCTTCGATCGAATCGTGGAACTGCTCACCGAGCGCGGCTATGTGGACGACGCGGGTGAGGTGACCGCCGACGGCCGTCGGCTCGCGCGCATCTACACCGAGGCGGATCTGGTCGTCGCCGAATGTCTGCGCCACGGCGTCTGGCGCGGACTCGGACCGGCCGAACTGGCCGCGGTGGTGTCGATACTGGTATACGAATCACGCCAGGAGACAGGGTATTTGAGCCCGTCGGGCCCGACGGCCCCGATTCGGCGCGCGGTCGCGGCGACCATGGGCGTCTGGAGTGACCTGCGCACCGACGAGGCTCAGCACAAGCTGACCCCGACCCGGGAGCCCGATCTGGGTTTCGTCACCGGTCTGCACAAGTGGGCCCGCGGTGACGGACTGGCCGAATCCCTGCTGGCCAGCGGTGATCAGGGCAATGCGCTCTCGGCCGGTGATTTCGTGCGCTGGTGCCGCCAGGTTATCGACCTGCTCGACCAGATTCACAACACCGCCGACGACGTCGAGGTGGCCGGAACGGCGTCGAAAGCGGTCCGCGCGATCCGCCGCGGCGTGGTCGCGGTCGACTCGGCGTGACCGCCTATCCAATGGACACAGACGGTGCCGAACTGTGATTTGATGCTTGCGAGTACCGACCGTGGTGAGCGACTGACGACCTCACGCGGGGGGCAAGCGTGTGTAGGACGACGAGTGGAGGCAGGCAGATGAGCGGCCCGTACGGACCGAACGATACCCCTGGTCCAGGGGAGGGACACAGTAGCGATCCAACTCAGCAGTGGACCGGTCAGCAGCCTGCCGACCCGACGCAGCAGTGGGGTGGTCAGCAACAGGCCGGTCAGCAGCAGTGGAGTCAGCCGGGGCAGACGTCTTGGCCGCCGCAGTCCACCGGCAACGCCGATCCGACGCAGCAGTGGGGTGGTCAGCAGCCCGGCGGTCAACAGCAGCAGTGGGGACAGGGGAGCGGAACGTCGTGGCCGCAGCAGCCGCCCGCGCAGCCGCAGCCGTGGGAGGCGACGCAGCAGCAGTGGGGGCAGCCGCCGCAGCAACCGCAGCAGTGGAACCAGTCCGGCCAGTGGAATCAGGAACAGCTGCCTTCGCTGCAGACCACCGGCGGTAAGAAGTCGCGTCGCGGTCTGATCATCGGCGGTGGGATCGGCGCGGTCGTCGTGGTTGTCGTGGTCGTGGTGCTGGCCGTGGTCTTCCTCGGCAGCGATAAGCTGGACAACACCGCCGTGCAGTCCGGGGTGCAGAAGGTGCTCAAGGATTCGTACGGCATCGACGACGTGCAGAACGTCAGCTGCCCTTCCGGCCAGACGGTGGAGGTCGGCAAGACGTTCACCTGCTCACTCAAGGTCGGCGGCGAGCAGAAGAAGGTCACGATCAAGGTCACCAAGTCCGACGGCACCTACGAGGTCGGCCGCCCGAACTGAGGCTGTATTTTTGGCCTCCGCTTCGCTCCGGCGGTTTTTCGGCGCCCGAATGGCTCGTCGTTGCGCGGTCGAGACTCGGCCTTCGGCCATGCGCTTCGACCGCGCAACGACGAGCCGCGCAGAAAAACTTTGGGGTTGGCGTTTCTTGGCCTGACTGTTCCGGCGCACAGAGACGCTTCGCCGCTGGGCACGTTGTGAGGTGGTTGCGCTGGGGCTCGCACTATGCGGGGGTTGCCTGCGGCTTCGGGGAGAGGGCTGCATGCTGGTTCGGTAGGCGTGTTGCGGTGAAAAGTGTTGGTGGCGTTGTGGTTCGGCTCGACTGTTCCGATAGTCGGCAGAGCTTCGGCATTGGGCGCGATGCGGCGTGGCCGGGTTGGTTCGGTTTCTCGCTCTTCGCCTGATCGGTGGGTCTCGTCTGTGGGTTCGGGTGCAAAGCTGACGGCTGGTTCGGTAGGCGTGTTGCGGTGAAAAGTGTTGGTGGCGTTGTGGTTCGGCTCGACTGTTCCGGTAGTCGGCAGAGCTTCGGCGCCGGGTGCGTGCGGGTGATCGGGTAGGCGCTGGAGCCAGTTGCCGGGTTGTGGCTAGCGGGTGGCGGACGCGGTGTTGGTTTCGAGGGCCGTGATCAGGCGCTTGATCGGGCTTTCGGTGTTGTAGGTGGTGGCGAGGGTTTGCAGGCGGTCGGGGTCGGCGGGGGCGGTGGGGAGGAGGTCGGGGCGGGAGAGGGTTACCTCCGCGTCGCGGACCACGCGGACGACGGGGGCGGCTGCCTCGAGGTAGGCCTGGGCGGCGGTGAGTTTCTTGCGGATGCCTTGGGCCAGTTCGGAATCGGGGTCGGCGACGGCTGCTACGAGGGCTTCCAGGGTGCCGAAGCGGGTGATGAGGGTGGCGGCGGATTTGTCGCCGATGCCCGCCACACCGGGCAGTCCGTCGGAGGCGTCGCCGCGCAGGGTGGCCATATCGGCGTATGCGGGGCCCGCATTGTCTTGTGGCACACCATATTTCGCGGAGACCTCGGCGGGGCCGAACAGTTCGGCCTTGGCCAGGCCGCGACCCACGTAGAAGACGCGGACGGGCGGCTGCGGGTCGTCGCGTACCAATTGGAGCAGATCGCGGTCGCCGCTCACGACGACGACCTCGTCGGTGGACTCCCGCGTGGCCAGGGTGCCGATCACGTCGTCGGCCTCGAGGCCCTGCGCGCCCGCGGTGGCGATTCCGGCCGCCTCGAGCACCTCGAGGATCATGTCGACCTGCGGGGTCAGATTGTCCGGCACTTCCTCCGCACCGGGATCCGCACCCGCGGACTCGTCGAGACGGTGAGCCTTGTACGAGGGGACCAGTTCGACCCGGAACTGTGGACGCCAGTTCAGGTCCAGGCAGACCACCAGCCGCGAGGGGGAGTGCCGGGTGATCAGCGCCGCCACCATATCGGTGAATCCGCGCAGCGCGTTGACCGGTTGCCCGCTGGGCGCGGTGATCTTCTCCGGGATCGCGTAGAAGGCGCGGAACCACAGGCTGGCGCCGTCGAGCAGCAGCAGCGGACCGGGGGCGGGTGAGCTCATGGCTGCAGACGCTACCCGGTCGGTCCGACAACGCGGCGTGGGTGAGCTCGTCCGGTATTGCCGCGTCGCGACTCGCCCGAACGCGTAACGTTGGTGATCATGAGCGCGCAAACGGAATCACGGTTCGGGGCCGAGGTATACGGAGTCCGGTTGGAGCGGGCGGCGGAACTGGTGCGTGCCGCACATCTGGACGCGTTGCTGATCACGCCGGGCCCGGATCTGGAGTATCTGATCGGGTCCCGGGCGCAATCGTTCGAGCGGCTCACCTGTCTGCTCGTGCCCGCCAGCGGTGAGACGCCGTCGGTGGTCGTGCCCAAACTGGAACTGGCCGGTCTGGAAGGTTCGGCGGTCGCCGATCTCGGCCTGCACATCGTGGACTGGGTCGACGGCGTGAATCCGTACCAGACCGTCAAGTCGACGCTCAACGCCGGGGCGCGTGTGGCGGTCGCCGATGCCATGCCCGCACTGCATCTGCTGCCGATCGCCGATGCGCTCAACGCTCTGCCGGTCTCGGCGACGCCCGTCCTGCGGCAACTGCGAATGCGTAAGGACGCCAGCGAGATCGAGGCGCTGCGGCGGGCGGGCGCGGCGATCGATCGGGTGCACGCGCGGGTCGGGGAGTGGTTGCGGGCGGGGAGCACCGAGGCCGCCGTGGCAGCCGCCATCGCGGATGCGATCGTCCAGGAGGGACACACCGAGGCCGCGTTCGTCATCGTCGGCAGTGGCCCCAACGGCGCGAGCCCGCATCATGAGCACTCGGACCGGGTGATCGAATCCGGTGACGTGGTGGTCGTGGACATCGGCGGACCGGTCGAGCCCGGGTACTACTCCGATTCCACCCGCACGTACGTCGTCGGTGAGCCCGATCCGGAGATCGCGGAGCGTATCGCGATCCTCGAACAGGCGCAGGCGGCTGCCGTGGCCGCCGTACGCCCCGGCGTGACCGCGGAGTCCGTCGACGCCGCCGCGCGAAATGTGTTGGCGCGGGCGGGATTGGGTGAGGCCTTCATTCACCGCACCGGACACGGCATCGGCCTGTCGGTGCACGAGGAGCCCTACATCGTCTCCGGCAACGACATCGTTCTCGAGCCCGGCATGGCCTTCAGTATCGAACCCGGCATCTACTTCCCGGGTGAATGGGGCGCTCGCATCGAGGACATCGTCATCGTCACCGAGGACGGCCGCGAGTCGGTCAACCACCGCCCGCGCGGCCTCACCGCGGTCTGAACCCGCGACGGTGGGCCGCAGCCGATGTCACCACCGGTGGGCTGTGGCGAGTTGACCCGCCGGGCGAGATCGGTTCCGGGCAGCGAATCGATGACCTGTCGTTTCGACAGGCGCGCCGCGCTCGACCGACTCGGGCTGGTTCCCGCGGCGAGTCCGACGTGATCGGCACTTGTACTCCCTTGTTCCACAAGGGGATGCGGCTTTGGAAGCGCTGCTCGGGCAGCCTGTAAGGCCCGCGGTGCGGATCGGTACACCGTCACGGACCTTCCGCGGATCGTCCTGCCTCGACGACCTTCGCCGCGTAACGATGTGGTCTGGCGCGCCACGGCTCACGGGTAGCCGTGCCCTACGCGCGACGGTGCAAACTCCCGCGACGCGGATTCGGTTCAGTCGCGCAAAGCTGTTCCGGTGAGCAGGCGGATGGGGTGGATGGCGATGACGACGCGGGCGGGGTTGACGCGGGGCGGGCGGTAGCGCTCGGTGTAGCGGCGTTCGCCCTCGGTGACCGCGTCGGGGTCGGCGAGGATTTCGGCGGGGCCCTCGAGGGTCAGCCAGCGGGCGCCGTCGACCTGGCTGACCGCGGCGTAGCCGGTGCGGCGGACGTTGCGGGCCTTCACCGTGTCGCCGGAGGTGATGATGCGGGCGATCCCGCCTTCCTGATCCCAGGTGAAGCCGATCGGGACCATGTGCGGGGTGCCGTCCGCGCGGAGTGTGGTCAGGGTGGCCAGGTGCCGCTCGGCGACGAATTCGAGGGCGGCCGCGGAGAGTGCGATACGTGCGCCGGTGCTGGTCATGGATGTGACGCTAACAATCGCCCGCGTCGTGCTCGCATCCGAGTGACCGGACCGCACCCACTTGTCCGGTTCGGCGCGGTCGCGGTGGCAGACTATTCGCCATGGGTATGCGGGCACATGAACTCGACGAGGGCGCGATCGTCCTGCTGGGTGGGCGCAGCGAGATCGGCCTCGAGATCGTGGAGCGGATGGCGCGCGGCCGGGTGGTGATTCTGGCCGCGCGGCGCAGCGCCGACCTGGCCGCCGAGCGGGCCGCTCTCGACCGGGCGGGCGCGACGGCGGTGCACAGCGTGGAATTCGACGCCGACGATCTGCCCTCGCATCAGCCGCTGCTGGACAAGATCGCCGCCGAGCACGGCCGGATCGGCGTCGCGGTACTGGCCTTCGGCGTCCTCGGCGATCAGGAACTCGCCGAACGGGACCCCGCGGCGGCGGTCGCGGTCCTGCAGACCGATTTCATCGCGCAGGTCAGCGTGTTGACGACCCTGGCCGCCATGCTGCGCGCACAGGGGAGCGGACAGCTGGTGGTGTTCAGTTCCGTCGCGGGATTCCGTGTCCGGCGCGCCAACTACGTGTACGGGTCGGGTAAGGCGGGCCTGGACGGATTCGCCACCGGATTGGCGGATGCGTTGCACGGCAGCGAAGTTCACCTGTTGCTGGTGCGGTCCGGATTCGTCATCGGACGGATGACCGAGGGCATGGACCCGGCGCCCTTCTCGGTGCGGCCCGGCCAGGTCGCCGACGTTGTCGTCGCGGGCCTGCGGGCCCGGCGCGCGATCGCCTGGGCTCCCGCCATGATGCGCCCGCTGTACTTCGCCGTGCGATTCCTGCCGCGATCGGTCTGGCGACGGTTGCCGCGATGACCGACTCACCGGGTGCGGGCATGGAGCCTTGGCCCGTTCGGACGCCGATCGCGGTGGTGGGCATCGGCGCGGACGGCTGGGACGGGCTCGGCGCGGCCGCGCGTGCGGCCGTCGAACGCGCCGATGTGGTGTTCGGCTCGTACCGGCAGCTCGCGATGATCCCCTCGGGTGGGCCCGAACGAATGCCGTGGCCGTCGCCGCTGCTGCCCGCGCTCGCGGATCTGCTCGCCGCACACCGCGACGTGCGTGTCTGTGTGCTCGCGAGCGGTGATCCGATGTTCTACGGCATCGGGGTGTCGCTCGCGAAACTCCTGGGGGCGCAGGCGCTTCGGGTGCTGCCCCAGGCATCCTCGGCCAGTCTGGCCTGCGCCCGGCTCGGCTGGGGGCTCGCGGAGATCGCGGTGGTCACGGCCGTGGGGCGCCCGATCGAGACGGTCCTGCCGGAATTGTCCCATCGCCGCCGGATCCTGGTACTGAGCGAACACGAGCGGACCCCGGCCGAACTCGCGAAACTGCTGTCGGGCAACGGTTTCGGGGCGTCCCGGATGACGGTGCTCGAACAGCTCGGCGGTCCGGCCGAGCGGATGGTCCAGGGCGTCGCGGCCGATTGGTCCGAGCCCGCGGGCGATCGGCTCAACATCGTCGCGCTGGAGTGCCTCGCCGATCCGGCCGCACCGCGACTGACCAGGCTGCCTGGGCTGCCGGACGAGGTCTACGGCGGCGACGGCCAGCTCACCAAGCGTGAGGTGCGCACCCTGTCGCTCGCCGCGCTCGCGCCCTCCCCGGGGGAGCTGCTGTGGGATGTCGGCGGGGGCTCGGGCACCATCGCCATCGAGTGGTGCCGTACCCATCCGGCGTGCCGCGCCATCACCTTCGAGCGGTCCGGCGCGCGACGTGGGCAGATCACCGCCAATGCGCTGGCCCTGGGCGTGCCGGGCATCACCGTCCTGGGTGAGGTGCTCGAGGAGCTGTCGGACGACGAATTCCCCACGCCCGACGCGGTATTCCTCGGCGGCGGCCTGACTCAGCCGGACCTGTTCGAAAATTGCTGGGCGCGACTGCGATCCGGCGGACGTCTGGTCGTCAACGCGGTCACCGTGGAATCGGAGATGCTGCTGAACGCGTGGGCGGCCGAATACGGCGGTGCGCTGAGCCGATTCCAGGTCCACCGCGCCGAACCGCTCGGTGGTTTCACCGCCTGGCGGCCGCACCTGCCCATCACACAGTGGGTGGTGGTGAAGGATGGATGAGCGGTCCGGGGATCGCCGCGTCCTTATCCTCGGCGGCACTCGTGAGGCCCGGGAACTCGCCGAGAAGTTGAGTGGCGAAAGCGGATTCGAGGTCGTGTCCTCGCTCGCGGGCCGAGTCCGCGAGCCTGTGCTGCCGGTCGGCGAGGTTCGGATCGGCGGTTTCGGTGGCGTGGACGGCCTGCGGGGCTGGTTGCGCGACAACGATGTCGACGTGCTGATCGACGCCACCCACCCGTTCGCCGGCGTCATCTCCGCCCACGCGGCCGAGGCCGCCGCGGCGCTGAATCTGCCTGCGCTGCATGTACACCGGCCCGGGTGGCGGGAACGCCCGGGAGATCGGTGGATACGGGTTCCCGACGTCGCGTCCGCGGTCGAAACCGTCGGCAGGCGCGGATCGCGGATCTTCCTGACGATCGGCCGTCAGGAGGCCGGCGCGTTCGCGGGCCTGACCAGGCCGTGGTTCCTGATCCGCTCGATCGATCCGCCGAGCGCGGTGCTGCCGCCGCATCACGAATTGATCTTGGCGCGTGGACCTTTCGCCGTCGATGACGAGGTTCGCCTGCTGACCGACCGCCGGATCGACATCCTGGTCACCAAGAACAGCGGGGGAGAGCTCACCGTGGCCAAAGTGCTCGCGGCGCGAGCCTGCGGCCTTCCTGTGGTCATGATCGATCGCCCGCCCTTGCCCGAGGGCGCCCGAGTCGCGGAATCGGTTGCCGCCGCCTGGGATTGGCTGCGCACACTGCCGTGAGCGTTACCGTTCGAGCAGCGCGGGTAGCCGATCGAACCACTCCAGGACCGCACGTTCGTAGCCGATCCCGAAATCCAGTGTGGCCCTTTCGCACTGGGACCGCGTCTCGTCGATTCCCGTGAGATAGCGCTCGAGGCGTTCCTCGTGGATGACGCGATTGGCGGCGATGATCCGGTTCAACCGCTCGGGCTCGACGAATTCGCCGAACGCCAGGGTCAGCAGCAGCGGCACCCGGATGGTCTCCGCGCCCGGATCGCGAGCGATCCACTGCGCGAACGCTTCCCGCCCGGCCTCGGTGATCCGGTACGGTGTGCGCTCCCGCACCCCCGTCTCGCCCTTCTCCACCAGGCCAATCCGGTCCATTGCCGCCAGTTCGCGATAGACCTGGCTCTGCGTGATCGTCCAGAAGTCGCCGATTCTTTCCTGGGCGAGATTCACCAGATCCCACCCCGCCATCGGCCCCTCGTGCAGGAAACCCAGTAGCGAGGCCGCTGTCGAGTTCAAGCCCCGCTTCGATCCGCCTTCGGCCATATGCACCCCTTCCACATCAACGTTCCACATTGGAATATTAACGCTCGGATCGGGAGTCGCGCTCAGGGGGTCGTGTACCGCCGGGAGGTGAACACCCGCGGCCCGGCCGGAGTGTCGAAAGCGGTGGTGGTGGAGGCCCCGATGATGAGCAGTGTGCGCATATCCACCTCGGCGGGGTCGAGTTCGGAGAGTGTCAGCACGCGCACCGATTCGGCCGGGCCGCCGACGTCGCGGCCCAGCACCACCGGCGTATCGGGTTTGCGGTGTTCCAGAACCAGATCGCGCAGCGCCGCCACCTGCCAGGTGCGCTGCGAGGAGGCCGGGTTGTACACGGCGATGGCCATATCGGCGGCGGCCACCGCGGCGATGCGCTCGGCGACGGTCTCCCACGGCTTGAGGCGGTCCGACAGCGAGATCATCGCGAAATCGTGTCCCAGCGGCGCTCCCACCCGGCTCGCGACCGCACTCGCCGCGGTCATTCCGGGCAGCACGCGGACCGGAACCTCGCGCCACTGCGGATCGGCCGATTCCTCGATGACCGCCGCGGCCATCGCGAAGACTCCCGGATCTCCGGAGGAGACGACCGCGACCCGCGCGCCGTGCTTGGCCAGATCCAGCGCCATGGCGGCGCGTTCGGATTCGACGCGATTGTCGCTGGCATGGCGGCGCTGGCCCGGACGCGCGGGCACGCGGTCGATGTAGGTGGTGTACCCGACCAGATCCGTCGCCTCGGACAGCGCGCGGGCGACCTCCGGACTGGTCCAGTCCGGCGACCCCGGGCCGAGGCCGACGACCACGACCTCCCCGGTCGCCGGGCGATCATCCCGCGGCGCTTCGGTTTTCGGGCTTCTGGTGGTGTGCGAGTGTGCGGAATCCGCTGTGCTGAGCGGAATCTCGGTCGTCGGAGCCGGGCCCGGCACGACAGTGATCGCGAAGTACGGCACCCCGGCCGCGTCCACCTCGCCCGCGCGCAGCACCCGCTGACGTCCGGTGCTGGCCCGTTCGACGTAGTACGCGTCGTCCAGTCGCCCCGCATCCGTAAGCGCCTGCCGCACACTCGGATATGTGCGGCCCAGCTTCATCACCACGGCCGCGTCGGCCTCGGTCAGGCGGCGGGTCAGCTCCTCGGCGGGCAAGGTGCCGGGCAGGACGGTCAGCACCTGATCAGCCTCGACCAGTGGCGTGCCCAGTGCGGCGGAGGCGGCGCTGACCGAGGTGATGCCCGGAATGATCTCGGCCTCGAACCGGTCGGCCAGGCGGCGGTGCATATGCATGTACGAGCTGTAGAACAGCGGATCTCCGGCGGCCAGCAGCGCCACCGAGCGTCCGGCGGCGAGATGGGCGGCGAGGGTGGCCGCGGCCTGTTCGTAGAACTCGTCGATGGCGCCCTGATAACCGCCGGGATGGTCGGTGGTCTCGGTCGTCACCGGGTAGACGAGGTGTTCCTCGAGCTGTCCGGGGCGCATATAGGGTGCGGCGATGCCGCGGGAGATGCTGCGGCCGTGCCGGGCACTGTGGAAGGCGATGACATCGGCCTCGCCGATGATCCGTGCGGCCTTGACCGTCACCAGTTCCGGGTCACCCGGGCCGAGTCCGATGCCCCACAGTTTGCCGCTTCGCTGACCGCGGTCCTGAACGCTCATTCCTGTTCGCTCGCAATCGCATTCAGCGCCGCCGCGGTGATCGCGCTGCCGCCGCGCCGCCCCCGGACGGTCAGATGTTCCACGCCGCCGAATTCGGTCAGAGCCTGCTTGGATTCCGCGGCCCCGACGAAGCCGACCGGGATGCCCAGCACCGCGGCGGGCCGGGGCGCTCCCGCGTCGAGCATGTCCAGCAGGTGGAACAGCGCCGTCGGCGCATTGCCCACCGCGACCACCGCGCCGTCCAGTCGGTCACGCAGAAGCTCCAGTGCCGCAACCGATCTCGTATTGCCCATGGTTCGCGCCAGGTCCGGAACCCGGGGATCGCCGAGCATGCAGATCACCTCGTTCTCCGCGGGCAGGCGCTTGCGCGTCACTCCGGCGGCGACCATGGTGGCATCGCACAGGATCGGCGCACCCGCTCGCAGCGCGGCGCGCGCACGGGAGACGACGTGCTCGCTGTGGTCCACGTCGGCGGCCAGATCGACCTGCCCGCAGGCGTGGATCATCCGCACCACCACCTGCGCGACATCGGCCGGGAACCGGGCCAGATCGGCCTCGGCCCGGATGGTCGCGAACGAGCGCCGATAGATCTCGGCCCCGTCGGTGAGGTAGCTGGTACGCACATCGGACATGGCGTACACCATAGTTCCCGGTCGCACGGCTTCCCGGACCGAGTGCGGTAGCGGGGGTCAGGCGCGGCTGGGCAGGGTGACGCGGTAACCGGCCGGTTCGGCGACGACGTCGGTGACGTCGCCGCGCGGGCGGCCGCAGCGGCGTTCGCATCCGGACCAGTGCTGACGTCCCGGAACCGTGATCTCGCTGGCGGCCAGGTCGTGTCCCGGACGCGGCGTGCCGTTCGGCGATATCCGCCCCTCGGTGACCGCTTCCGCGGCATCCGCGCGTACGTCGGTCCGGGATTTCGCGCAGCCGGGTCGTCCCGCGCAGGCCGTCACCAGCAGCCAGGGTGAGGCGGCGTCGAAGATCAGGCCCATCGGCGCCAGCACGCGCACCACCTGTTCGGCGGTCCATTCATCCAGGTCGGACAGGACCAGGCTGCGCCAGGGCGTGACGACGACCGGACGGTCCACCGCGGCGAGGAATTCGGCCGTCCGGCCGGGCAGCGCACCCAGCCGCACGCCCGCGCCGAGGCTGACCAGACCGTCGTCCTGGGTGCACCAGCCGATCGGAATATCCTGTGGTGCAGGCGATTCCAGTAGATCGTCGGCCGGTTCCACACCGAGCGCGGCGACGATCCGCGCGAGCCCGTCGGGGATTTCGTGCAACCGCCACCGTTCCCCGCGAAGACCCTGGAACTCGTGTGCGGCGGCGAGCAGCACCTCGACCGTCTGTGCGTGCGGCACCCTGATCCCGCTGTCGCGTCCGCCCAGCAGCAGCGCGTAGTCGTCCGCGCTCACGGCGTGGATGCCGAAATCGCCGCCGAGGCCGCTGACGTCACCGCGTCCGTCGTCGAGAGTGAACAGGACTCGGCCGGGCAACTCCGCCAGGGCCGGCGCCGCGCGCAGGGCGTCGTCGAGTCGTGGGATCAGATCCCGGACGTCGGCCAGGCCGCCGAGCCGCCCGGACAGCGGTGAGGCCACGATATTGCGCACCCGCTCGTGGGTGCGGCTGGGCAGCAGATCCGCGGCCCCGAGCCGGTCGGCCAGCGCACCGGCATCGCCGATCCGGCGGAGTTGGACGTTGCCGCGCGAGGTCAGCTCGATGCCGCCGTCGCCGAGATCGCGGGCCGCCTCGGCCAGGGCCAGCAGCTGATCCGGGCGCAACCGGCCGCCGGGTAGGCGGATGCGCGCGAGCGGTCCGTCGGCGGCCTCGTGCAGGCGCAGCACGCCGGGGCAGGAATCGGGGGCGGAGCGAGTCATGATCCACCCAGCGTACGACTCGAACGGGTGCGCGCGTCCGGCGCCGCGATCGGGTAGGCGGTTCAGTGTGCCGGTGCGATCAGGGCCGGATACGTGCGCGCTGCGGCCGGACCGCTCGGAGCATGGCGCGGCGGCGCAGCGCGCGGGGAGTCTGATCCCACTTGTCGGCCAGCAGATTCGGTGTCGCGTGATGATCGAGATGATCGCGGTGGACCGTGGTGGAGATCAGAGTCAGTCCGTAGACGAGCGTCAGCACGAACAGGACGCCGCCGATCATCGCGTAGCCGGTGTGGCCGGTGCCGGCCGCGGTGAGCGTCATGGCCAGCGTCGCGAAGCCGACCAGCGCGCAGAAATACCCGGACCAGGCGGTGAAGTGATTGCGCCGAACCCAGCTCGGTGTCATCGGCATGCGCTCAGAGTCCTCTCCTGCCGGTACGTCGCAGCGCACGGGCGCGACGCGCCCACGGCGGAGCCGGAACGTAGCTGTCGGACAACAGATGTGGCTTCTCGTGGTGGCGAATCCGATCGGAATGGGCCGTGGATTCGAAGATGAGCAGACCTGTTATCGCGATCCCCGCGCACACCCCGGCGGCGAGGAGCGCCAGCGCGTGGTGTTGCCCGGCGACAGCTGCCAATGCCATCGGCAGCAACGCAACGGCAACTAACATGCAAACTATTCCTGACCAGGCGGCGAAGCGATTCCGCCTGGCCCATCCTGGTGAGTTAGGCATATCACGAGCGTACGCCGGGGATGTCCGTTCCGGGAGAGTGTGCGCCAGGTCGTTATGGGCGCTGGGCGAAGGTGTCGGTGGGGCGCGGTAGCATCCCCGGTGCTCGCCTGTCCCGAGGAAACCGGTGCAATTCCGGTGCGGTCGCGCCACTGTGACAGTCAGACCCTCTCGGCGAGCACGAATCCCTGATGGGCGCGTAACCCGAGGAAAGGCCGATCGTGATCCTGCTGCTGTCCACCTCCGATACCGACCTGCTGTCCGCACGGGCCAGCGGCGCCGACTACCGGCTCGGCAATCCGGCGCGGCTGCTGCCGGAGGATCTGCCCGGCCTGCTGGCGGGCGCGGATCTGGTGGTCGTGCGCATCCTGGGCGGTCGCCGGGCGTGGGAGCAGGGGCTCGAGACGTTGCGCGCGAGCGGGGTTCCGGTGGTCGCGCTGGGCGGGGAGATGGCGCCGGACGCCGAATTGATGGAATGTTCGACCGTGCCCGGCGGCGTCGCCGCGGACGCGCACAACTATCTGGCCGCGGGCGGTCCGGAGAATCTGCGTCAGCTGCACAATTTCCTGTCCGACACCGTGCTGCTCACCGGATACGGCTTCGAACCGCCGGTCCACCTGCCGAACTGGGGTGAACTCGAGCGGACCGCGCGCGCGGACGTCGAGGGCCCCACGGTCGCGGTGCTGTACTACCGCGCCCAGCATCTGGCCGGTAACACCGCCTACGTCGAGGCGTTGTGCGCGGCGATCGAGGCGGCCGGGGCCCGGCCGCTGCCGCTGTACTGCGCGTCGCTGCGCACCGCGGAACCGGATCTGATCGCCACATTGCGCGGGGCCGACGCCCTGGTGGTGACGGTGCTGGCCGCGGGCGGCACCAAACCCGCCACCGCATCCGCCGGTGGTGACGACGAGGCCTGGGACATCGGGGCGCTCGCCGATCTGGACGTGCCGATTCTGCAGGGCCTGTGCCTGACCACCGGTCGCGAGCAGTGGGCCGACAGCGACGAGGGCCTCTCACCGCTGGACGTGGCGACCCAGGTGGCCGTGCCCGAATTCGACGGCCGCATCATCACGGTTCCGTTCTCGTTCAAGGAGTTCGACGCCGACGGACTGTCCACCTACGTGCCCGATCCCGAGCGCGCGGCGCGCGTGGCCGGGATCGCGGTGCGGCACGCGCGGTTGCGGCACATTCCGGCCTCGGACAAGCGGATCGCGATCGTGTTGTCGGCCTATCCGACCAAGCACGCCCGCATCGGCAACGCCGTCGGCCTGGACACTCCGGCCAGTGCCATCGCGCTGCTGAGCGAGATGCGTTCGGCCGGTTACGATCTGGGTGATCCGGGCGAGGTCCCGGGCCTCGAGCAGGCCGACGGTGACGCGCTGATCCACGCCCTCATCGCCGCGGGCGGGCAGGATCCGGACTGGCTGACCGCGGAACAGTTGGAGGGCAACCCGATTCGCATCGGCGCGGCCGCCTACACCGCCTGGTTCGACACGTTGCCCGCGCAATTGCGCGAGGCGGTCGTGCAGGCGTGGGGTGAACCGCCGGGAGAGCTGTACGTCGACCGGTCTGCCGATCCGCGCGGCGAGATCGTCATCGCCGCACTGCGATTCGGCAATGTGGTGCTCATCGTGCAGCCGCCGCGTGGTTTCGGCGAGAATCCGGTCGCGATCTACCACGATCCGGATCTGCCGCCGAGTCACCACTATCTGGCCGCCTACCGGTGGCTGGCCGCGCCGGACGGTTTCGCCGCCGACGCGATGATCCACCTGGGCAAGCACGGCAACCTGGAATGGCTGCCCGGCAAGACGCTGGGCATGTCCGCATCCTGTGGCACCGATGCCGCGCTGGGCGATCTGCCGCTGATCTATCCGTTCCTGGTGAACGACCCCGGCGAGGGCACCCAGGCCAAGCGTCGCGCGCACGCCACTCTGGTCGATCATCTGATTCCGCCCATGGCTCGGGCGGAGACCTACGGCGACATCTCCCGGCTCGAGCAGCTGCTGGACGAGCACGCCAACATCTCCGCCCTGGATCCGGCCAAACTGCCCGCCATCCGCCAGCAGATCTGGACGCTCATGCGCGCGGCCGAGATGGACCACGATCTGGGCCTGACCGAGCGCCCGGACGAGGAGTCCTTCGACGATATGCTGCTGCACGTCGACGGCTGGCTGTGCGAGATCAAGGATGTGCAGATCCGCGACGGCCTGCACGTGCTCGGCAAGGCGCCCAGCGGTTCGGCCGAGGTCGATCTGGTGCTGGCCATGTTGCGCGCCCGGCAGCTCTGGAGCGGTGAGGACCATGTGCCCGGTCTGCGAGAGGCGTTGGGGCTCAGCGAATCCGGGGACGAATCGCGTGAGCGCGTCGACGCCTTCGAGAAGCGGGCGCGCGAGCTCGTCTCGGCCATGCAGGAGACGGACTGGGCGGTCACGGAGATCGATGCGCTCACCGAGCGGCTGCTGACCGATTCCGGCGAGGATCCCGAACGTCTGGCCGCGGTGCGGCGGGTACTCGGTTTCGCCGCGACCGAGGTGGTGCCGCGGCTGCGGCAGACCGGCGTGGAGATCGCGCGCATCCTGCACGCGTTGAACGGTGGATTCATCCCGGCCGGGCCCAGCGGATCGCCGCTGCGTGGGCTGATCAACGTGCTGCCGACGGGACGCAACTTCTACTCGGTGGACCCCAAGGCGGTGCCCTCGCGGCTGGCCTGGGAGACCGGTCAGGCCATGGCCGATTCGCTGATCGAGCGCTATCGGGCCGACCACGGCGACTACCCGCGCTCGGTCGGATTGTCGGTGTGGGGCACCTCGGCGATGCGTACCTCCGGTGACGATATCGCCGAGGTTCTGGCGCTGCTGGGGGTGCGGCCGATCTGGGACGAGGCCAGCCGCCGCGTCACCACACTGGAGGTGATTCCCCAGGACGAGCTGGGCCGCCCGCGCATCGATGTGACCGTACGCATCAGCGGCTTCTTCCGCGACGCCTTCCCGCATGTGCTGGCGATGCTCGACGACGCCGTGCGGCTGGTGGCGAACCTGGACGAGCCCGACCAGCTGAACTACGTGCGGGCGCACAGCCGGGCCGATCTGGCCGAGCACGGCGATGAACGTCGTTCCACCACACGCATTTTCGGTTCCAAACCGGGCACCTACGGCGCGGGCTTGCTGCAATTGATCGACTCGGGCAGCTGGCGCACCGACGACGATCTGGCGCAGGTGTACACCGCGTGGGGCGGGTTCGCGTACGGGCGGGACCTGGACGGCGCACCCGCCGCGGACGACATGCGCGCCGCGTATCGCCGTATCGCGGTCGCCGCCAAGAACACCGACACTCGTGAGCACGACATCGCCGACTCGGACGATTACTTCCAGTACCACGGCGGCATGGTGGCCGCCGTGCGCGCGCTCACCGGCACGAACCCCGAGGCGTACATCGGCGACAGCACCCGCCCCGACGCGGTGCGCACCCGCACCCTGTCCGAGGAGACCGCGCGCGTCTTCCGGGCGCGCGTGGTGAATCCGCGCTGGCTCGAGGCCATGCGGCGGCACGGGTACAAGGGGGCGTTCGAGATGGCCGCCACCGTGGACTATCTGTTCGGGTACGACGCCACGACCAATGTGGTGGCCGACTGGATGTACGAGAAGCTCTCGGAGAGTTACGTTTTCGACGAGACCAATCGCAAGTTCATGGAGCAGTCGAATCCGTGGGCCCTGCACGGCATCGCCGAACGGCTGCTCGAGGCGGCCGAGCGCAAGCTGTGGGAGCGGCCCGAACAGGAGACTCTGGACAGGCTGCGGCAGGTGTACCTGGAGACCGAGGGCGAGCTGGAGTAGCGCGGTACGCCCGACAGCGTATCGCCGGGTCCGACCGAGGACGGATGTGCGGGCCTCGGACCCGGCCTAGCGTTGTGGCATGACCTGGGATGAACTGGCGAACAATAAGTACGCGCTGCTCACGAGTTACAAGAAGGACGGCACCGCGGTGGGTGCTCCCGTCTGGGTGGCGCCGGACGGGGATCGGATCGTGGTGTGGACCGACTCCTCGTCGTGGAAGGTGAAGCGGATTCGGCGCAATCCGCAGGTCCGGCTGCAACCGTGCGACAACCGGGGCCGCACCACCTCCGACGACGCGCTGACCGGTACGGCCGAGGTGCTCGACGCGTCGGAGACCGAGCGGGTGCGCGGGATCGTCGGCCGCAAGTACGGTGTGATCGGCAAGATCCTGATCCGCGGCCACAAGCTGGTCAAGGGCAGCGACGGTTCGGTCGGGCTGTTGGTCACCCAGCAGGCGGGGGCACAGTAGCGACCCCGTCGGTAGGCGGGTGGCTCAGGCCTCGGCGGTGATCTCGATGCCGACGGTGCCCTGCCGCCCGCGCCGCAATTGGCTGCCGACCACGACCAGCCAGCCCTGGATCGTGTACTTGCGCTTGATGAGCCGCCGCACCCGATCGCTGCCGGTGTCGTCGAGGATCCGCGCGGTGCCCTTGACGACCTCGCCGCGCGGAGTGCCGCTGACATTGCAGGATTGCAGGGTCACCGCGGGATTGCGGCGGATCCGCTTGACCTTCCAGCTGTCCGTGACGGTCCAGACATAGAGCCGGCCGTCGTCCAGCGCCGCCCACAGTGGCGAGCCGACCGGCGTGCCGTCCTTGCGAAAAGTGGTCAGCAGCACGTAATTCGCGGTGCCGACCGCGCCGAAGGGATTGTCCACGTACGCAGCCTAACGCCAGGCCGCACTGCCGACAGCACGCGGCCGATGCCTGGATGCACAGTTCAGGCAGCGAGGGTGAGGATCCGCGGCCCCTCGTCGGTGACGGCGATGGTGTGCTCGCTGTGTGCGGTGCGTGAGCCGTCGGCCGAGCGCAGCGTCCAGCCGTCGGGATCGACGACGATGCGATCGGTGGTGGCCGCGAACCACGGTTCGATGGCGATGGTGAGCCCACGACGTAGCTTGAATCCACGTCCCGCGCGGCCGTCGTTGGGGATGTGCAGATCCTCGTGCATGGTTCGGCCGATGCCGTGGCCACCGAATTCGGTGTTGATCGGATAGCCGTGGGAGCGCGCGACAGCGGCGATCGCCGCGGAGATGTCGCCCACCCGATTGCCCGGAACGGCTACCTCGATGGCGGCCTCCAGCGCCTCCTCGGTCGCGGCGACGAGACGTCGGTCCGCGTCCGCCGGTGTGCCGACGATGACCGTGACGGCCGAGTCGGCCGCCCAGCCCTCGACCTCCACGGCCAGATCCATGGTCAGCACGTCACCGTCGCGCAGCACGTAGTCGAACGGAAGGCCGTGCAGCACAGCGTCGTTCACCGACAGGCAGACGGTATTGCGGAACGGGCCGCGGCCGAAGGACGGCGCGTAGTCCCAGTAGCACGACTTCGCGCCGCGCTCCTGGATGCGCTGCCGCACATGTAGTTCCAGGTCGAGCAGATTCACGCCCACCCGGGCGCGCTCGCGCAGTTCGGCCAGGATCTGGGCGACGAACTGCCCGGTCACGCGCATCTTCTCGATCTCGTCGGGCGTCTTCAGCTCGACCACGGGTACCTCCCTCGACGGTATATAAATACCACCGTAGCTCACTCGGTATTTATATACCAAGCCGCTTGCGGTATTTGAATACCGCTCGTAATCTGTCGACATGGTCCGTCTCCCGCTCACTCCGGCGCAGGTCGAAGCAGGCCGCCGCCTCGGCGCCTGCCTGCGCTCGGCCCGCGCGGGCCGGGATCTCGGCGATATCGCACAATCGGCGGGAATCTCCCCGGAAACGCTCCGCAAGATCGAGTCCGGCCGCCTTCCCAGCCCCGCCTTCGGCACGGTCGTCGGCCTGAGCCGGGCCCTGGACATTCCGCTTCAGGACCTCGCCGACGTCTGGCAATCCGCCGCCCTCGCCGAATCGGCCTGAGCGACGCCGGTTCTCGGTTCTCGGTCGTGTGTACTTTGTCGAACTCCGATGTGGCGCAGAGCATTCCGTCGCTGGCATGGGGGCGCTGATCGAGCCGAGGACACGTGATCTTCTCGAGCCGGAGTGATCGATCAGAGCAGGGCGAATGGTTTCGGGGTCGGTTGTCAACGCTCGGTGGAACCTGTTGGGGAAACGAGGTTTTCGGTGCTCGATCGGATGTCCTGACGACAGGCGCGCAGGGCGGCGGCTACGAACGAGGTGACCGATGGGCGGTGGTCGTGTTCGTTCCAGGCCAGGACCAGGTGGCTGGGCGGGGCGTCGGAGACGGGGATGCAGACCAGGTCGGGCGGGATGTTCTCGACCAGTGAGCGGGGGAGTATCGCGATCATGCGGTCCACCGAGATCATGTGCATCATCTGGACCACATCGGAGACCACGGGGCCGGTGCCCTCGTCGCCGGGGAGACCTTTCCAGCACGGCAATGTCTCACCTTCGAGATCGGACATGCGTACCGATGCGCGCTCGGCGAGGCGGTGGTGGCGCGGGACGATGACCACACGGTCCTCGGTGTGCAGAATCTCGTGGGCCAGGCCGTCGAGGTCGTCGAACGGCGCGTAGAGCAGGCCGACGTCGGCGCGGTCCTCGCGCAGGAAGTCGGTGCGGTCGACGGGGCCGCTGAACAGGATCTCCACCCGGCGGGCGTCGGGCTGGTGGGAGTATTCGGCCAGGATTCCGGACAGCAGCCCGGCATCGCCGCCGGGTTTGAGCACGAGTCGCAGGTGAGCCTGGGCGTCGGCGGCGTGCCGGGCATTGCGGACCGCGGCGCTGACGGCGTTGAGCGCGTGCCGCCCGTGCTCGCGCAGGGCCGCACCGGCCGGGGTGAGTTCGACACGACGGCTCGAGCGCACGAACAGCGGGACGCCGAGCCTGCTCTCGATCCGCCGGATCGCCTTGGACAGCGCCGGTTGCGCGATCGACAGCTGGACCGCGGCGCGGCCGAAATGCAGTTCGTCGGCGACCGCGATGAAGTACTCGAGCTCCCGGGTTTCCAGTTCGATCATGCCTCCAGGTTATCGTCGGATAACGAACCGGTCTTGGACGCCTGAGAGGTGATCGGCCGAGAATTGCCTCATGATCAACCACACGATGATTGTTTCCTTCGATTCCCCGCTGCCCGACGGTGAGCTCGACCGATATCTCACGGATATCGAACAGGCCATGCTCGATACCGGCTTCACGCAGTCGGTCGTGACCCGGCGGCATATCCCCATTCCCGGTGAGGAGGCCATTCCGGCGCTGATCGCGACCGCGATCGTGCAGATCGGCCTGCCCGATGTCGAGACACTGGGGAAGGCGTTCGCCGCGCCCGGCGTGCACGAGGTCATCGACCACTGGCAGTCGCGGCATCCCTACAAGGTGGCCTGGGCGAACCACGAGTCGCTGGTTTAACGGTTCTCCCGTCTGCGATTCTGCTGGTGAACCGCTTCGTTCCACAACCAGCGGCAGCACCCCCACTCGGCCGGCGGTGCTTTCTCGGCGGTGCGGCCGGGCCGCACCCGGTATGTGTATCGCACCAGCCCGTCCATTCGAACCTACTATCGAAAGAAGTTCTCATGCGACGACATCAGCGCCACTTCCGCCTTTTCCTCGCCGCGGTAGACGACGCGCTATCCAAGGCGGATGCCCAGTGAGCGCCGAAGATCGGAAAATCGGTCTGGTCACCGGCGCGGGCAGCGGGATCGGCCGGGCGGCGGCGGTGGCCTTCGCCCGCGAGGGCGCCGCGGTTGCCGTGCTCGACATCGACCCGAGTGCGGCGGCCGAGACCGCTGACGCGATCCGGGCGGACGGCGGTGAGGCGCTGGCGGTCACCGTCGACATCGCCGCGGAATCCTCGGTGCGGGCTGCGGTCGAGCGCGTGGTCCAGGCGTACGGCGGCCTGAATTTCGCGGTGAACAACGCGGGGCTGGCCTCGCATCATCGGCGGCTCGACGAGATGACTCTGGACGAATTCGACCGGGTGATCGGCGTCAACCTGGCCGGGACCTTTCTGTGCATGAAATACGAACTGCCGCTGCTTGCGGGCGGCGGCGCGATCGTGAACGTCGCTTCGAACGGCGGTCTGTATGCGATTCCGACCGCTCCGGCGTATGTGGCCGCCAAGCACGGCATCGTCGGGCTCACCAAGGTCGCGGCGGTCGACTACGCCGACCGGAACATCCGGGTCAACGCCGTGTGTCCGGGCCCGACCCTGACTTCCGGATTCGAGCAGGTGGCGGCCGGTACCGACATGATCGCTCGGCAGGCCGCGAACACCCCGCTGGGCCGGTTGGCCACGCCCGAGGAGGCCGCCGCGGCGGCGGTGTGGCTGTGCTCGGACGCCGCGTCCTACGTCACCGGAATCACGTTGTCGGTCGACGGTGGGAGGCGGGCGTGAGCGCGACGGCCCACGAGCGCATCGGGACCGACATGCGCGTCATCGCGGTGGAGGAGCACATCTCCACCGAGGATTTCCTGAGCACCGCGCATGCCGTGGATGTCCTGCCGGGGGACGAGGTCGAGATGGATCTGATGCGGACCGTCGAGTCCGATCCGGGGCTTCGTGGTCGTCTCACCGATCTCGACGCGCGGCTGCGCGATATGGACGCGCTCGGACAGGATATGGCGATACTCAGCCTGAATCCCCCTGGCGTACAGCCGTTTCCGTCGTCCGATGCGGTGCCGTTGGCGAGGCGATTCAACGATGCGCTGGCCGAGATCGTGCGTCGGCATCCGGGCCGGTTCGGTGGATTGGGCACGGTGGCTCCGCAGGATCCGGTGGCCGCGGCCACGGAGATCGAACGGGTGATGGGTCCGCTCGGACTCAACGGCATCATGATCAACTCGCATACCGGCGGGCGATATCTGGACGAGCCGGAGTTCGCCCCGCTGCTGGCGGCGGCCGAGGCGAACCGAGCGCCGATCTATCTGCACCCGCGAGCGCCGAGCATGCTCGCCGCCTATCGCGACTACGGGATGCCCGGGGCGATCTGGGGTTATCAGGCCGAGGCCGGACTGCACGCCATGCGCCTGATCCTCAGCGGCACGCTGGATCGCTTTCCGGGCCTGACCATCGTCCTGGGTCACCTCGGCGAGGGAATTCCCTACTGGCTCAGGCGAATCGATAATCGGCACGCATTCGCGGCGCGGACGGCCGGGGCGGCCACGCCGATGCCGAAGCTGTCCCTGACGCCCAGCGAGTACTTCCGCCGCAATATGGTGATCACCACCAGCGGAATCGATGATCCGGACGTACTCGAACTGGCCCTGCGCGCGGTCGGCGCGGACGCGATCATGTTCGCGATCGACTATCCGTACGAGGACCCCGCGGCCGCCCTGGCCTTTCTGCGCGATGCCCCGCTGACCGACGCTCAGCGAACCGCGATTGCCCACCGCACGGCCGAGCGCGTGTTCGGCATCGGCCAGGCCGAGCGCGGAGAGAATCGCCATATCCACTAGTGCGCAACGGTTTTCGGTGCCGGTCGGCCGGGGCGGACCGGGCGGCCCGGTCGAGAGACCGGGTCGTTCGGGTGACTCCCCGTGCAGGGCAAATGACGACACCGGCGGTTCCGGACCATGCGCCGCGCCGTTCGGTCGGCTATCGACGACCCCGACGTCGTCCGCGGTACACCAAGGTTCATCTGGCGAAGCATCGGCGTGGCGATCGATCCACGCCCGAGGATCGCGGATGGCCGGTAGGTGTGTCGCGTGGGCTACGAACTGTGCAACACTGAATCGAACAGGGGCAGTAGGGTATTCGCGATATCGTCGCGGGTGGGCAGGGCGATGAGCGCGTCGGGTGGGCTCAGGTGGCGTTGCATGGCGCGCTGATGTGCCGCGCCCGCCAGCAGCAGGGCCGCCGGACGCAGGTCGGCGGTGTCGGCGCGAGGGGACAGGTGGGCAACGATCGCGTCGACGGCGCGGTGCGGGCCCAGATCCATGTCGCGGCTGCGCTTTTCGTAGGACTCGCGCAGTTCGGCATCGGATTGGATCGCGGCGATGACGGGGATTGCGGCGAGGTAGAAGTCCTCGAGTGTGGTGAGCAGGTCGAGCAGATCCTCGCGCAGAGTCCGCTCGGTCCCCTGGCGGTCGCTCAGTAAACCCTTCAGCGGCAGCAACTGGTGTTGGATCACCGCTTGCAGCAGACCCATCCGGTCGCCGAAGTGATAGAAAATGCTCGATTCGGCGACACCCGCCCGGCGGGCGACCTCCTTGGTGGATATGCGTGCCAGGCCTGATTCGGTGAGTACCTGCTGTGCGCTCGCGATCACGGCCTCCCGCACGCCGGTGCGGGGGCGGCCGCGGGCCGCGCGCTCGGATGTCACATCGCCTCCTGGAAACTCCATTCTCCCTTGCAGTATGCCGCATCCCGTCGTATTTTCTGAGTAGATACTCAGAAAATACGGTGATTCGGAGGTATCCGCCATGTCCAGTTCGACCCGCGCGCCCGCGCAGTCCCGGTTGCAGCGTTCCTGGGACGCCGCCGTCCGCTCCACGCTGCGAACCCGGTTACACCGGATCTTCAGCGGCAAGTTGCTGATCATCACGGTCGTCGGCCGCAAGACCGGGCGCGAGTACGCCAACCCGGTCGGCTATGCCACGCACGAAGGGGATCTGCTGGTCGGCACCGCGGCCCGCTGGCGCCGTAATCTCCGTGACGGTGAGCCGGTGCGGGTTACCCTGCGCGGAAAGGAGATTGACGCCGATTGGGAGGTGATCACCGACGAGGAGCAACTCGTCGAACTGTACCGGATCATCCTGGAGCAGAACCCGGTGCACGGTCGATTCGCCGGAATCAGCCTCGACGCCGACGGCAGTGTCAACCGCACCGAACTGCGGACGGCGCTGGGGAAGGGTACCGCTGTCGTGCGCCTGCACCCGCGTGACGAATCTCGATGAATTGACCGAAACACCTTGTAACCCAGCGGATTCTCCTCGATCAGTTCGGGGCGCGCGGATCTCGGATGTCGGAACCGTGGCAGCTCACCCCGGGCGAATCCCGATGCCTCGCCGGTGATCTGCCTGACGCGGGTGCAAGATCTGCCGCGTGGGCCGCTGTGGGTGAACTCGCTGCGGGGCCTCGCCCATGCGCCGACGCACGAGCCGGATCATCTTGCGGTGGACCGGATCCGCTCGTCCTATCGGTGTGCGAACTCCCCGATGTCGTCGACGTAATCGCGGTACTCGGACAGGGCATGATCGAGCAATCGGGCGATCGCGGCCTGGATCGCGGAGGTGTCCGCGGGCTGGACGGTGACGGTGCGATTGCCGGTCTCCATGTAGCGGCCGTCGTCGTGGATGTCGTACCAGCGCACGGTGCCCACCTTGCGAGGTTGCTCGCCGCCCCGGTTGCGCGGTCCCCGGAACACCGTGACCACCCCGGCCCCGCCCGCCGGACGCCGGACCAATCGCCGATACCGTTGCAGCGGAGTCGATTCCCCGGTGTAGTGCAGCGCGGGCTGACGTTCGGGATACAGATCGGCGGCGGCGAACGCCTGGGCGGGATGCGTCCCGGGGCAACAGTTCGGCAGGACGCCGGCCAGGACCGCGGAGAGCCGATCGGCGCTCACGATACTGAGCTCGATACGCGGGCGACGCGTGAATTGTATTGCGAGAGCGGCATGCCGGTCGTGCCGGGCCGCGGCGACCCGGATCGGCCCGGCCTGATCCGAGACGCCGTGGATCTCGGCCCACACCTCCGGATCGGTCAGCACGGTGAACGCCCGCCGCAGCAGGTCGGCCTGATTCCAGCTCAGCCCACCCTGTTCGGAATACCTGTGCCGGACCTGTTCCCAGTAGGTGTCGCGCTCGTTGACATGACCGAATCGGGACAGGTAGTGCAGCGGATAGAGCATTCGGTCGTTCGCGGGGCCGAACCACAGTGCCGCGAATTCCTCGTCCTCGAACGACCAAGTGCCCATTATTCACCTATCGTCGGCTGGACATGCCCATCGCTTCCGGCCATCTCCGCGGTGTGCGATTCGTGCCGTAGGTCGACCTTCTTGCCCGTCCGATCCCGATCACCCTCGTATCTGACCCGTAGTCGCGGCGGCCGATGGTCCGCGCCGGCGTGGTGGTGGCCGGGATCGGACATCGCCTCCACCGTGGCTGCCCCGGTGACCGCGGCCGCCGCGGGCTCGGCCAGGACATCCGGCGGTAGTGGATCCACCGTCGGGCGCGCGGGCGTGGCCTGGGCCGCGGCCGGTGCGTGTGCGCCGGGCACGGGTGTGCTCGGCGCGGGTTTGGGCACCGGCGGCGCGGGAGTCGAGGCGCCTGGTGGCGGTGCCTGCACGTTCGGCACTGGGACCTGCGTGTTCGGAGCCGGTGCGGGCGGGTTCGGCGTCGGGGTCACGAAACTCGGTGCGGGCGCCGGGGTGTTCGGCACCGGCGGCGTCGGCGCACTGGGCACCGGCGTACTCGGTACCGGTGCGGGCGCGCTGGGTACCGGCGACGGTATGGCCGGGATGGGCCCGGCCGAACCCGCCGATCCGAGTGCCGGTCCGGCGAGATTCGGCATCGCGGAGCCCGGGACCGGCCCGGACGAACCGGCGGAGGGTGCGTTCGGTGCGGGAGTGGGATTCGGCGCAGGTGTCGGGTTCGGCGCGGGAGCGGAATTGGCCGAGGGCGCGGAGTTGGGGGAGGATCCGCCGGTGGGCGGATTCGCCATACTGTCGTGTCCGGGCCGGATGGCATCGGTCGAGGAGGTGCCGGTGGCCTGCGTCTGGGTCTGCGCCGGTGCCGTCGAGCGTTCCGGGGTGGTTTGCGGCTGTTCCGAATTCGGTTGTTGCTGAGTGGAATTCGGGCGCTGCCGGGTCGAGTCGGGCCGATCGCCGTCCGGGGTGAGGGCCGGAGAATCGATGTGTGCCGATGAGGGCGTGGTCGGGGCGGACTCGGACGGGTTCGCCGGCGGGGTGGTCGCGGGGGACGGGGTGCCCTCGTGCCGATCGGCTCGGGCCGGACGACTCGTCGTCGGCTGCTGGAACAGCACATCGCTCGTGGAGGGCGTCGCCGAGGACGGGTCGTGCGGGAATCGGCCGATGGTCGTGTCGGCCGACGCCGGGAACGGCAGATCGTGCAGTAGTGAGGTGACACTCGCCGGTGAGGTGGAACCCGGGTGCGTGCCGTTGCTCCAGACGGCCGGCTCCGTCGAGGTCGCGGTGTCCTGGGAGTCGCTCGCGCTCGCCGGGACCGTGCCGCCACCGTTCGCGACGGGCACCGCTGCGGGGAAGGTGGGAATCCGCTTGTCCTGATCGGTGAACGGCAGCACGTACCGCTGCTGCATCACCTGCCGGGCGTCGTCCTGCGCCTTGCTCGCCTCACGGGTCTGGCGGTCGAAACCGGACGGGTCCTTGGTCTGATCGGCACTCACCGGGACGGGTTGGGGAATGTACGCCTTGGCGGTGAGCGCGGCCTGTGCGGTATTCGAGACCGTCTGTCCGGCCGCGTCGAACAGATCCGCGAGCTCCCCGGCCTTGCTGCCGTAATCGACCAGGGCGGTCACCGCGGCGTCGGCGGACGCGCCCGTCCAGTGCCCGTCCACCGCCGAGCGCACGGCCTCGACCAGGCCGGAAGTGGATGTGCGCCACTGCCTTCCGGCCTGCTGCCAGGCCGTGACGACGTCACCTGCGCTCTGCGCGACGGTCTGGAACGCGTCGTAGATCTGCTGATGGGTGAGCGCGTCGACGTTCTCCGGATCGGTGATGCCGGGCGGATCGTAGGTCGTCATACCGCCTCCTCCGTAGCCGCCTGTGCCGCACGGAGTTTGGCGGCGAACTCGCTGTCGGTCTGTTGCAGCCGGTCGCAGATCGTGCGGAACAGGGTCTGCATCTCGTCGGCGGTCTGCCAGTGATCCTGCAGGGTGTCGTAGGCGTTGTTGGCCCCGCCGCCGCCCTTGTCCCGGAAACGCTGCGCGATCGTGCGGGCCGAAGTGAGGATGTCGGCCTTCTCGCCCAGGCCCCACGCCTCGTGCGTCTGCACCTGCCGGACGAGTTTCTGGATCGCCTGGATCTCCGTCTTGCGTTGTCGCAGAGCGCGATCCAGCGCCAGGAACGCCTGCGGCTCCACGTCGAGTGACACCGAGCCGGTTTTGGCCTGCTCGATCAGTGGACCGAAGACCCGGCCCCCGCTGTCGTCTGTCATGCTGCCCCCGCTTCGACTGTGTGGCGGCGATTCTGCCATACCGGCCGTCCAGGTGTACGGCCATCGCGATTGTGCGGTGTGTGGTCTCGTCCGGTCCGGCGGGGCCGCGGGTCAGGTCGCCCGGCTCACCGAGGACATGTGGAAATCAGGAATTCGCAAGGCGGGCATGGCCGTTCGGCTGAACCAGTCCTTCCACTCGCGCGGCAGGGTGATCTCGGTCGCCCCGGCCTCGGTGGTGCGGCGCAGCAGATCCAGCGGACTCTCGTTGAAGCGGAAGTTGTTCACCGCGCCGGTGATCTCGCCGTCCTCGATCAGGTACACCCCGTCGCGGGTCAGGCCGGTCAGCAGCAGGGTGGCCGGATCGACCTCGCGGATGTACCACAGGCAGGTCAGCAGCAGGCCGCGTCCGGTAACGGCGATCATCTCCGGGAGGGTGGCCGCCGAGCCGCCGGTCATCAGCAGATTGTCGCCGGGAACCGTCACCGGCGCATCGAATTCCGCGGCGATCGCCCTGGGGTAGACCAGATTGTCGATCACGCCCTCGCGCACCCAGTCCACCCGTTGCGCCGGAAGGCCGTTGTCGAATACCGACATCGAGTCCGAGGAGGACGCGGTCGCCACGAAGGGCCGGTACTCGAGTCCCGTCGCACTGGGATCGGAGTACAGGGTGAGCGGGATATCGGTCAGACGTTCCCCGACGCGGGTGCCACCGGCCCGGGAGAAGGCGGTATGCCCCTCGTTCGCGCCGCGCCCCTGCATCTCCCACGCCAGGTTGATCAGCAGATCCGCGACCGCGGACGGCGGCAGCAGCGTCTCGTAACGTCCGGCGGGTAGTTCGACCCGGCGGGCGTTCCAGTCCAGTCGCCGCGCGAGTTCGGCGAGCATGCCCGGGGTGTCGACATCGGTGAAATCCAGGGTGCCCGCGCCGACCCAGGCACTCGCGGTGTCCGATGCCGGGCCGCGTTTGCCGTTGATCTCGACCGATCCGGTCGGCTGGGTCCAGCGGCGGCGGATGCCGGTCGAGGTGCCCAGCCAGGTGGTGTGCAGCTGATGGTGGGCGAAGCCGTAGAGCCGGTCCGCGCCGTCGAATCCGGTGGCCAGATCGCTTGCCAGACCGGTGAACACGTCGATGCCGGTGGCCGCGGGGTCCGCGGCCCAGTCCGGATCCAGGTGCAGGCCGACCGCGTCGGGCTCCAGCAGCGGCACCGCGTCGCGGGCCGGTGCTGCCGAGCGCGCGGCCTGTTCGCTCGCGCGCACCACCGCCTCGATATCGGCCGCGTCGACACTGGTCGAACTCACGCTGCCGACCCGGGCCGAGGTGGGCCCCGCACGCAGGACCGACACCACCGACCACTCCCGCGAGGTCGTGGATCCGTTGGTGGTCATGGAATTCCCGGCCCAGCGCAGGGATGCCTCCGAGGCGTCGGTGACGATCACGATCGCCTCGTCCGCCTGCGAGGCGGCCAATGCCCGCTCGACGACCTCCCCGCCCTGTAGCACGGTCACTTCCCGGCCTCCGATCGGGTGTTGAGAATATTGACTCCGCGCACCAGCGCCGACGGACAGCCGTGACCGACCGCCGCGACCTGGCCGGGCTGTGCCTTGCCGCAGTTGAACGCGCCGCCCAGCACCCAGGTCGACGGGCCGCCCACCGCCTCCATCGAACCCCAGAAATCGGTGGTGGTGGCCTGGTAGGCGACGTCGCGCAGCTGACCGGCCAAGCGCCCGTTGCGGATTCGGAAGAAGCGCTGTCCGGTGAACTGGAAGTTGTAGCGCTGCATATCGATCGACCACGACTTGTCGCCGACGACGTAGATGCCGTTCTCCACGCGGGAGATGAGTTCGGCGGTGCTGGTGTCGTGCTCGGGATCCGGTTGCAGCGAGACGTTGGCCATCCGCTGGATCGGGACGTGGTGCGCGGAATCGGCGTAGGAGCAACCGTTGGAGCGGTCCAGGCCCAGGCGGGGCGCGAATGCCCGATCCAGCTGGTAGCCCACCAGTACGCCGTCGCGGATCAGATCCCAGCGCTGCCCGGACACACCCTCGTCGTCGTAGCCGACCGTGGCCAGGCCGTACGGTTCGGTGCGGTCACCGGTGACGTGCATGACCGGCGTGCCGTAGCGCAGCGTGCCCAGTTTGTCCGGGGTCGCGAACGAGGTTCCGGCGTAAGCGGATTCGTAGCCGATGGCGCGATCGTATTCGGTCGCGTGGCCGATGGATTCGTGGATGGTGAGCCACAGATTGGTCGGATCGATCACCAGATCGGTCGGGCCCGGGTCCACGCTGGGCGCTTTCACCTTCTCGGCCAGCCACTCCGGAATCCGCGCCAGTTCGCCGGTCCAGTCCCAGACGCCGTCCTCGCCGGTGAGGTATTCCCAGCCTCGCCCGGCCGGCGCGGCCAGGGTGCGCATCGTCTCGAACGCTCCGAGGGCCGGATCGACAGTGATGGCCTCCAGCAGCGGATACACCCGCACCCGCTGCTGCGTGATCGAGGAGCCCGCGGTGTCCGCGTAGTACGTCTGCTCCTTGACCTGCAGCACATGCGCGCTGACATGATCGACGCCGTCGGCGGCGGACAGGCGCTCCGAATAGTCCAGCAGCAGAGCCGTTTTCTCCGGCGTCGGCACCTCGAACGGATCAATAGCGTAGTCCGAGACCCACTGCGCGTCGCGGTGGACCGGCTCGTCGGCCAGGATCACCTGTTCGCGGTTGAGCGCCCGCAGCGTCGTCGCGACGGTCACCGCGCGCCGGGCGACCTCGGCGGCGGTATCGGGCGACAGATCGGCGTGCGAGGCGAAACCCCAGGTGCCGTCGACGATCACACGGACCGCCAAACCCAGGTCGGTCGAATCGGTGACCGCCTCGACGCGGCCGTCGCGCAACCGGATGGTCTGCTGCACGAGCCGGTGCACGCGCAGGTCGGCGTAGTCGGCGCCGGCGGCACGCGCGGCCGCGAGCGCCGCATCGGCCAGGGCGTCCAGCGGCAGTGCGCGGAACTGTTCGTCCACGGCTCGAGGTGTGATACTCACCTCGCACACGCTAATTGCTCGCGAACCGGTCGTTCAACCGAATGCTCGAGGACGTTCCGGAATCCGGTGCGGCACAAAGCGACACGCCGTGCGTCACCGCATCGGCCGCAAGATTGCATGCGGTGCGATGTGGCGCGAGGTGCAACGCGCGGACGCGCTACCTGCCCGGAATTCGCTGTCACATGCCGTACTGTCTGCCCGCGTGCCGCCATCAGCCCTCCGTGACCGCAAGCGGGAACGCACCCGCCGCGCCCTCCTCGAGACCGCCGTCGAGATGTTCGAGGCCCGTGGCTACGAGGCGACGACCGTCGCCGACATCGCCGCGGCAGCCGAGGTGGGCACCCGCACCTTCTTCAATTATTTCGAGAGCAAAGAGGAATTGCTGTTCCCGCAGCCCGATGACCGGGTGCAGGCCGCCGTGCACGCGATCGCGACTCGCCGCGCGGACGAACGCCCCGTCGAGGTGTTGCTACGCGCGCTGCGCGCCGCCGGTGACAATCCCGGCGACCATCTCGGCGACACTCTCGCCGCGCGCATCGCGGTCCTGCGCGCCCAGGTCTCGCGCACGGTTCCCGCGGTGAGCGGCCGCGCCGCGCACGCGCAACTGGTCGCACAGCACGAGATGGCCCGTCATCTGCGTGCCGCGTTTCCCGAAGAACTCGACGAGGTCGGCGCGGCCGCACTGGTGGGCGCGGTGGTCGGCGCCGTCTCGGGCGCGCTGACCGTGCTGTTCTCCGGACGTCACGCCATCGAGGACGGCGAGCGTCTGCAACGCAAGATCCGCGAGACGACCTCCCGCGTGCTGGCCCCCTGGCTGGCGGGTCACTCCACCCACGCCCCTCGCCCGATCCCCGCCGAAGTGCACTGCTGAACTGTATTTTCGGCTGTATCTTCGGCTGTATTTTCGGCCTCCGCTTCGCTCCGGCGGGTTTTTCGGCGCCCTGATGGCTCGTCGTTCAGCCCTCGAGACTCGGGCTTCGCCCATGCGCTTCGAGGGCTGAACGACGAGCCGCGCCGAAAAACTTGGGAGTTGGCGTTATTTGCCTGACTGTTCCGGCGGACAGAGACGCTTCGCCGCTGGGCACGTTCGAGGTGGTCGGGTTGGGGCGGTATCTCACCTGAGAGCGGGGCTCGCCTGCGGCGTCGGGGAATTGGTGTGTTGGGCCGGGGGTGTTCTGCCTGGTTGTTCTGGCGTGGGAGATGCTTCGCCGCTGGGCTTGTTCGGGGTGGGTGCGTCGGTCGGGGCTGCGGCGGGGGCCGCATAGGCTGGGGTGGTGCGTCGATTCAGCTTGTGGCTTCGGGGGAAACCGCTCGTCGCCGATGCCATGCTGGCGGTCGCGCTGCTGCTGGTCGATCTGGTGACCATCGGGCACAAGCGGTACCTGGCCGTGTATCTCGTCTTCGCGGTGATCGTGCCGATTCCGGTGATCTTCCGGCGCAGATATCCGCGTACGAGTGCCGCGGCGCTGCTCGCGCTGGCGCTGCTGACGACGCTGGTCAGTCGGCTGGTCGGGGAGGATCTGCAGGTTTCGGCGCTGGTGGCGGTCGGTATCGCGCTGTACACCCTGGTCGCGTACGTGGGACGCCGCGAGGGGCTGATCTATCTGGGCGGCCTGATCGTGGACGCGGTGCTCGTGGATCTGCTGCTGCACGAGTCGGTGCCGATCACGGTCGCGTTCCTGACGTTGTTCTACGCGCTGTGCTGGACGCTGGCCGAATTCCTCGGCGCCCGGCACGCGTACGACACGGAGGTGGCCGCCCGGCTGGCCGTGGCCGATTACGACCGCGAACGCGGTGCGCACGAGGCGGTTTCGGCCGAACGCACCCGCATCGCGCGGGAACTGCACGATATCGTCGCGCACGCGGTGAGCGTCATCGTGGTGCAGGCCGACGGCGCGAAGTTCGCGCTGCGCAGCGATCCCGACGCCGCCGAACAGGCTCTGGGAACCATCGCGGCCACCGGGCGCGATGCCCTGCGCGAACTGCGCCGCACGGTCGCGCTGCTGCGCACCGAGCACGCACCCGAGCAGTTGCCGCAGCACGGCACCGCGGGATTGGCGAAGGTGGTGCAGATGATGCGCAGTGCCGGGCTGGCAGTCGAATTGGAGCTGACCGGCGAACTCGACGACGTGGCTCCCGAGGTCAGCCTAGGCGTCCACCGCATCGTGCAGGAGTCGCTGACCAACACCTTCCGTCATGCCGGACCGGCGCCGAAGGCGTGGGTGCGGGTGCACCGCAGGGACGCCGACGTGCTGGTCGAGGTCACCGATCTCGGTCACGGTGCGGGGCCGCTGGCCGGCGCGGCGAACGATGCGGCCGGGCCGGATCTGGCTGTCCGCAATGGCATCTCGGGCAGCGGCCTCGGCCTGGTCGGTATGCGCGAGCGTGTGGCGGTGCTCGGCGGTGCGCTCGAGGCCGGGCGGCGTCCCGAGGGCGGCTGGCGGGTACGGGCGACGATCCCGCTCGTATCCGATGCGGCCGAATGACCTCGACGATCCCAGTAGATTGGTCACGTGCCGATCACCGTGCTAGTCGTCGACGACCAGGAACTGATGCGAGCCGGGCTGCGGATGGTGCTGGGTGCGCACCCCGATCTGACGGTCGTCGGCGAGGCCGACAACGGCGCCGCGGCCGTGCAGCAGGCCCGCGAACTCACTCCCGACGTGGTGCTGATGGATGTGCGGATGCCGGTCGTGGACGGTGTCGCCGCCACCGGGCAGATCCTCGAATCCGGTTGCGGCAGCAAGGTTCTCGTCATGACAACATTCGACCTGGACGAACACGCGCTGGGCGCGTTGCGTGCGGGCGCGAGCGGTTTCCTGCTCAAGGACACCCCGCCGGAGGACCTGATCTCGGCGATCCGCAGCGTCGCCGCAGGTGACGCGGTGGTGTCGCCGAAGGTGACCAAACGCCTGCTGGATCGGCTCATCGCGGACGATCCCGGCAGTACCCGCGACGCGTCGGTACTCGACGTGCTCACCGCCCGCGAACGCGAGGTGCTCGAGCAGATCGCCGCCGGACGCTCCAATGCCGAGATCGCCGGGGAACTGTTCCTGTCCGAGGCGACGGTGAAAACCCATGTCGGCCGGGTGCTGACCAAACTCGGTCTGCGTGATCGGGTGCAGGCGGTCGTGCTGGCCTACGAGACGGGGCTGGTGCGCCCCGGCGCGTGAGATTCTCAGCGACCGCACAGGCGGGTCCGGGAGAAAATCGGACGATACGGTCGTTGTATGGGGTAGATGGTTTTCGAAAGGACCGCCATGCCCGCGCTGCTGTTCGCTCTATACCTGGTCGTCGAGATCGCCGCCCTCGTCGTGGTCGGCCACTTCATCGGCGTCTTCGCGACGATTCTGCTGCTCATCGCCTGTTCGGGGCTGGGCCTGATCCTGGTGCGCTCGCAGGGCCGCCGGGTGTTCGACCAGTTCCGGCGCGCGAGCCGCGGGGAGATCGCCCCCGGCACCGCGGTGGCCGACGGTGCGCTGGTCACCCTCGGCGCGGTCGCGATGTTCGTGCCGGGTCTGGTCACCTCGGTCGTGGGCCTGCTTCTGCTGCTGCCCACCCGCCGCCTGCTCCGCCCGGTCGTCTCGGCCTTCGCCACCCGCCGCATCGACCGCCTGACCATGGCCGCAGGTTACCGCGGCACGGTCGTCGACCCGGCTGGCGATGTGGTGGACGGCGTCGTGGTGCAGGAGTACTACGACGACGGCCAGGGCACGGCTCGCCCGATGCTCGACGGACGGTAGTTACCCGCAGGATCGTCCCGGTGCCGAACGCCCGAATTGCGCTGTGAGCGATGGGCGTTCATTCGACCGCGACGGTTCGGCGCGTCCGTCGCCGGTGTATTTCGGACGATGCCATCCGCGGTAACGGCGCGACGTGACGGCGATGCGCCCGCCGAATGAGTCCACGATCCCGTTGTCAGCGACACATGCCCCGGACGCCGGGGACCGCGACGAAAACTCGGTGCGGCAGACTTGTCTGCCGTGAGTACCCAGTTGCTGGTCGGCGGTCGCATCCACAGCCCTAGTTCTCCCGATGCCACATCGATGGCGGTCGAGAACGGCACGGTGGTGTGGCTGGGCGCCGAACGGCCGGGGCGAGCGCTGCATCCCGATGCGGAGATCATCGATCTGGACGGTGCGTTCGTCGCGCCCGGATTCGTCGATCCGCATGTGCACGTCACGGCGCTGGGGTTGCAACTGACGGGGCTGGATCTGTCCGGGGCCGCGTCGCTGGCGCAGTGCCTGACGCTGGTCGGTGAGTACGCGCGGGCGCATCCGGACGCGGTGATCATCGGCGAGGGCTGGGACGAGACCGGATGGCCGGAGGCCCGCCCGCCCGCGTCGGCCGAGATCGATGCCGCGGCCGGGCCCGGCCGGATCGCGTATCTCGTTCGCGTGGACGCACATTCCGCGGTCGTATCGACCGCACTGCTGGAATCGGTGCCGCAGATCGCCACGGCCGAGGGGTACACCCGAGGTGAGCCGCTGCGTGCGCGGGCGCATCATCTCGCCCGCAGCGCCGTACTCGACCGGCTCGATCGCGACCAGCGTGACCGTGCCCGCCGCGCCGCGCTCGACCACGCCGCTGCCAACGGCGTCGTCGCCGTGCACGAATGCGCCGGACCGCAGATCTCCGGTGCGGCCGATGTGACCGAGTTGCTGGAGTTCGCGCACGGCGTCGAGGTGCGCGCCTACTGGGGTGAGGCGGTGCGCGACGCCGACGAGGCGCGCGCCCTGGTCAAGGAACTCGGCGTGCACGGTCTGGCCGGAGACCTGTTCGTGGACGGCTCACTCGGCTCGCACACCGCCTGGCTGCACGCGCCGTACGCCGATCGCGACACGCGGGGCCTGGGATATCTCGACGTCGACACCATCGCAGCCCATCTCGGCGCCTGCACCGAGGCCGGGATCCAGGCCGGATTCCACGCGATCGGCGACGCCGCCGTGGCGGCCGTGGC
>NZ_BDBQ01000016.1 GCF_001613065.1 Nocardia miyunensis NBRC 108239
ACGGCGTCGCCGGAACTCTCGTGCCCGGCGCGCCCGCCTCGTACGCGATCTGGGACGCGGCCGATCTGGTGGTGGCCGCGGCCTCGGATACGGTGCAGCGCTGGTCCACCGATCCCCGGTCCCGGGTTCCGGGGCTGCCCCCGCTCGACCCGGGCGCGCCGCTGCCGCGTTGCCTGCGTACCGTGCACCGGGGAACCACCATTTATGCGGCGTGAGAAGGACGAGCTCGTGGACGTGCGACAGGACCACGAGACTCCCGGCGCCGCAACGGGTCTGCGCACGCGGCTGACCGCAACGGCGACGCGGTATCCGGTGCTCGCGCGCCTGGTGGGCGCGATCGTCGCGGGTCTGCTGATCTACGCGAGCTTTCCGCCCCGCACCTGCTGGTACCTCGCGCCGCTCGGCATCGCGCTGCTGACCCTGGTCGTGCGGTCGAGTCGCGGGCTGCGCGGCGGGTTCGGTCACGGGCTGGTCGCGGGACTGGCCTTCTTCGTGCCACTGCTGCCGTGGACGGGTATCTATGTCGGCCCCGCGCCGTGGCTGGGCCTGTCGCTGGCGTGTGCGATCTACGTCGGGCTGTTCGGCCTGCTGGCTCGCTTGGTGAGCGCGCTGCCGGGCTGGCCGCTGTGGGTGGCGACGACGTGGACGCTCACCGAGTGGGGTCGCTCGAGTTTCCCGTTCGGCGGATTTCCCTGGGGCCGACTGGCATTCGGGCAGGGTGACGGCTGGTACCTGCCGTTGGCCTGGCTCGGCGGCGCACCCGGGGTGAGTTTCGCGGTGGCGTTGACCGGAACGGCGTTGGCGGCCTTGGTCATCGGGCTGCGCGAGCGGCGCGGTGCGCGGTGGCGCACCGGAATCGCCGCCGCCGCAGCGATTGTGGTCGCCGTCCCCGTCGCCGGATTGATCTTCCGGACCGTCCTGCCCGCGCCGGCCGACGGCGACCGGACGATCACGGTCGCCGCCATCCAGGGCAGCGTGCCGCGCCTGGGCCTGGACTTCAACGCGCAGCGTCGCGCCGTGCTGGACAATCACGTCCGCGAGACCGCGGCGCTGGCCGACGCCGTCGCCGCGGGCCGCGCGCGGCAACCGGATGTGGTGATCTGGCCGGAGAACTCGTCCGATATCGATCCGTTACGCAACAGTGACGCGTACGCGGAGATCACCGCGGTCTCCGAGCGGATCCACGCGCCGATCCTGGTCGGCGCGGTGCTGGTGAACGACGACGACACGACCACCAACTCGGTCATCGTCTGGAACGGCGCCGACGGGCCGGGGGAGCGGCACGACAAGAAGATCATCCAGCCGTTCGGCGAATATCTGCCCTACCGCGATTTCTTCCGGCACTTCTCGAGATATGCCGATCGAGCAGGCTATTTCGTCCCGGGCCACGGTGACGGCGTGGTGCACGCACAGCCCGATGGACGCGGCGGGCCGGTCGCGATCGGCGTGGCCACGTGTTACGAGGTGGCCTTCGACCGCGCGTTCGAGGATTCGATGCACGCGGGCGCGCAGCTGCTGACCGTGCCCACCAACAACGCCACCTTCGGCGACAGCGAAATGACCTACCAGCAACTGGCCATGTCCCGGGTGCGCGCGGTGGAACACGGTCGCGCGCTGGTCGTGGCGGCAACTTCCGGGGTCAGCGCGATCATCACCGCCGACGGCGCGGTGCGCCAGGAGACCTCGAAATTCGTGCCCGCATGGCTCGAGGCAGAATTGCCGCTGCGGCACACCACGACACCCGCGACCGCGCTGGGGCCGTGGCCCGAGTGGGTGTTGTGTATCGTGGCCGGGATTGCTGTTGTGGCTTCGGCTATTCGGCGGCGAATTATGCCGTCCCCGGAACCGGCGGATGATGAGGCCGTCGACGACCGGGTGCGCCGCTAGCTGCGGATGTAAGCGTTTCCGGATCTGGCTCCCGGCGTCACCCGTTTTCCCTGCGCGATCAGATGTGGTCGCGAAGTTTGCGAAGAGATAGCTAGCTAAAGGGCCTATCCGCCAACGTTGTTCGAAGTGAAACATTACGAGATCGGTACCGATCCGTACGTCCTGATGCTCCGAATAGTAGGGCGTGGATCAGGTCCCACGGTCGGCACGTGCGTGCCCGCCGTGGCGATGCTCGGGGAGTTGCGTCAACAGCGGCAGAACGGAGTAATTGATGAGGTCATTGGCCACCGATCGTGTAGACCAATGCTCTTCTAGCGAATTATCAGCACAACCCTTCGCCCTGTCGCCCGCGCAGACCGCCCTCTGGTACGCCCAGCGGATACGTCCCGACGTTCCCCTCACCATCGCCCAGTACGTCGAGATCCACGGTGATCTGGATGTGGGCCGCCTGCTGTACGCGATCGAGCGATTCGGCGCCGAGGCCCAGGTCGGGCAGGTGCGGCTGGTCGAGATCGACGGTGTCCCGCATCAGCTGATCGATCCCTCGGTACGGCCCGGCTGGGCGCGGGTGGACCTGCGGCACGAGGCCGATCCCCGCGCGGCGGCCCTGCGCTGGATGAACGACCACGCCAGCAGCCAGATCGATCTCGAGCGCGACCCGTTGACGACGAACGTTGTGCTGCGCATCGGCGAGTTCGACTACATGTGGTATTCCCGGGGTCACCACATCGTTATCGACGGCTACGGTGCGATGAACGCGGTCACCCGTACCGCCGAGATCTACACCGCCCTGGAGAACCGCACCGAACCGGTGGCCTCGCGCGCCACGCCGCTGGCCGATATCTATGCGGGGGAGTCGAGTTACCGCGACACCAGCCGTTTCCGCTCGGACCGCGAGTACTGGCTCGAACAGCTCGCCGGGGTCGGCGCGCCCATGAGCCTGTCCGCCTCGGCGGCCGCCGCGCCCGGATCCGATTCGCGACGGCATCGCGCGACACATAAGCTCGGCCCCGAGGTCCAGGCCGAATTGACCAATGCCACAGGGGTTTTCGACACGCAGAACTCCACGTTGTTCGTCGCCGCCCTGGCCTGCTATGTGCGCGCGGTGACCGGCAATCAGGATGTGGTGCTGAGTCTTCCGGTGTCCGCGCGCACCACCGTCGCGCTACGCCGCTCGGCGGGCGTGGTGTCCAATGTGGTGCCGATTCGTATCCGATTCGATGCCACCACCACCCTGCGCGATGTGGTCAAGGCGGCCGAGTTGCAGATCACCGGGGCACTGCGGCATCAGCGGTACCGCGCTGACGACATCCGCCGCGACTGCGGATACTCGCGGGATTCGCGCGGATTCTTCGGGCCGATGGTCAACATCATGCTGTTTCACAGCGAGTTGCACTTCGGCAGTCTGGTCGGCTCGCTGAACGTGCTGTCCACCGGTCCGGTCGAGGACCTGTCGATCAACCTCTACAACGGCACCGGCGACCGCATCCACGTGGATTTCGAGGGCAATCCGCACCTGTACGACGTCGAGGAGCTGGCGGTCCACCACGGCCGTTTCGTGGATTTCCTGGCCCGGCTGCTGACCGCGGAACCGGACGACGTCGTCGCCGAGGTGCCGGTCACCACCGACGTGGAGCGGGATCTTGTTCTGCGCCAATGGAATTGCACCGAGATGCCGCAGTGGCCGGGCACGCTGTCCGAGGCGTTCGGCGAGCGGGCCGCGGCCTGCCCGGATGAGGTGGCGCTGGAATTCGGCGACGAGACGATGACCTACGCGCAGCTGCGCGAGCAGGCCGATCGGCTGGCCCGGCTACTGATCTCGCGCGGCGCGGGCCCGGATACGGTCGTCGGCCTGGCCATGCGGCGCAGCCTGGACCTGGTGATCGGCATGTACGCCATCGTGCGGGCCGGCGCCGCGTATCTGCCGATCGATCCGGACCATCCCGCCGAACGCAACGCCGACATCCTCGAGCAGGCGCGCCCGCTGTGCGTGCTGACCGCCGGCGCCGACAGCGTCGAGCTGCCGCAGGCTCAGGCGCGGCTGGACATTCGCGCGACGGATCTGTCCGCGATCTCCGGCGCGCCGATCACCGATGCCGACCGTCACACCCGGCTGCGTCCGGAGCACCTGGCCTACGTGATCTTCACCTCCGGGTCCACCGGCCGCCCCAAGGGCGTGGGCGTCTCGCATGCCGCGATCGTGAACCGGTTGCGCTGGATGCAGCACGAATACCGGCTCGACGGCAGTGATGTGGTGTTGCAGAAGACGCCGGCCACGTTCGACGTGTCGGTGTGGGAGTTCTTCTGGCCCTTGCAGATCGGGGCCCGGCTGGTGATCGCGGCGCCCGACGGCCATCGCGATCCGGTCTACCTGGCCCGGGTGATCGCCGAGAAGTCCGTCACCACAGCGCATTTCGTTCCATCGATGCTGTCGGTGTTCGTCACCGACACCGAGGTCGCCGGGTGCACCGCCCTGCGCCGGGTGTTCTGCAGCGGTGAGGCGCTGCCCGCCGCGACCGTGCGCGATTTCCATGCGGCACTGGGGCATTCGGCTCCGGGTGCGCCGCATGGGGACGGCTCGCCGTGGCTGCACAATCTGTACGGCCCCACCGAGGCGGCGGTCGACGTGACGTCCTGGCCCTGCGCCGCGGGACAGGACTCCGTGCCGATCGGCGCGCCGATCTGGAACACCCAGGTCTACGTGCTGGACGAGCGCCTGCAGCCGGTCCCGCCGGGCGTGGTGGGTGAGCTGTATCTGGCCGGGACACAGCTGGCACGCGGCTATCTGGGTCGTGCCGAGCTCAGTGCGGGCCGGTTCGTCGCGAACCCGTTCACCGCGGGTGCGCGGATGTACCGCACGGGTGATCTGGTGCGGTGGCGGGCCACGGGCGGAGCCCTGGAATACCTGGGCCGCAGCGACTTCCAGGTGAAGATCCGCGGGTTGCGCATCGAACTCGGCGAGATCGAGGCCGCGCTGCTGGCCGAAGCGAGTGTGGCGCGGGCGATCTGCGTGGCGCGCCACACCCGCGGCGGTGACGAACTCGTCGGATATGTGGTCGCCGCACCGGATTCGGATCTGGATGTCACCGAGTTGACCCGGGCGCTGCATCGGACCCTGCCCGGATATATGGTGCCGGCTCATTTGATCGTGCTGGACGAAATGCCGTTGAGCGCCAACGGCAAGGTGGATCGCCGAGCCCTGCCCGCGCCCGAAGCCGGTGCGCAGCGCGCCGACGGTGTGACCACCGCGCCGCGCACCGAGGTCGAGCGCCGCGTCGCCGCGATCTTCGAGGAGATCCTGGGCGTCGAGGAGATCGGCGTCGAGGACAGCTTCTTCGAACTGGGCGGCAACTCGCTCTCGGCGGCGCGCGCGATCGCCCGGGTCAACAGCGCGCTGGGCGGGGAGCTGACCATCCGCGACCTGTTCGAATCGGCCACGGTGGCCGCACTAGCCACTCGTCTGGATGATCGTTACCCGCTGTCCGCGCAACCCAAACTCGTCACCGCCGAACGGCCCGAACGCATTCCACTTTCGCTGGCTCAGCAGCGGCTGTGGATCCTGAACCGGTTCGCCGAGCATGCCTCGGCCTACAACATGCCGCTGGCCGTGGAACTGACCGGGAAGGTGGATCTCGACGCGTTGCGCGCGGGCGTACTGGACGTGCTGGAGCGGCACGAGAGCCTGCGCACCACTTTTCCCGATTCGCCGCAGGGTCCGCGCCAGCTCGTGCATCCGGCCGCGCAGATCCCGCTGGCCCTGGAGGCGATCGATGCCGTCGGCGCGGACGTGCTGGCCCTGGCCGCCGAATACGCCGGGTACGGCTTCGATCTGCGCACCCAGGCCCCGTTCCGCATCGCGCTGTACCGCACCGGGCCGGATCGGTACGTCTTCCTGGTGATCCTGCATCACATCTGCGGTGACGGCTGGTCGGTCGCGCCCCTGGCGCGCGATCTGATGACGGCCATCGCCGCCCGCACCGCGGGGCACGAACCGCTCTGGAAGCCGCTGCCGGTGCAGTACGCGGATTTCGCGCTGTGGCAGCGCGAATTGCTGGGCGACGAGGAGGATCCGGCCAGTGCGCTCGGTCGGCAGCTGAGTTACTGGCGGACCGCCCTGGCCGATCTGCCCGATCAGCTCGATCTGCCGCTGGACCGTCCGCGTCCGCAGCAGCGCACCACCGAGGGCGCGCGAGTGAGCGTCACGATTCCGGCCGACGTACGCCAGGCGCTGGCCGCGCTGGCCGCGGACCGCGGGGTGAGTGCGTTCATGGTGTTGCACGCCTGCCTGGCCGTACTGCTCTCGCGGTTGTGCAACACCACCGACATCGCGATCGGCACCCCGATCGCGGGACGTTCGGATCCGGCGCTGGACGACCTGGTCGGCATGTTCGTCAACACGCTGGTGCTGCGTACCGAGGTCGATCCGGCCGCGGGCTTCGATCGCATGCTGGACCGGGTGCGGGAAACCGATCTGGACGCCTTCGCCAACGCCGACGTGCCCTTCGAACGGCTGGTGGAGGTCGTCAACCCGGCGCGTGATGCCGGACGGCACCCGCTGTTCCAGGTGATGCTCTCCTACGAGAACGATCCGGACCTGCGAATCAGCCTGCCGGGCATGGACGCTCGCGTCCTGCCGATCGAATCCGGTGTCGCCAAATTCGATCTGCAGCTGACCGTGCAGGAGAGCGGCGATGCGTCGGATGGCCCGCTGCACGCCGAATTCGGTTACGCCACGGATGTATTCGACGAATCGACGGTGCGCACCATCGCGCAGCGGTTCGTCCGCCTGGTCTCCGCGGCGGTCACCGCACCCAGTGCGCCGGTCGGGGATCTGGACATCCTCGACGCGCGCGAAAAGGCGCGGCTGGTGCCGATCACGGGCGCGCCCGCCGAACCGCCGATCACCCTGACCCGCCTGCTCACCGAGACCGCCGAACGCGTTCCCGACGTCGTCGCGGTGCGCTACCTGGGCGAGGACACCACCTATCGGGAACTGGACGAGGCGTCGAACCGGTTGGCGCGCGTGCTGATCGGATGCGGCGCCGGACCCGAGGTCGTGGTGGCGGTCGCGCTGCCGCGCGGGCTCGACGCGATCACCGCGATCTGGGCGGTGGCCAAGACGGGCGCGGCCTATGTCCCGATCGATCCGGGCTATCCGGCCGAGCGGATCGCGCACATGCTCAACGATTCCGGCGCGATGCTTGGCCTGACCGACGCGAAATCGTATGCGGTCATGCCGGAATGGCCGACGCGCCGGGGGCGGCACCGCAAGCGGGATGTGGACTGGCTGCTGGCCGGATCTCCGGAGCTGGCCGCGGAGACCATGCGCCAGTCCGGGGCCCCGGTAACCGATGTGGATCGGCATCAGCCGCTGCGCGTGGCGCACCCGGCGTACCTGATCTACACCTCCGGATCCACCGGAACGCCCAAGGCCGTCGTGGTCACCCACGCCGGGCTGGCCTGCCTCGCCCACGAGCAGCGGCATCTGTTCGGCGTCACGGATTCCGCACGCACACTGCACTTCTCGTCGCCGTCCTTCGACGCGTCGGTACTCGAGCTGCTGCTCGGATTCGCCGCGGGCGCGACCATCGTGGTGGCTCCGGCCGGGCTCTACGGCGGATCCGAACTCGCCCAGTTGCTGCGCGCCGAGCGGGTGACCCACGCCTTCATCACTCCGGCCGCGCTGGCGACCGTGCCCAGCGAGGGACTCGGCGATCTCGAGGCGGTGATCGTCGGCGGGGACGCCTGCCCCGAGGAGCTGGTGAGCACCTGGACCGCTGGGCGACGTCGCATGCACAACATGTACGGCCCGTCGGAGGCGACCGTCGCCGCGACGGCCACCGGGCCGATGGTCCCGGGCCGTCCCGTGCCGATCGGCATGCCCGTGCGCGGAATGCGGCTGTTCGTCCTGGACAACCGACTGCATCCGGTGCCGCCGGGCGTCCCGGGCGAGCTGTACCTGTCCGGGCCCGGCCTGGCCCGCGGCTATCTGGGGCGGCACGCGATGACCGCGCAGCGGTTCCCGGCCAACCCGCACGGCCGGCGCGGTGAACGCATGTACCGCACAGGCGATCTCGTGGTCGCCGACATGAGCGGGCAGTTGCGGTTCCTGGGCCGGGCGGACGATCAGGTCAAGATCCGCGGCTTCCGCATCGAACTTCGCGAGATCGACCACGCGCTGCGCACGCATGACGGAGTGCGGTTCGCGCACACCGTCGTGCACACCAGTGAGCACGGCACGATGCGGCTGGCCTCCTACGTCACCGCCGAGGGACCGATCGACACCGCGGCCGTCCTCGACTCGGTGCGCCGGCAGCTGCCCGCCTACATGGTTCCGGCCGCGATCATCGTCCTCGACGAGGTGCCGGTGACGCCGTCGGGCAAACTGGATCGAAAAGCATTGCCGGAACCGGTTTTCGCGTCGGTGAGTGGCTCCCGCGCGCCCGCGGCCGGACTCGAGGAGCGGGTCGCGGAGGTCTTCGGCGCGGTGCTCGGACATCCCATGCCCGGTGCGGAGGACAGCTTCTTCGAGGTCGGCGGCAACTCGCTGCTGGCGACGCGGCTGTCCTCGGCGCTCTACGACGAGTTCGGCGTCGATCTGCCGGTGCGTGCGGTGTTCGAGGCGCCGACGGTCGCGGACATGGCCGTGCGCCTGATCGAAACGCCCCGGACGCAGCGGACTGCGCTGGCTGTGCGTTCCCCGCGTCCGGGACGTCTCCCCTTGTCGCTGCCGCAGCAGCGGGTCTGGTTCCTCAACCGCTATTCTCCCGAATCCAGCGCCTACAACATCGCTTTCGTGATACGAATCGACGGCGATCCGGACATCGCCGCACTGCGTGCGGCGCTCACGGATCTGGTGGATCGGCACGAGGTGCTGCGCACGGTGTTCCCGGAGGATCGCTCCGGCGCGTATCAGTTGATCCTCGACACCCACCGGTGCATGCCGGTGCTGGAACCGGTCGAGACGGACGAGGCGGACGCGGCCCTGGCGCTGCGGACCCTGGCACAGCGCGGATTCGACCTCACCCGCGAGATTCCGGTGCGAATGACGTTGTTGCGCACGGGTTCCCAGCAGTTCCGGCTCGGCATCGTGCTGCATCACATCGCCGCGGACGGCTGGTCGCTGATCCCGCTGACCCGCGATCTGGCGATGGCCTACGCGGCCCGCTGCTCCGGATCCGCCCCGGCGTGGCAGCCGCTGCCCGTGCAGTACGCGGATTTCAGTCTGTGGCAACGCGATTGCCTCGGCGACGAGGACAATCCGGTCAGCCTGGCGGCCACCCAGCTGCGGTTCTGGCGCGAGACCCTGGACGGACTGCCCGAGGCCATGCCGCTGCCGTACGACCGGCCGCGGCCCGAACGCCCCACTCAGCGCGCGGGCACGGTGCGGTTCGCGCTGCCCGAACATGTCCGCGAGGGCATCGACGAACTCGCCCGGGAACGCGGCGTCAGCCTGTTCATGGTGCTGCGGTCGGCGCTGGCGGTGCTGCTGCGCTCGGTCACCGGCGGTCGCGACATCGTCATCGGCACACCGGTGGCCGGACGCGCGGACACCCGCCTGGACGACCTGGTCGGCATGTTCGTCAACACCCTGGTGCTGCGTTCGCAGATCGATCCGGACCGCCGGTTCGTCGAGCAGCTGACCGTGGATCGGGACGGCGAACTCGCGGCCATGGCGCATGCGGATCTGCCGTTCGAGCGGATCGTGGCCGAGATGCAGTCGCTCGGCGGCCGCGACGCTAACCTACGTCCGCTGTTGCAGGTCGCGCTGACCGTGGAGGACGGCCCGATTCCCGCGCTGCGCCTGCCCGGATTGGCGTTGCGCGCGGAGGAGCTCGACATCGCGCTGGCGAAGTTCGATCTGGAGTTGCGGGTGAAGCCGGGCCTATCCGCCGAGGCTCCCGAGCGGCGCTTCGAATTCGTCTACGCCGCAGAGCTTTTCGACGAGGAGACGGTGCGCTCACTGGCCGAGCGGCTCGGGCTGGTACTGGCCGCGATCTCCGCCGATCCGCGAATCCGCGTGCGCGACATCGACGCTCGCACCGAGTACGAACGTGCCCGGCTGGCCCCGGCGTACGGCCCGATCGCCACCCCGCAGTGCAGCCTGGCCAACTATTTCGCGGTCACCGCGCATCTGCATCCCGAACGCGCCGCGGTGCAGTCGGGGATCTCCGAGCTGACCTACGCCGAACTGGATGTGTACTCGAATCGTATTGCGCGCGAGCTCATCCGGCGCGGTATCGGTCCCGGTGACCGGGTGGCCCTTGGCCTGACCCGGTCGCTCGAATCGGTGGCGACGGTGCTGGCGGTGACGAAGGCGGGTGCGGCCTTCGTTCCGGTGGATCCGAACTATCCCACCGAGCGGGTGCGGCACATGCTCACCGACTCCGGCTGCCGGTCGGGTGTGACGGTCGGCGCACACATCGGGCGTCTGCGCGAGGCCGGAGTCGGCGGCTGCGACACCGAGTGGCTGCTGCTGGACGACCCGGATCAGCGGGCCGAGATCCAGGACCACGACCCGGCCGCGATCAGCGACGCCGATCGGCTGCGCACCGTGTGGACCTCGGATCTGGCCTATCTGATCTACACCTCGGGCTCGACCGGCACCCCCAAGGGCGTGGCCGTCACCCACGCCGGGCTGTCCAATTTCGCCGACGAGCTCCGTGATCGGATGAAGGTCGACCGCGATTCGCGCACATTGCATTTCGCGTCGCCGAGCTTCGACGCGGCGGTGCTCGATCTGCTGCTGGCCATCGGGTCCGGCGCGACCATGGTCATCACCCCGCCCGATGTGTACGGCGGCGACGAACTGGCCGCGCTGATGGACCGCGAGCGCATCACCCACACCTTCATGACCCCGGCGGCGCTGGCCACCATCGATCGCGATCGCTGGCCGCTGCCGCATCTCGCGGCGATCATGCTGGGCGGTGAGGCGCTGGGGCAGGAGCTGGTGGACCGCTGGGGCACGGACCGGATGGTGTTCAACGGCTACGGCCCCACCGAGACGACCATCGTCACCACGATCGCCGGTCCGCTGCGGCCCGGCCTGCCGGTGTCGATCGGCACCCTGGTGCGCGGGGCCCGCGCGGTGGTGCTGGACGAGCGGATGCGGCCGGTTCCGGTCGGGGTGCCCGGTGAGCTCTATCTCGGCGGCCAAGGGGTGTCGCGCGGGTACTTCGGCCGATTCGGGCTCACCGCCGCGCGTTTCGTGGCCGACCCGTTCGGTCCCGTCGGCACGCGGCTGTATCGCACCGGTGACGTGGTGCGCTGGAACGACGAGGGCGAGATCGTCTATCTGGGCCGCGGCGACGACCAGGTCAAGCTGCGCGGGTTCCGGATCGAGCTCGGCGAGATCACCGCGGCGCTGACCAGCCATTCATCGATCCGGTTCGCGCACACCGAGGTTCGCGCCATCGCGGGGACCAAGCGCATCGTGTCGTACGTCCTGCCGGTGGACGGCACGGCGACGCTGGACGTCACGGCGGTACGCGCTCATGTGGCCGAACGGCTTCCGTCGCATATGGTTCCGGCCAGCCTGACCATGCTCGACCGCATTCCGCTCACGCCGGTGGGCAAGCTCGACCGAGCGGCACTGCCCGAGCCCGAAGCGGTCGCGACTCAGCGGCGCGAGCCGAGCACCGACGCCGAACGTATTGTCGCGCAGGTTATTTCGGAGCTGGTCGGCGCCGAGACGATCGGCGCGGGCGACAACTTCTTCGATGTCGGCGGAAATTCGCTGCTGGCAACACAATTGGTGGCGCGGCTGGCCGCGGCGACCGGTACCCGGCTCGAGGTGCGATCGGTGTTCGCCACCCCGACGGTGGCCGAACTGGCCGCCCGGCTCGACGGTCGCGGCCGGGTGAGCGACGACGCGCCCGTGCTGAGCCGGCGCACGCGTCCGCAGCGGGTGCCGCTGTCGGCGGCGCAACGGCGGCTGTGGTTCCTGAACCGGTTCAGCGAGTCCGGGGGAACGGGCGATCGGTCCGGGGTGTACAACGTCCCGGCCGCGCTGCGGTTGCGCGGAACCCTGGACGTCGTCGCGATGCAGTCCGCGCTGAACGCGGTGCAGGCCCGGCACGAGACGCTGCGGACCGTCTTCGGCGAACTCGAGGGCGAGCCCTTCCAGCGAGTGCTGGACCCGGCCGCGGCGCGGATCGCGATCGGGATGAGCGAGGTCGCCGAGGGCGAGATCGAGGAGGCGGTGCGGCGGCTGTCCGGTCCGGGATTCGATCTGGCGCACGAGGTTCCGCTGCGCGCGCATCTGCTGCGCGTCGCCGCCGACGACCATGTGCTGGTGCTGGTCGTGCATCACATCGCGATGGACGGATGGTCGCTGGTGCCACTGGCCACGGACGTGGCCACCGCCTACCGCGCGCACCACACCGGACAGTCCCCGGACTGGTCCGAGCTGGCCGTCCAGTACGCGGATTACACACTGTGGCAACAGGAAACGCTCGGCAGCGAGGACGATCCGGATTCCGCGGTGAGTCGTCAGCTGGACTACTGGCGCACCGCGCTGGACGGGCTGCCCGAACTGCTGCCGCTGCCCACCGATCGCCCGCGCCCGCCCGCGCCGAGCTATCGCGGCGGGACGGTCGAATGCGCGATCGATGCGCATACGCACCGCGAACTGCAGGCGATGGCCAGTGAGCACGGCGTCACCATCTTCATGGTGCTGCATGCCGCACTCGCGACGCTGCTGCACCGGATCACCGGAGGTGACGACATCGCGGTCGGCACGCCGATCGCCGGTCGCGGCGATCCGGCGCTGGACGCGCTGATCGGCATGTTCGTGGGAACCCTGGTGTTGCGCACCGGAATCGACGGCGACGCCTCGTTCGCCGAACTGCTGCGCTCGGTGCGCGAAACCGACCTCGAGGCGTTCGCCCAGGCCGATGTGCCGTTCGAGCGCCTGGTCGAGGTGCTCAATCCGGCTCGTTCGCAGTCGCACCACCCGCTGTTCCAGGTGATGCTCTCGGTCCGGAACGAGCCCGTGCGGGTACTGGAACTGCCGGGTCTGCAGATCGAGGCGTGCGATGCCGATCCGGGTATCGCGAAGTTCGATCTGCAGTTCACCCTCACCGAGTCCCGGACCGCGGACCGGGAACCGGATGGCATCACCGTCGCGGTGAACTACGCCCGCGACCTGTTCGACGAGGCGACCGCGGCCCGGCTCGGCAACCGGCTGGTCCGGTTGGTGAGTGCGGCCGCGGCGAATCCGGCCACGCCCGTGGGCGATCTGGACTGGCTCGAACCCGCCGAGTGGTCGAGTCTGGTGCCGGTGCGCGGTGCGAACCCGGGGCGTCCGCTGACGCTGGCGGAGGTGTTCGACGCGGCGGTGCGGCTCGACCCGCAGGGGGTGGCGGTGCGCGGTGACGGCACCCAGATCACCTATGACGCGCTGGATCGCTGGACGAACCGGCTCGCACGGGTGCTCATCGAGCAGGGCGTGGGGCCGGAGACGCTGGTCGCGCTGGGCGTCGCGCGATCGGCCGAATCGGTGGCGGTCACGCTCGCGGTGGCCAAGGCGGGCGCGGCATTCGTGCCGATCGATCCGGGCTACCCGGATTACCGCATCGCGCACATGCTCACCGATTCCGGTGCGGCACTGGGGATCACACTCTCGGCGCATCGGGAGAGCCTGCCCGACGGGGTGAGCTGGACGGTGCTGGACGCGCCCTCGTTCCGGCGGCGGGTGCTGGCCACCTCGGACGCGCCCATCACCGCGGCCGAACGCCGGGGTGAGCTGCTGCTGGAACATCCGGCGTACGTGATCTACACCTCGGGATCCACCGGTACCCCGAAGGGTGTGGTCGTCACGCACGCGGGTCTGTCGAATTTCGCGGCCGAGACCGCGGCGCGCTTCGACGTCAAGCCCGGAGACCGCGTATTGCACTTCGCCACACCGAGTTTCGACGCGGCGATGCTGGATCTGCTGTTCGCGCTGGGCGGTGCGGCGACGCTGGTGATCACGCCGCCGGGTGTGTACGGCGGCGCGGAGCTGGGGCGGGTGCTCGTCCAGGAGCGCATCACGCACGCGTTCATCACCACCGCGGCCCTGGGCACGGTGGATCCGTCCGGGATCACCGAGATGCGTCACGTGCTGGTCGGCGGCGAGGCACTGCCGCCGGAACTGGTGACGCGCTGGAGCCGCGGCCGGAACCTGTACAACGTGTACGGCCCGACCGAGACCACCATCGTCACGCTGATGTCCCAGCCCATGGCCCCGGATATGCCGATCAACATCGGCGGTCCGATCCGCGGCGTGAACGCGGTCGTGGTCGATCGGCGGCTGCATCCCGCACCCGGCGGCGTCACCGGTGAGCTGTACCTGAGCGGTCCGGCGCTGGCCCGCGGTTATCTGGATCGTCCGGGCCTGACCGCGCAGCGCTTCGTGGCGAATCCGTACGGCAAGCCGGGGGAGCGGATGTACCGGACCGGCGATCTGGCGCGGTGGTGCGTGCACGGTCGTCGCCGGGAGCTCGAGTACGTCGGCCGTACCGACCATCAGGTCAAGATCCGCGGTTTCCGTATCGAACTCGGCGAGATCGACGCGGCGATGTCCCGGCACGGCGCGGTGGAGTTCTCGCTGACCGTCGGCCATCGGACCCCGGCCGGGGCCACCGCGTTGGTGTCCTACGTGAAGCCGCTCGCCGGAACCGCTCCGACGGTGGCCGAGCTGACCGCGCATCTGCGCGAGCTTGTGCCGAATTACATGGTGCCGCAGTCGATCATGCTGCTGAACCGGGTGCCGCTGACACCGGTCGGCAAGCTGGATCGCCGGTTGCTGCCCGAACCGGTGTTCGGTTCGGGCAGCAGCTACCGGCCGCCGACCACCCCGGCCGAGCGCGCGCTGTGCACGGCATTCGCCGAGGTGCTCGGCGTGGACTCGGTGGGCGTCGACGACGGTTTCTTCGATCTGGGCGGCAACTCGCTGCTGGCCACGAAGGTCGTCGCGCAGCTGCGGTCCACGGGGATCGAGATGCCGGTACAGCTGATGTTCGGCGATTCCACCCCCGCGGCCATCGCGCAGCGGCTCGATGCCGACGCCGGTGAGGTTCTGGCCGCAGCCCTGCAACCGCTGCTGCCGATCCGATCGGTGGATGCGGCCGCGCGCAGCGCCGCGCGCGAGGAGACGGTGTCCGATGCCGCGATCCCCGCCGGGGCCGGCGCCGAACCGCTGTTCTGCGTGCATCCGGCGATCGGGCTGTCGTGGTGCTACTCCGGGCTGCTCGCGCATCTGCCCGCCGATCGGCCGGTGTACGGCCTGCAGGCTCCGCACGTCACCGGTGCCGAATCCCGCGCCACCCTGACGCAGACCGCGAAAGACTATGTGGCACAGATCAGATCGGTGCAGCCGGACGGGCCCTACCATCTGCTGGGCTGGTCGCTGGGCGGGCTCATCGCGCACGAGATGGCGGTGCAGTTGCAGGATGCGGGACAGCGGGTCGAGCTGCTGGCGATGATGGACAGCTACCGGCTCACCGACCAATGGCTCGATCAGGCCGTGCCCGGAGTGGCCGACATCATCGGCGAATTCGGCAGCGACCTGCTCGGCGGCGACCACGCGGTCGATCCGCGCCTGACCCTGGAGGACGCCGCGGAGCTGCTGCGCAACCGCCCGGGCCCGTTCGCGGCGCTGACGGTGGACCATCTACGGCGGCTCTACACCGGCTACGCCGCGGGCGCGGATCTGGCACACGGATTCCGGCCGCGGGTCTTCGACGGCGATCTGGTTTTCTTCACCGCCGCCGAGGACGAGATCAACCTGGCCGACCCGACCCGCTGCGCGCAGGCGTGGGAGCCACACGTGACCGGTGTCATCCACGACCAGAAGGTGCGTTGCCGCCACTCGGGGATGACCAATCCGGAGGCCCTGGCCGTGATCGGTCCGGTATTGCGAGAACGATTGGCCGACAAGGCTTTGCGTGCGAACGACGCACGAGCCGACGATGCGAAGGAGACGCTGTGACTCTGGCGGTGGAGGTCGCCGGATTGGTGAAGCAGTACGGGCGGGTCCGCGTCCTGGACGGAATCGACCTGGAGATACCCAGCGGCACCGTGATGGGGCTGCTGGGTCCCAACGGGGCCGGGAAGACCACGACGGTGCGGATCGTCACCACGCTGCTCAAACCCACCGCGGGATCCGTGCGGGTGGCGGGATTCGACGTACTGGGCGATCCCGCGCGGGCCCGCACCCGCATCGGCCTGTCCGGGCAGTACGCGGCCGTGGACGCCAATCTGTCCGGGTTCGAGAATCTGCGGATGGTGGCGCGGCTGTACGGGATGTCGCACAAGCAGGCCGCCGAGCGCGCCACCGAACTGCTCTCGGCGCTGGGCCTGGAATATGCCGCGGGACGGCGGGCGGGCACCTACTCCGGCGGTATGGCGCGCCGCCTGGATCTGGCGGGCGCACTGGTGGCCCGTCCGACGGTGGTCGTGCTGGACGAGCCGACCACGGGTCTGGATCCGCGTGGCCGCCTGGACATGTGGCGCGTCATCGGCGACCTGGTCGACGACGGAACCACCGTCCTGCTGACCACGCAGTACCTGGAGGAGGCCGATCTGCTGGCCGATCGCATCACCGTGATCGACCGCGGCCGGGTGATCGCGCGCGGGTCGGCCGACGAGCTGAAGACCTCCATCGGCGGTGACCGGCTCACCGTCACCCTGGCCGCCGGGCAGGATCCGCAGCAGGCGAAATCCATTCTGGCCCAGGTGGGTATCGGCGAGCCCTCGCACGAGGCCGGGACGGACGAGGTGGCGATCGTGGTGGGCGAGGGGTCACGCACCATGGTCGAGGCGCTGCGCCGGCTGGACGACGCGGGCGTCTGCGTGGTCGACGCCGTCGTGCACCGGCCCAGCCTCGACGATGTGTTCCTGTCGCTGACCGGTGCGCCCGCCGCGTCCGAACAGGCGTCCGAAACCGATGAGGAAGTAGCAGAGGAGATCATGTCGTGAGTACCGTCGAACTCGCGCAGGCGCCATCTGAAACGGCTGCGGCGCAAGATGATCCGGCGACCGGCGTACCTTCGATCCCGGCCCCGGTGCGGGTGTTCCGGGACAGCGCCATCGTCGCGTACCGGAATCTGATCACGATCGTGCGGGTGCCGACCCTGCTGGTGACCGCGACGGTGCAGCCGCTGATGTTCGTGTTCCTGTTCGCCTACATCTTCGGCGCGTCTCTCGGCGGCAGTCAGTACCGGGAATTCCTGCTGGCCGGAATCTTCACGCAGACGGTCGCGTTCAACGCCGCGTTCACCACGGTCGGCCTGGCCAACGATCTGCAGAAGGGCATCATCGATCGGATGCGCACGCTGCCGATGTCCCGGATGGCGGTGCTGATGGGGCGCACGCTGTCCGATACCGTGGTGAACATCCTGTCGCTGGCGGTGATGGTCGGCTGCGGATATCTGGTCGGCTGGCGGATCAACGGCGGATTCCTCGGTGCGGTAGCGGCTTTCGCGGTGATCCTGCTTTTCGCCTTCGCCATGTCGTGGGTGGGCGCGCTGACCGGCCTGATGTCGCCGAACGTCGAGGTGGCCCAGAGCGCGGGCCTGATCTGGATGTTCCCGCTGACGTTCATCTCCTCGGCCTTCATCTCCGCGGAGACCCTCCCCGGCCCGTTGCGCGCGGTCGCCGAGTGGAATCCCATCACGGCGGTTTCGGCCGCGGGCCGCAAACTGTTCGTCAACGGTTCGCCGCCGTCGTTCAAGACCCCGCACGGCTGGCCCGCCGACCACTGTGTCGAGTACGCGATCATCTGTTCGGTGGTGATCCTGGTGGTCGCTATGCCGCTGGCACTTGTCCAGTACCGCAAGGTTTCTCGCTGATCTCGAAGTTCTCGAATTCGTGCGGGGCCGTCGCTGCGACGGCCCCGCACGGCGTCCGCCGGGCGCTGTGCTGTGCTGCCCGGAGCTCGCTCGCTCGAGGATCGGATCCGTGGCGGGTCGGCGTGCGCCGCTCATACAGGAGGTGTACCTGCGCAGGATCGGATCGTTTTCGCGCAGCACCGCCCGTCAGGGTTGTGGCAGCGGTGCTCGGGGTGCCCGAGCGGGGGTTCGTGTCGGTGTCGGGTGCGGTGCGGGTCGTCCTCTAGACTTCGAACAACTGTTCGCGAATCGGGTAGGGGTGCTTACGTGCGGGTGATGGGTGTCGATCCCGGGCTCACCCGGTGCGGTCTCAGTGTCGTCGAGGGGGGCCTCGGGCGGCAGGTGAGCGCGGTCGGCGTGGACGTGGTGCGGACGCCGGCGGACATGGATCTCGCGCATCGGTTGCTGGCGGTTTCCGATGCGGCCGAGCGGTGGATGGACACGCACGAGCCCGAGGCGGTCGCGATCGAGCGGGTGTTCTCCCAGCACAATGTGCGCACCGCGATGGGCACCGCGCAGGCCGGTGGCGTGATCGCGCTGGCGGCGGCGCGGCGCGGCATCCCGGTGGCGTTCCACACGCCGAGTCAGGTGAAGGCGGCGGTCACCGGTAACGGTTCCGCGGACAAGGCGCAGGTCACCGCCATGGTGACCCGCATTCTCGGCCTGGCGACCGCGCCGAAACCGGCCGATGCCGCCGATGCGCTCGCGCTGGCGATCTGTCATTGTTGGCGGGCGCCGATGCAGGAGCGGATGGCCAAGGCCGAGGCCATGGCCGAAGAACAGCGGCGCAGATATGCGGAACGACTTGCCCGGCAACGGAAGGCGGTGAACCGGTGATCGCGTCGGTACGCGGTGAGGTGCTCGAGATCGGCCTCGACCATGTGGTCATCGAGGCCGCCGGGGTCGGCTATCGGCTCAACGCCACACCCGCGACACTGTCCACGCTCACTCGCGGCGAGGAATCGCGGCTGTTCACCGCGATGATCGTGCGCGAGGATTCGATGACCCTGTTCGGGTTCGCCGACACCGAGGCGCGGGAGCTGTTCGGTCTGCTGCAGACCGTTTCCGGCGTCGGGCCCCGGCTGGCGATGGCGGTGCTGGCCGTGCTCGAACCCGAAGCGCTGCGCAAGGCCCTGGCCGAGAGCAATGTGGCCGCGCTGACCCGCGTGCCCGGCATCGGCAAGCGCGGGGCCGAGCGGATGGTGGTCGAACTGCGCGACAAGGTGAATCTCGTTCCGGTGCAATCGGGTCCGCCCGGCGCAACGCCCGTGCCGGTGGTCACGCCGGTGCGCGATCAGGTGATCGAGGCCCTCGTCGGACTCGGATTCGGCCTCAAACAGGCCGAGCCCGCGGTGGATACCATCCTGGCCGAGGATCCGGGCCTGGACACATCCAAGGCGTTGCGCGCGGCGCTGAGCATGCTCGGGAAGAACCGGTAGCGGCGTATGGGTGAGGAGTTCGAGCAGGACCAATCCCCGGTCACCGCAGACTATCTCAGCTCGGACGGTGAGGTCGAGGCCAGTCTGCGACCGAAGTCCCTGGACGATTTCATCGGTCAGCCGCGGGTGCGCGAACAGCTGGCATTGGTGTTGCGTGGCGCGAAACTGCGTGGCGGGACACCGGATCACGTGCTGCTGTCGGGTCCGCCCGGACTGGGCAAGACCAGTATGGCGATGATCATCGCGGGGGAGCTGGGCTCCGCGCTGCGCATCACCTCCGGTCCGGCGCTCGAGCGGGCCGGTGATCTGGCCGCGATGCTGAGCAACCTCGTCGAGGGCGATGTGCTGTTCATCGATGAGATCCATCGCATGGCCCGGCCGGCGGAGGAGATGCTCTATCTGGCGATGGAGGATTTCCGGGTGGACGTGGTGGTCGGCAAGGGGCCCGGGGCGACATCCATCCCGCTGGATATCGCGCCGTTCACACTCGTCGGGGCGACCACGCGTTCGGGTGCGCTGACCGGGCCGCTGCGCGATCGCTTCGGATTCACCGGGCACATGGATTTCTACGAAGCCGATGAGCTGCAACGCATTCTGGAACGTTCGGCGCGGATTCTGGGGGTACGCCTGGAATCGGACGCGGCAGCCGAGATCGCCGGACGCTCGCGCGGGACGCCGCGCATCGCCAACCGGCTGCTGCGTCGGGTGCGCGACTATGCCGAGGTCCGCGCCGACGGCCTGATCACCGTCGCGATCGCGCAAGCCGCGCTGGCGGTCTACGACGTGGACGGCCTGGGCCTGGATCGCCTGGACCGCGCGGTACTGGGCGCACTGGTCCGCAGCTTCGGCGGTGGGCCCGTGGGTGTTTCGACGCTGGCCGTGGCCGTCGGCGAGGAGGCCGCGACGGTCGAGGAGGTGTGCGAGCCGTTCCTGGTCCGCGCCGGAATGGTCGCCCGCACCCCCCGCGGCCGCGTCGCCACCGCCGCCGCCTGGGAGCACCTGGGCCTGGTCCCGCCCCCGGACCTCGTCTTCGGTTCGATCGAGGTCCGCGGCCGAGAACCGCACCCCACCCTGGATCTGTTCGAATGAGTTGTGCGCCGGGTGTTCTCGGCGCTGACTCACTCAGTGCAGGGCAACCTTCGCACCTCCGGAGAATGCCGAATCATGGAATTCCATGATGCCCGGGGTCGTGCCCTCGGGAACGTCGTAGGCGAGAATCGCGGAGATGTGGTTGCCGGGATTGATCGTCGTCGCGAGATTCGGGTTGAGATTCACCTCGGCGGTCGAGTCGTCGCTGTAGACCTTGCCCTGATTGTCGATCATTTTCTGGTTGTCGGCGAAGTAGGTCTGCGGCTGAGTCCCGGTGTTGCTGATATCGACGTGGACGAGGATGTATTCACCCTGAGCGTCCCGCTTCGTGAATTCATTGGTCCCAACGGATTTCGTCGGCGGATCGATCCGGGTGACGGTGAAGGCGAACTTTCCGTCGCGGACCTGCGTGCCCGCCGCGGCCGCGTTGTCGATGGCACGGGCGGAGACGCCGTTGTTCGCCTCCTGCGCGACATCATGGGCGGCCCCGGCGAACAGCGCGCTGCAGCCCCCGACCACCGCGACGAAGACGACGAACAATCCACCGAGCACCCACGGCCACTTCCGGCGCTGCCTCGGCGGCCGGTGCGGGTAACCGCCGTAGGGCGGCCGCCCGTACGGGCCAGGGGACTGAATATCCTGTGGCGGAGGCATACTCGACATAGAGACCGCCCCTCCTGTTCTGTCCGATTCGATGAATCGAGAGTTCGCTCGGTGATGACTGAAGCGGCATACCGAAACTCTCGGCGGAGCAACAGTGTTGCGCCGAGATCACATCGAACTGGGAAAGAACATGCGGGAGATGACATTCGAGAACACAAGGGTGCCTGTTCATCCCGACGGCCCGGGACTTTGTGCCACTTGCCCGCCCGGCGGACCGGGTGTAGGTCCGCGGGCGGGCGCGTGCACGGTCAGCGTCTGCGGCGGCCCTGGAGGTAGTCGCTGACGACGGCCGCGCCCAGTCCGTCGAGGTCGGGGGCTATGACGCGGCCGCCGCTGCGGCGGGCGACCAGATCGACGAAGGCGGCCAGGCGCGGCTCGTCGCCGAGCATGAAGACCGTGATCGAGGCGCCCAGTTTGGCCAGGGCGTCGACCTGGGTCATCGTGACGGCCAGGGTTCGCGGCTGCGGCGGCCAGTTGAAATACGCCTCGCCGTCGGATTCCAGGTGGGCGGTGGGCTCGCCGTCGGTGACGACCAGGACAACCGGGACCGCGTCGGGATGCCGTCGCAGGTGCCGGGCGGCCAGCAGGAGGGCGTGGTGCAGATTCGTGCCCTGCTCCCAAACCCCTTCCAGCGCGGTCAATTCGGAGACGTCCACCGTTCCGGCGTGGCGGCCGAAGGTGATCACTTCCAGTGCGTCGGAACGGAATCGGGTGGTGATCAGCTGATGCAGGGCCAGCGCGGTGCGCTTCATCGGCACCCATCGGCCCTCCTGCACCATCGACCAGGAGGTGTCCACGCACAGCGCCACGGCCGCGCGCGAGCGCTGCTCGGTCTCGACGATCTCGACATCGGACACGTCCAGCCGGACGGTGCGGCTGCCCGCCGAGGCCGAGCGCAGCACCGCGTTGCGCACCGTCCGCGAGACGTCCCAGGGTTCGGTGTCGCCGAACCGCCACGGCCGCGACGCGCCCGTCGGCTCGCCCGCCGCACCCGCCAGAGCGGTATCGCGCTGGCCACGCCGCGACCGCAACTGCCCGACGACCGCACGCAGCGCGGTCTCGCCCAGACGGCGTAATGCCTTGGGCGTCAAGCGCAGTGATCCGTCCGGGGCGCGCTCGAACAGGCCCTGCCGGCGCAGCTCACGCTCCAGCTCGGCCAGACGCCGGGCATCGACCCGGGCCTCGTCGCCGAGCTGGCGGGTGAGCGCGTCGAGATCGATGTCCTCGAGCCGTGCACCCGGATAGGACTGGCCGAGTTGTTCGGCCAGGGCGTCGAGTTCGGCCAGATCCTGCATGGCCTGCGCGCCCTCGCCCATACCCAGCGGGTCCTGCCCGCGGAATCGCTGCGCGGACTCCCAGTCCTCACCGGGCCGCAACGCCCGCAGATTGGCATCCAGCGCGGCGACCTGCGCGGCGACCTCGGGATCGCCGAACGCCTGCCCGATCAGCTCGGACAGTTCGGCGCGCTGCTGCTCGGACATCGAATTGAGCATGCGTTGCGCGGCGGCCGAGCGGGCGGCGAGCGCATCGATCAACTCGTCGGTGTTGCGCGGATTCTCCGGGAAGAACTCGCCGTGTTCGGCCATGAACTCGGCGAACTGCTGCTCGGTGTCCTCGCCGCGGGCGTGTGCGGCCAGCAGATCGTTGAGATCGGACATCATCCGCTTGATGCGTTCGACATCCCGCGGCGTGGTGCTCTGCAGCGCCTGCTTCATGCCCTGGAAGCGGGATTCGAGCAGTTCCTGGCCGAGCATGTCGCGGATCTTGCGGTAGTTCTCCCGGCCGGTCTCCGAACGCCAGTCGTATTCGGACAGTTCGCCCACCGCGGCCGCCGTGCTGGGCGGCAGCGCGTCGAGCTGGGCCTCGGCGAAACGGGCGTCGTCGGACGGATCGGGGAACAGCGCCCGACGTTCGGCGTCCAGCGCCTCGTCCAGGAGCCGTCGCACCTCCTGCAAGGTGCCGTCGAGCCGGTTGCGGCGGGTGATCTCGGCGCGGCGCTGCCAGACCTGCCGGGTCAGCTCGTCCAGGCCGCGCGTATCGCGCATCCCGCGCCGCAGCAGCTCCTCCAGCGCCCGCCGGGGCGAGCTGCCCTCCATCACCTCGCGCCCGATCTGATCCAGCGCGTCGCGCAGATCCAGCGGCGGCGCGAGCGGATCCGGGCCGTCGTGATATGGGCCGTAGGAGTACCGATCAGGGGCGGTCATGATCCGTAGACCGCCATGCCGTCGTCGGTGTCCTTGGCGACCTGCCGGGCCAGGAACAGCGCCTCGAGGGCGAATTCCACGGCTGCCGCGATCCGGGTGGGCGGTTCGGTGGGAGCCACGCCGAGGCGCTCGGCGACCTCGTGCAGGATCGGCAGTTCGGGCAGTGCGGACAGCACGTCCTTGCCGGGGACGCGTTCACCGGTGGTGACCAGATTGCCGTCGCCGACCGCGCCGGCCAGCGGGCGCAGGTTCATCCCGCCGAGGCGTTCGCGGGCGGTCTCGGAGAACGCGCGGCGCATCAGATGGGTGAGATGTTCCTGTTCGCGGCCCTCCTCACCGGATTCGAACTCCAGCTTGCCGCGCAACACCGCGGGCACCGATTCCAGATCGACCGGACGCGCGACCGCCGGGCTCTCCCCGGTGATCGCGGACCGGCGCAGGGCAGCGGCGGCCACGGTCTCCGCGGCGGCGACGGCGAAACGCGCCGACACACCCGAGCGCTGATCGATCGCGGGCGATTCACGCAATTGGCGCACGAACCGGGCGAGCACCTCGATCAGCGGATCGCCGACCTCGGCGACCAGCTCGGCCTCCTGGCGGACCAGATTCACCTCGGCCTCGACGTCGAGCGGGTAGTGGGTACGGATCTCCGCGCCGAAGCGGTCCTTGAGCGGAGTGATGATGCGGCCGCGGTTGGTGTAGTCCTCGGGGTTGGCCGTGGCGACGAGCAGCACGTCCAAGGGCAGGCGCAGCGTGTAACCGCGGACCTGGATGTCGCGCTCCTCCATGACGTTCAGCAGGGCGACCTGGATGCGCTCGGCCAGGTCGGGCATCTCGTTCACCGCGACGATGCCGCGATGCGCGCGCGGGACGAGCCCGAAGTGAATCGTCTCCGGATCGCCCAGGCTGCGGCCCTCGGCGACCTTGACCGGATCGACGTCGCCGATCAGGTCGCCGACCGAGGTGTCGGGGGTGGCCAATTTCTCGGCGTAGCGTTCCGAGCGATGCCGCCAGGCGACCGGCAGATCGTCGCCGAGTTCGGCGGCCAGGCGTCGTCCGGCCGGGCTGATCGGCTCGAGCGGATGTTCGCCCAATTCCGCGCCCGCGATGACGGGCGTCCACTCGTCGAGCAGGCCGATGAGCGTGCGCAGCAGCCGGGTCTTGCCCTGACCGCGCTCACCGAGCAGGACGACGTCGTGTCCGGCCAGCAGGGCACGTTCGAGTTGCGGCAGAACGGTCCGGTCGAAGCCGACGATGCCGGGCCAGGGGTCGCCGCCTGAGCTGAGCAGGGCCAGCAGATTCTCGCGGATCTCGGACTTGACGCTGCGCGGCAGATATCCGGCGGCGCGCAGCTCGCCCGCGGTGGTGGGGAGGTTCTCCGGTGCGGTCACCGTATCGACGCTACGACGATCCTGCGGTCCCGTCGACGCGACCGGGCTCCGCCATTGCGCGGAAAACAGGTTGACGGGTGTGCATCGTCGGATTCGCGCGGGGCCGACGCCCGCATGATATTCCGGAAACTGCCTGGCCAGAGTGGTTTTCCGGGTGTCGCGGCGGGTGAATTCGGCTCTGCGCGAACATCTTCTCGACGAATGTGCCGCGCAATGCCGCCGGATATGCGGAAATGGCGAGCGCGCACGGACATTGGATGAATTCGCGGAAATGCGCGCCGAGTGCGACGGACTGCGCCGCCGGGCGTACGAGCGAATACGCATCGCGGCGCAGGCGCGGCGGTCCGCGCGCGATCTACCCTGGTGGCAGCTCGATAGTCGTAATTTCCGGTGAGGCGGTAGAGATGGCCGATTCAGACTCCGTGGGCTTCGGGGCGTCCGCGGCATCGGGGGCCGTGCGGATCGGCACGGCAGAACGTGAACAGGCGGCCGCGTCGCTGGGGGAGCATTTCGCGGCGGGGCGGCTGGAGGTCGACGAATACGACGATCGGGTGGCCCGCGCCTATGCCGCGAAGACGGCCGCGGACCTCGCGGTGCTGTTCAGCGATCTGCCGCGCCCGGTGCCCGCGCAGACGCCGCCGCCCGCGCCGACGGCCCGACCGGGCCGGTCGTTGCTGCCGGTGGCCCTGCTCGCCCTGCTGATCCTGGCCGTCGTGCTCGTCGCGACGACTCATTTCGTGCCGTTCTTCGTGTTCCCGGTGCTGTTCTTCATTTTTCTGCGCGGTCGCCGCGGTTGGGGTCAGCAGTATCGCGGACGGCCGGGGCGGTACCACCGGATGTGATCCACCTCGTGCGCCGTGATGGGCGATCCGCTTGCCGCGCAACGATTTCCCGCGCTTCCGCCCGGCCGTGATCCAGATCACCGATGCGGTCTACCTGTTGGTTGTCCGCGGTGACCACAACGTGCGCCCAGCAGGGGTGGCGCACCGCGGCGGTTCCGGGCACTCTCATCGAGGGAAGCCTTGTCGGGCAATGTGATCCAAAATCGACCGCCCTCGCGAGGCTTCCGCCAGAATGGATCCGGTCGAAACGTCGGGGGTCTGACGTGTCGGTAAATCACCGACTGATCGAGGGGAATGCATATGAGAGCCAAGAAATTCGCAGCTACCGCGATACTCGCGATCGGCGCCACGGGCGTCACCGCGGGCGTCGTACAAGCACAGCCCGTCACACCTGCCGCGACCGGCATCCAGGGTGCTGATCACGGCGTGCAGTATTCGGTCGCGCCGACCGCGGACCACACCGGTGTGGCCACGACCGTCGCGGCGGGCCGGTTCGCACTCGGACCGGACGCTCGGACGGTCACGCTCACCGACGCTTCGGGCACGGTCGTGGCCACGGTTCCGCTGGGCCTGCGGTCCGCTGCCGGGCTCGTCGTCCTCACCCCGCGCATCGCGAACGACGGCCGAACCCTCACCCTCACACCGCAATCCGCGTCGTCGAACGTCGTGCAGTCGATCGACGAGGCCGAGACGAACGCGCGCAAGCAGTACAACGCCGGTGTCGGCGCACTGATCGGCGCCGGGATCGGCGCGGTGATCGGCTTCTTCCTCGGCGGCGTCGGCGCCCTGGTGACCATCCCGATCGGCGCGGGTATCGGCGCTCTGATCGGTTACTCCACCCCGTAATTCGGAACCGCCCGGCTGGTATTCGCCGGGATCTCTCCTCGCGCGGCGTCGTTCGGACAACCGGACGGCGCTGCGTCGTGTTCAGCCCCGATCCGCGACGTACCCGGCGTCCGCAGCACCGCCGACCTCGGAAGTTTCGGCCGCGCCGGAGATTTCGGGTGCGTTTGTGGGTTCGCCGGGGTGGTTGTCGTTAGGGGGCTCGTGCGTGGCGGTGCCGGGCTCGGCGGGGTGCTCGTGGTTGGTGAGTTCGCTTGTGGCCGTGCCCGGTTCGGTGAGGCGGTTGTCGTTGGGCAGTTCGTGCGTGGCGGTGTCGGGTTCGGCGGGGTGCTTGTGATCGGGGAGTTCGGGTGTGGCCGTACCGGGTTCGGTGAGGCGGTTGTCGGTAAGGAGTTCGGGTGCGGTCTCGCCAGGTCCTTCGGGGCGATCTTCGAGTGGGAGATCGGCTGTGGCGGTCCGGGTTTCGGGCAGGGAGTCGAATTCGTCGCGGAGGTGGCGGATCTCGGCGGCGAGGTCGTCGCGGAGCTGTTCGCGTTCGGCGAGGCTGGCGCGCATACCCTCGAGGGTGTCGTCCATGGCGGCCAGGCGGCGGTCCGCACCCTCGAGCTGCCAGGCGATGACGGTGCGGCGGTCCACGTCGGCGCTGGCCGTGCCGACCCAGTCGATGACGTAGTCCAGCCAATCGGGCTGTTTGGGCATGGTGACGTTCTCATCCCAGCCCTGCCGCAGCGCGGGTTTGCCCGAGATCACCCGTTCGCCGACCGTGGGCGCGTGCATCTGCACCATGCTCAATTTCCCGGCGCTGGTCACCACCGCCGTCAGGCGGTAGCGGCCCGCCAGGTGCATGCGCAGTTCCGCGGTGCCGCGGCCGTCGGCGTCCATCACACCCAGCCACGGCCCGTCCGCGGCGTCGAGGATGGATTCGATGACGCCGAGCTGCCCGACGCCCCGTCGCAGACGAGTGGCCCGCTTGCGCAGGTCGTTCGGAGTAGCCGTCATCTGATCCCAGTGCATGCATCACCTTTCCGCTCGGCAGGCCGGGCCGGGTGCCACACTACTCACGATGCGGCGTGCGTCCGCTCCTGCTCGGCCAGCGTCCGGACGACGACGTCCAGGAAGGCGTCCACCTCGTCGGCGTAATAGGCCGCGCCACCGGGTTCGGCCGGACCGAAGTCGATCGCCCGCGCGTCCTGGCTGCTCAATCCGGTCGGACCGGCGTGCGCGAGGGCGGCGGCGACGACGTCCAGGAAATTATCGACCTCGGCGGCGGCGTAACCGTCGCGTCCGGCCGGGGGCGCGGAGAATCGGAGCCGCTGGACATCGCGCGGGCTCAGCCGCTCCGGGCCGGGATGCGGTGTGTCCCCGCGTCGCGCGTATTCGAGATCCACGCAGGCGTGATCCAGGTAGTCGTCGACCTCGTCGCGGTCGTAGCCGCCGAGTCCGAATGCGGCCGAAGCGAATTCGTGCTCACGGATCTGCGCGGCGGTGAGCATCGTCCGGCCCCGGAACGCCTCGGCGATGCGCTCACAGAAGGCGTCCACCTCGGCCGCGTCGTAGCCGCGATACCCCGCGGGGGTCCTGGCGAAGCGGGGAATCCGCACGTCCTCGATCGTCACACCGAACATTCTTACTACGGGTCGGGGCGGCGGTAGGGCGGGTCACAGTTATTCGACCGGGTCCGGAGTCCGAACCCGGCTCCGGTGCGGGTGTGCTGCGGGCAAATGATGTGTCATTCTGTATCAGATACTTTGCGTAACGGGAGGTTCGTCGTGGCGCCTCGATTCGATGCGATCGTGGTCGGAGCCGGGTTCGGTGGCATGGGTGCGGGCATCGAGCTCGACCGGCTCGGGCTCGGTGATTTCGTGATTCTGGAGCGGGAGAGCGACCTGGGCGGGACCTGGCACGTCAACCACTATCCCGGACTTGCCGTGGATATCGCCTCGGTCACCTACTCGTACTCCTTCGAACCCAATCCGCACTGGTCGCGCCTGTTCGCGCCGGGTGCGGAACTGAAGCGGTACGCCGGACACGTCGCGGACAAATACGATCTGCGCCGCCGGATGCGCTTCGACACCGTCGTCTCCGGCGCCCGCTGGGACGCCGAACAGAACCAGTGGGTGGTGAGCATCGAGGGCGGTGAATCGCTCACCGCGCGCTATCTGCTCACCGCGACCGGGTTCCTGTCCCAGCCGTACACCCCGCCGTTCCCGGGCATCGAGACCTTCGCCGGCAAGATCATCCACACCACCGCCTGGGACCAGGACTACGACCTGACCGGGCGCAGGGCGGCGATCATCGGCACCGGCGCGACCGCGGTGCAGCTGGTGCCCGAGGTCGCGCGGGTGGTGAACGAGCTGACGGTGTTCCAGCGCACCCCGATCTGGGTGGTGCCCAAGATAGATATGCCGATCCCGCCCGTGGTGCAGAACCTCTTCGACCGCGTGCCGCTCACCCAGCAGGCCGCCCGCCTGGCCAACACCACGGCGCTCGAGGCCCTGATGGTGATCGGCGTCCTGCACTTCCGGCAGGCCAAACTGCTGAACCGGGGTGCGGGCCTGCTGGCAAAGGCCCATCTGCGGACCCAGGTGCGCGATGCGCGGACCCGGCGCGAACTCACCCCGCACTACGACTTCGGCTGTAAGCGGCCGACGTTCTCGAACACCTATTTCAAGACGTTCAACGAACCGCACGTGCATCTGGAGACGCACTCGATCGAACGTGTCGAACCCGGCGGCATCGTCACCGCCGACGGCCGCACCACCGAGATCGATACGCTGATCCTGGCCACCGGATTCAATCTGTGGGATGTGAACTTCCCGGCCGTCGAGATCATCGGACGGGACGGGGTGGATCTCGGAAAGTTCTGGCGGGACAACCGATTCCAGGCATACGAGGGCATCACGGTGCCGAAGTTCCCGAACTTCCTGAGCCTGAACAGTCCGTACTCCTACAGCGGCCTGTCGTACTTCACCACCATCGAGGCGCAGATGAAACACATGGGCCGGCTGTTCGGGGAGATGTTCCGCCGCGACGCCCAGGTGTTCGAGGTGACCGAGCGGGCCAACACCGAATTCCTGGATCGGGTCACCGAGAAGCTGGAGTCCTCGGTGTTCTACGACGGGCACTGCTCGACCGCGCGCAGTTATTACTTCAATCAGCACGGCGAGGCGGCCCTGCTGCGCCCGACGAGCACCCTGAACGCCCATCGCGAGGCGGTCAGTTTCCCCCTGGACGATTACGTGTACGAACACGCCTGAGTCCGCCGCGTCGTTCCCGCCGCGGGCCGCTCGGGCCGAGGGGTGTGCGGTGGGGTAGTGTTCGCCCGACCCCGGGGACGGCCGCCCGGTCGCGACGGCGTCGGCGTCGGTAAGGGTGCTCGAAGCGACCGCAGTGGGCGGTAACGGCGAGCTGATGGCAGACTGGGGTACTACGCTGGCAGTTCGGCGTCCGCCGGACCGCTTCCACCGACAGACCTAGGACCGACGACAACGATGGCGCAACTGCTGTTTCCCCTGCTGCTGGTAGCCCTGCTGGTGCCGATGTTCCTCGGCGTCCGCCGTCAGAAGCGCGAGGCCGCCAACACTACCTCCATGCAGGAGAACCTGAAGGTCGGCGATCGGGTCACCACCACTTCGGGCCTGTACGGCACCGTGGTCGATCTCGACGAGACGACCATCGACCTCGAGATCGCCGAGGACGTCGTGACCACCTGGCTGCGCGCCGCGGTGCGCGAGGTGCGTGCCGACGACGCCTCGGAGGCGGCCGAGGCCGAGTCGCACGACTCCGAAGTCGAGGCGGCCGAGCCGCAGGACTCCGCGACCGAGGCCCAGGCCCCGCACAGCGCGGTCAACGGCTCCGCCGTGGAGGAGTCCGCCGAGGACACCAACACCCGGCTGACCAAGGAATGACCCACCCGCGTCGTCGCCCGGCCGCACCGGCCGTGTGCGACGGCGCTGCGGCGTGTCCGCAGTCGATCGCTCGACCGGCATCCGCCTGCCCACCCTGTCCACTGTCCGGCCCAACACCGTCCAGGAGATAAGAACTGTGCCACCTTCCAAGGGAACGGGGCATCCGCTGCGGTTGCTCGGCGTCTATGCGCTGCTGCTGATCGTGATCTACGGCCTGGTGTTCTTCACCGATGCGAAGACCGCGGCGGCCAAGCTCGGCATCGACCTGCAGGGCGGTACCCGCGTGACGCTCAGCGCGCGCACGCCGGACGGCAGCAAGCCGAGTCAGGACAGCCTCAAGCAGGCCCAGCAGATCATCGAGTCCCGGGTGAACGGCCTCGGCGTCGCCGGGTCGGAGGTCGTCATCGACGGTGACAACCTGGTGATCACGGTGCCCGGGCAGAACGGTCAGCAGGCCAAGTCACTGGCCACCACCGCCAAGCTCTACATCCGCCCGGTTCTGCAATCCGGTCAGCAGAGCGGCGCGGGCGGTCTGCCGGGCGGACCGACCGGCAATGTCACTCCAGGTCTGCCGGGCGGCCTGATGCCGCCGGGCACCAGCCAGCAGCCGGGCAACGCCACCCCCGCGCCCGCCCCGGGCGCGCAGAAGCCCAGCGCGCTGGCGCCGGGCAGCCAGAAGCCCGCCACGGCCAACCACGCCACGCAGAACCGCGTGTTCCCGGCGGACTATCAGGTGCCGCGGGCACAGGACCTGAGCCACCAGCAGGCCCCGACCACACCGCCCACCACGCCGAAGAAGCCCACGCCCTCGGCGACGCCGAAGCCCGGTGCATCGACAACGCCGACGCCCGCCACTCCCGCTCCGGCGAATACGCTCAGCCCGGCCGAGCAGACCAAGAAGGCCATCGCCGAGGCCAAGGCCATCCGCCAGAGCACCAATCAGCAGATTCAGCAGTACGCGCTGGCGACCCTGGATTGCAGCAAGCCCGATCCGCTGGCCGGTAACGACGACCCGAATCTGCCGCTGGTCACCTGTGCGACCGACGGCACCGGCACCTACCTGCTGGACAAGAGCCATATCGACGGCCAGGACATCAAGGACGCCAGCGCCTCGTACAACCAGCAGCAGTCACAGTGGTCGGTGGATGTGACCTTCAAGCACTCCGATCCGTGGGCCAAGCTCACCGGTGACTACGTGAACCAGCAGATCGCGTTCGTGCTCGACTCGAAGGTCGTCAGCGCCCCGGTGGTGCAGCAGGGTCCGCAGCAAGGCGGCAACACCTCGATCACCGGACACTTCAACGCCACCACCGCCAAGGATCTGGCCAACCAGCTCAAGTACGGTTCGCTGCCGCTGTCCTTCGCCACCTCCGAGGCCGAGACGGTCTCCGCGACGCTTGGCCTGTCCTCGCTGCACGCGGGCCTGATCGCCGGTGCGATCGGTCTGATCGCGGTGCTGCTGTACTGCCTGCTCTACTACCGGATGCTCGGCTTCCTCGCCGGATTCTCGCTCGTCGCTTCGGGTTTCGCGGTGTACGGGATCATCGTGCTGCTGGGCCGGTGGATCAATTTCACCCTGGACCTGGCCGGTATCGCCGGTCTGATCATCGGTATCGGTATGACCGCGGACTCGTTCGTGGTGTTCTTCGAACGCATCAAGGACGAGATGCGCGAGGGCCGGAGTTTCCGTTCGGCGGTGCCGCGCGGCTGGGCGCGAGCCCAGCGCACCAACCTGTCGGGTAAGACGGTCAGCCTGATCGCCTCGGCGGTGCTGTACATCCTGGCCGCGGGGCAGGTGAAGGGCTTCGCCTTCACTCTCGGCCTGACCACCGTGCTCGACGTCATCGTGCTCTACCTGGTCACCTCGCCGCTGATGATGCTGGCCTCGCGCTCGCCGTTCTGGGCCAAGCCCTCGGTGAACGGCCTGGGCGCGGTGGCGCAGTACGCCCGTGAACGCAAGGCCGCCGCCGGCGTTCCGGCCGGCAAGGAGGCGTGATGAGCAACCCGAGTTCCGTCATGGAGACCGACACCGTGAACGATCAGGCCGCTGCCGCCGCCCCCCAGCACGGATTCTTCGAACGGCTGTACACCGGCACCGGCGGATTCCGGATCGTCGGGCGACGCCGGATGTACTACGTCGTGGCCTTGGTGCTGATCGTGATCGCGCTGGGAAGTATCGGACTGCGCGGGTTCACCCTCGGCATCGACTTCGCCGGTGGCACCCGGATCCAGCTGCCCGCCGTCGCGGGGACGACCACCTCGCAGGTCTCCGACACCTACGCCCGGGCGCTCGGGCACGCTCCGGTGACGGTGCAGAAGGTCGGCTCGGGCGCCGCGTCCTCGTACGAGATCCGTTCGGACACACTGGATGCCGCGCAGCAGGACAAGGTGCAGAGCGCGCTGTTCGACGCGTTCCACCCGAAGGATACGACCGGCACGGTGAGCCGCAACGCGATCAGCATCGCGGAGATCAGCTCCACCTGGGGCGGTCAGGTCACCCGCAAGGCGCTCATCGCGCTGGGCGTGTTCGTGCTGCTGACGATGATCTACATCGCGATCCGGTTTGAGCGCGACATGTCCATCGCCGCGATCGCCTCGCTGTTCTTCAACCTGATCGTGACCGCGGGCATCTACTCCATCGTGGGGTTCGAGGTGACCCCGGCCGCGGTGATCGGCCTGCTGACCATCCTGGGATATGTGCTCTACGACAACGTCGTCGTCTTCGACAAGGTCGAGGAGAACACCCGCGGCGTGCTGCACCGCACCAACCGCACCTACGCGGAATTCGCCAACCTCGCGGCCAACCAGACGCTGATGCGTTCGATCAACACCACCATCATCGGCATCCTGCCGATCATCGGCATGCTGGTCATCGCGGTGTGGCTGCTGGGCGTCGGCACGCTGAAGGATCTGGCGCTGGTGCAGCTGGTCGGCATGATCGTCGGCGCGTACTCCTCGATCTTCTTCGCCGTGCCGCTGCTGGTCTCGATCAAGGAACGCTGGGGGCCCGTGGCCGCGCACACGAAGAAGGTGCTGAACAAACGCGCCGGCCGGGGCAGGACCATCGCCGACGACGCGGCTCCGCGTCGGGCGGCGACCCCGGACGGTGCCCCCCGTCGCCGCGAACCGGTGCGCGATGCGCCCCGGTCCGCCGCACCCAGGCCGGGCGCCCGGCCGACCGGAAAGCGGCACAAGAACAGGCACTGATCATGCGGGCGCTGCCCTGCCGCGGACGCGGCCAATTCAGCGGAGGAAGAGCTTGCGTAACGACGGAGGGCAGCGTGCGTAACCACGGAGAGCTCGGCGCGCGTCATCGGTGGATATTGCGGTCGATCGGTGTGCTGACGGCGGGCGTGCTCGCCGGTGGCGCTCTGGCCGGATGTTCGGCGAAGAATCAGGTTCCGTCCATCGGCTATGCCGTGGACGCGGTACCGCTGAGCTACAACGGCGGCAGCACGCTGGGCGCGAACGGCGGTGCGGCAGCGGTGTTCTCGCGAGTGCTGACCGGATTCTTCTACACCGGCCCGGACGGTCAGCCGGTCGCGGACACCGACTACGGCACGGCCAAGCAGGTGCCGGGTGACGTGCAGACCATCCAGTACCGGCTCGATCCGGACGGCGTGTACTCCGACGGGGTGCCCACCTCCTGTGACGATCTGGTGCTGGAGTGGGCCGCGCGCAGCGGCCGATTCACCAAGGCGGGGGCCGGCGGCGGCCAGGTGCCGATGTTCGACGCGGCCTCCACCGCGGGCTACCGCGATATCGAGAAGGTCGAGTGTCAGCCCGGTTCCAAGGACGCGACGGTGGTCTTCCGTCCGGGACGGCACTTCCTGTCCTGGCAGACCCTGTTCGACGCCGCGGATCTGATGCCCGCGCACATCGTCGCGCAGTCCGCGGGAGTGCCGAATGTGGTCTCCGCGGTGCAGACCGCCGATCCCGCCATGATGGGCAAACTGGCCGAGTTCTGGAACACCGGCTGGAATCTCCAGTCCGGCAAGGTCGACACCAAACTCTTCCCGTCCTCGGGGCCGTACCGAATCGAATCGTACAGCGACAGTGACGGCTTGGTCCTGGTCAAGAACGAGAAGTGGTGGGGTCTGCCGCCTCGGACGCCGCGAATCGTGGTGTGGCCCAAGAACACCGACCTGAAGCAGAAGGTGTCGGACAAGGCGGTCGGTGTCGTCGACATCGGCGCGGGGTCGGTGAAGGATCTGGATCTGAGCGGCTTCTCGGTGAATCAGGTGCCCGGTCGCGGCGCGGAGCAACTGGCGCTGTCCACGACGGGCGTCTTCGCCTCGCCCGACGCGCGCCGCGCCTTCGCGCTGTGCGTGCCGCGTAAGGCGTTGTTCGACAAGCTGGGGCATCCCGGCTTCGACCAGAAGTCGGGCCTGGGCTCGGGCCCGTTGAATTCCCGTACGACACAGGCGGATTCGCTGTACTACACGCCGAGCACCGGCGCGGCGGGCAAGTACAACGGCGGCGACGCCGGCGGGGCGCAGCAGGTGCTGACCTCCGCCGGGGTGAACAACCCGACCGTGCGAATCGGGTACCGCGCACCCGACGATCGGCGGGCACAGACCGTCGCGATGATCACCGCCGCGTGTCGCGCGGCCGGGATCACCGTGGTGGACGCGGGATCGCCGACCTTCGTGCCGACCCAGCTCGGCTCCGGCGCGGACGCGGTGCTGGGCGGTACCGCCGGTGCGCCCGGTCCGGCCGGATCGCTGTCCGGTATCGCCGCCGCCGCGTCGCTGTACACCGGTCAGGGCCTGAATTTCGGTCACTACGGCAACGGTCGCTACGATGCCATCACCGATCAGCTTGCGGCGGACGACGATTCGACCAACGTGCTCGACCTGAACACCGAGGCCGAGAATCTGCTGTGGAGCGAGATGCCGACGATTCCGCTGTTCGACACACCGCGGACGATCGCGTTCGGCAACGGTATGCAGAGCGGAATCGTGAACCCCACCGAGGCTGGTGCGGGGTGGAATATGGATCGCTGGGTATTGCGGCGGTGAGCGTCGCCGGTGTCGGCGCGGCCCCGGGTACCGGGCGTTGGATGAGTGGAGTGGGTGCGGATGAGTAAACACGGTATGACCGAGTCGGCCGACGCCGTGGGGGAGCGCGTCGCGCGGGCCGCCGAGGCGGTGCAGCGGCTGACCCGCTGGCATGACGACTTCCCTACTCCCGGTGTGCGTTTCGCCGATCTGACACCCGTGTTCGCCGACGCCGAGGGATTCCACGCGGTGATCGACTGCCTGGGTGCGTGCGCGCCGGACGCGGATCTGGTGGCCGGGGTGGACGCGCGCGGTTTCCTGCTCGGCGCGGGTGTCGCGGCCACACTGGGCACCGGCGTCGTCGCGGTCCGCAAGGCCGGTAAGCTCCCGCCGCCGGTGCTCTCGCGCGAGTACACCCTCGAATACGGTTCGGCCGCACTGGAAATCCCCGCCGACGGCATCGATCTGCAGGGTCGCAAGGTGCTGTTGCTGGACGACGTACTGGCCACCGGCGGTACCCTCGCCGCGGCGGCGGGCCTGTTCGCGTCGGCCGGTGCGCAGGTGGTGGCCGCGGCGGTGGTACTCGAACTGGGCCTTCTGGACGGCCGGTCGCGCCAGGGTGATTATCCGCTGACTTCGATTGTGCGCCTGTAGATTCCCGGGTTGCGGTTGTGGGTCGCGGAGTGGGTCGATACACTCGTGCGCGCGGCGGCGCGGAGCGGAGCCGTACGTCCGGCCCATCCCGGTCGGACTCCATCGAGGCACAGAGATTCGGATCCACAACAGGACTCATGAGCCGAGCGCAGAACACCAGAATCAGCATCGCCGCCGTGGGCGCGGTGGGAGTAGTCTTCGCCGTCGGTGCGGCGACCGCCTCGGCCTCGCCGTCGGTCGACGTGCACGGCGGGAACACCATCACCGCGCGGGTGTCGGGCGAGAAGCCGGGGCAGTCCTGCCGGATCGCCGCCACGGGTATCGAGATGCCCTGGCGGACGGTGAACAGCGACGGCACGGTTAGCCTGGACAGCGGGCCGGTGCGGCACGGGCGTCACGAAGCGCGCGTGGTCTGCGAGAATCCGCGGGCCGGGGTGTCCTCGGCGTACACCGTCGGGCATGAGCAGGACGTGTTCACCGGGCAGTGGGCGCCGGCTTTCGAATTCCTCCAGCACCACAGGCTCGACTTCCTGACCCCGCGCGAGTAGAGACCCACGCCGCATCGATCGGTGTGTCGGGCGCTGAAACCGTTGGGCCCCTTGATATGTCGAATTCACCTCGATCCGTGTGGTGATAGCCGGCATCGCCGCGTGCGAAGAATTCATTGCGTGAACCCATCCGCTCGGCTAATGTGATCGAGTCTCATTCCCGTTGATCGGAGTCGTGCCGTTGCTCTTCTGAGGTAGCCGTCGAGTGGCCCGCATCCCGCGCGCCGCATTCTCGCGACCTCTGCAGGAGTGTGCACATGTCTACCTCTGTTTCGCTGTCCGATCTCACCTTCTCCTGGCCCGATGGCACCCCGGTCTTCGACGGCCTGGACGCCGTACTCGGGCCCGGTCACCTCGGACTGGTCGGCAGTAACGGCGTCGGGAAGTCCACCCTGTTCCGGTTGATCGCCGGTGAGCTGCGACCCGCGCGCGGGTCCATCACCGTCGGCGGCAGCCTCGGATATCTGCGCCAGGATCTCGGCCTCGCCGCGGGTCGGCGCGTGGACGAGGTGCTCGGTATCGACCGGGTGCGGCGAGCGCTGCACCGGATCGAATCGGGGGAAGGGACCGAGGCGGACTTCGACGTCGTCGGCGGTCGCTGGGACGTCGAGGAATCCGCGATCGCCCTGCTGGGCCGTCTCGGCCTGGACTACCTGGCCGGGGACGTGTGCCGGCTGGACCGCCGCCTGGACACGCTGTCGGGCGGAGAGACGATCCTGCTCGGCTTGATCGCCGAACTGTTGCCCGAACCGGACGTCCTGCTGCTCGACGAACCCACCAACAATCTGGATCTGCATGCGCGACAACGACTCTACGAGGTCGTCGAGCAGTTCTCCGGCACCGTGCTGATCGTCAGCCACGATCGTGAACTGCTCAATCGCATGGGCGTCATCGCCGAGCTGCGGCACGGCGAGATCCGTTCGTTCGGCGGGAATTTCGCCGTCTACGAGGAGATCATCGAGGCCGAGCAGGAGGCCGCGCGTGCCGCGATTCGCGACGCGCGCAGCGATGTTCGCAAACAGTCGCGCGAACTGGTGGAGGCGCGGATCAAACTGGATCGCCGCCAGCGGTACGGGCAGAAGATGTTCGAGCAGAAGCGCGAGCCGAAAATCGTTATGGGCGAACGTAAACGGCAGGCCCAGGTCTCCGCGGGCAAGTTGCGCAACAACCACATCGCGAAGGTGGAGCAGGCGCGGCAGACCCTGGACCGGGCCGGCGAGAAGTTGCGTGACGATCGGGAGATCCGGGTGGATCTGCCCGGAACGCGGTTGTATCCGGGACAGGACGTCATCGAGCTGGACGCGGTGCGCCTGGCCAACGGTCCGGTGGTCACCCTGCGGGTGAACGGCCCGGAGCGGATCGCGCTGACCGGACGCAATGGCGCGGGTAAGACCACGCTGCTGCGCCGCATCGCCGCGGAGCCGCCGAAGGTGCCGTGGCGGATGCTGCCGCAGCGTCTGGATGTGTTCGACGAGCGGCGGTCGGTGTTCGAGAACGTCTCGGCCGCAACGCCGCACGCGACCGCCGAGCGGGTCCGCGCCCAGCTGGCCCGCTTCCTGTTCCGCGGCGCGGACGCCGACGTCGCGGCGGGTGCGCTCTCGGGCGGGGAACGTCTGCGGGCGGCATTGGCGATGCTGCTGCTGGCCGATCCCGCACCCCGGCTGCTGCTCCTGGACGAACCGACCAACAATCTCGACCTGCCCAGCCTCGCCCATCTCACCGAGGCGCTCACCGGCTTCGAGGGGGCGCTGATGGTGGTCGGTCACGATCGTCGATTCCTCGAGGAGATCGGGGTCACCCGATGGCTGGAACTCACCGAGGAGGGACTGGTCGAGGATCCGTGACGGGCGGGCGGTGGCTCAGTTCGGTCATGCCGGTGAGGCTGCTGGCCGGGCGTCTGCGAACTCGTGGCATCTTCGCGGGAACTGTCCGGGAGCGGTTCGCGTTCTGCAAGGATGGCGGTATCGCCCGGCGGCCGGATGGTCGGCTGATGTCGTATGCGCCCAGGATGCGGCGGTCGCCGGTGACGGGGATTAAAGTTGGTGGTCTGAGCCGCGCCGGAACATCGGTTAGGGTGTTCCGGTCGAGGCGGGAGAGGTGGTGGCATGACTCAGCATCTGGAAAAGGCGAATGCCGAGCAAACGATCGCTGGCGATCGAGTCAAGCCCGAGTCGTCTCCCGCGCCCGCCAAATCCGCGGCGGCGCCGACCCCGCGCGCCATGCCACCGCGTCAGCCGGGCAGCCCCGCGGTCGTGTCGACCTCGGCCTCGCGCCGGGTGCGCGCCCGGCTGGCCCGCAGGATGACCGGCCAGCGCGGTATCGCGGCCGTCAAGCCGGTGCTCGAGCCGCTGGCCACGGTGCATCGCGAGCTGTATCCGAAGGCCAATCTGCAACTGCTGCAGCGCGCTTTCGACGTCGCCGACGAGAAGCACGCGCACCAGTTCCGCAAGTCCGGCGATCCGTACATCACCCATCCGCTGGCCGTGGCCAATATCCTGGCCGAGCTCGGGATGGATACCACGACCCTGGTCGCCGCGCTGCTGCACGATACGGTCGAGGACACCGGCTATTCCCTGGACGAGCTGACCGAGGAGTTCGGCCAGGAGGTCGCCCACCTGGTCGACGGCGTCACCAAACTGGACAAGGTCAATCTGGGTGCGGCCGCCGAGGCCGAGACCATCCGCAAGATGATCATCGCGATGGCGCGCGATCCACGCGTGCTGGTCATCAAGGTCGCCGACCGTCTGCACAACATGCGCACGATGCGCTTCCTGCCGCCGGAGAAGCAGGCCAAGAAGGCCCGCGAAACGCTGGAAGTCATTGCGCCGCTGGCACATCGGCTGGGTATGGCCACGGTCAAGTGGGAGTTGGAGGATCTCGCGTTCGCGATCCTGCACCCGAAGAAGTACGACGAGATCGTGCGACTGGTCGCCGACCGCGCGCCGTCCCGCGACACCTACCTGGCCAAGGTTCGCGCGGAGATCGTGAACACCCTGGCCGCCAGCCGGATCAACGCCAGCGTCGAGGGGCGACCCAAGCACTACTGGTCGATCTACCAGAAGATGATCGTCAAGGGTAAGGACTTCGACGACATCCACGACCTGGTCGGCATCCGCATCCTGTGCGAGGAGGTGCGCGACTGCTACGCCGCGGTCGGCGTGGTGCACTCGCTGTGGCAGCCGATGGCGGGCCGGTTCAAGGACTACATCGCCCAGCCGCGGTACGGGGTGTACCAGTCGCTGCACACCACCGTCGTCGGCCCGGACGGCAAGCCGCTCGAGGTGCAGATCCGCACCCGGGACATGCACCGCACCGCCGAATTCGGCATCGCCGCGCACTGGCGCTACAAGGAGACCAAGGGCAGGCACTCCGGTGATATCGCCGAGGTCGACGATATGGCCTGGATGCGTCAGCTGCTGGACTGGCAGCGGGAGGCCGCGGATCCGGCGGAGTTCCTGGAATCGCTGCGCTTCGACCTCAAGTCGCCGGAGATCTTCGTGTTCACCCCGAAGGGCGATGTGATCACGTTGCCGCAGAAGTCGACTCCGGTCGATTTCGCGTACGCGGTGCACACCGAGGTCGGGCACAAATGCATCGGCGCGCGGGTCAACGGGCGACTGGTCGCGCTGGAACGGCAGCTGGAGAACGGTGAGGTCGTCGAGATCTTCACCTCCAAGGCGCAGAACGCCGGGCCGAGCCGCGACTGGCAGAACTTCGTCGTCTCGCCGCGGGCGAAGGCCAAGATCCGGCAGTGGTTCGCCAAAGAGCGTCGCGAGGAGGCGCTCGAGGCCGGCAAGGAGCAGATCTCCAAGGAGGTCCGCCGGTCCGGTCTGCCGTTGCAGCGGTTGATGAGCGTCGACGCGATGACCGCGCTGGCCCACGAACTGCACTACTCGGACATCTCCGCGCTGTACGCGGCGGTGGGCGAGAACCAGGTGTCCGCGCATCACGTCGTGCAGCGTCTGATGGCGCAGCTCGGCGGCGTCGGCGACGTGGAAAACGAACTGGCCGAACGCAGTACGCCCTCCACGCTGCCGCTGCGTCAGCGATCCGGCGGCGATGCGGGTGTCGAAATCCCCGGCGCCCCAGGGACTGTCGCGAAGCTCGCGAAGTGCTGCACGCCGGTGCCCGGCGACGAGATCATGGGATTCGTCACCCGCGGCGGCGCGGTGAGCGTGCACCGCACCGACTGCACGAACGCCGATTCGCTTCAGTCGCAACAGGAACGGATCATCGAGGTCACCTGGGCGCCGTCACCGTCCTCGGTATTCCTGGTCGCCATCCAGATCGAGGCGCTGGACCGCACCCGCCTGCTCTCGGACGTCACCAAGGTGCTCGCCGACGAGAAGGTGAACATCCTCTCGGCCTCGGTGATGACCTCCGGTGATCGCGTGGCGATCAGCAAGTTCACCTTCGAGATGGGCGATCCCAAACACCTCGGCCATCTGCTGAACGTGGTCCGCAACGTTGAGGGCGTGTACGACGTCTACCGGGTGACCTCGGCTGCGTGATCGCAATTCGGCGGAGTTGCCATGGAGTGTGCTCCAGGTTTTACCGTCGATGACATGGACGCACACAACACTCTCAGTGGTCGCGTTGCGCTTGTCACCGGCGGGTCCCGGGGGATCGGCCGGGCGATCGCGGTGGCCCTGGCCGGAGCCGGGGCCGCGGTCGCGGTGAACTACCGCAGCCGCAAGGACGAGGCCGAGGCCGTTGTCGCGGAGATCGAACGCTCCGGCGGACGGGGCTCGGCGGTGGGCGGCGACGTCTCGGTGGCCGCCGACGTGGACACGATGGTCGGACAGGTGGTCGCCGGGCTCGGTCCGGTCGACATCCTGATCAACAATGCGGGGATCGGTCCGGTCCGGGATATCGACGAGCTGACCGAGGAGGATTTCGACCGCACCCTGGCGGTGAATCTGAAATCGGCGTTCCTGTGCACCCAGGCGGTCGTGCCCGGGATGCGGGCGCGCCGCTGGGGCCGCATCGTCAACATGTCATCGGTGGCCGCGCGCGGCGGCGGGGCGTTGGGCGTGCACTACAACGCGTCCAAGGCCGGACTCGAGGGGCTGACCCGCGGTTACGCTGCCCGGCTCGCGGCCGAGCAGATCACCGTGAACGCCGTCGCACCCGGACCCGTCGACACCGAGATGGCGGCACCGCTGAAGGCCGCCGGTGTCGCCGCGTCGCTCCCGGTCGGGCGGATGGGCACGCCCGAGGAGGTGGCCGACGCGGTGCTGATGGTGGTGCGGAACGGTTTCCTCACCGGACAGGCCATCGCCGTCAACGGGGGCCGGATCTTCACCTGAACTCAGGCCGGGTGGTGCCGGGCCGAGCGTTGTCCGGCCACGGTCTCCGAGACGGTCTCGGCCGCCTGAGCCCGGGACAGCAGGACCGCCCCGACACACATCACGATCACCGAGGCCAGCACGAAGGCCGTGCCGACCGGGCCGCTGCGCAGCCGTTCGTTCAGGACGGTGAGTCCGATGAACGCCGCCCCGAGCGGTTCGGCCACGGTGAAGGCCGGTAGCGAGGCGGACAGCGGGCCCACCTGGTAGCCGCGCTGTTGCAGGTAGAGTCCGGCGATTCCGGCGGCCACCAGGGTGTAGGGCTGCCAGCTGGTCAGGACCGGGCCGAGTCCGCGGCCGAACAACTCGGTGACATGTTCGGTGAGGGCGGCGGAGATGCCGAACAGCAGACCGGCGGCGGTGCCCAGCAGCAGCGCCTGCAGGGCGGGAATGCGGACCGTGATGGCGATCACGACACCCACCACGATCATGCCGCCCAGCAGGCCCAGCGGGCCGATCCAGCGATGCCAGGGCGCGTCGGTGTTTCCCTCGGTCGGGTCGCCGATGACGAGGAAGACCGCCAGCGCGGCCGACAGCGCCGCGGCCTGCGCCCACATCATCGGCGTCACCCGCCGCCCGCTGTAGTGCGCGGCCAGCGGCAGCGCGAAGACCAGGGAGGTCACCAGAATCGGCTGGACGACCAGCACCGACCCCATGGCCAGGGCCGCGACCTGGAAACCGAATCCGCCCGCATCGCCGACGATCCCCGCCCACCAGCGCGGATTGCGGATCAACCGGGCGAGCAGGGCGTCGCCCTCGGGCACATCGGCCGCCGCTCGCTGCTGCGCCACGGCGGACACGGCGAACATCACCGCGCCGATGAATGCGCAGCCCACGGCTGCCAGGGGTAGTTGAGCCACTCCGACAGTCTGCCCGGACGACCCTGGCAACTCGCTCGAGACCCCCGGCGAGCGCCATCAGAGACCGACCCCGGAGTGGTCGACATCGTCGGGCCGTCGTCCGGGTCGCGCAGGCGGCCCGCGAGTATCCGTCGGTCCGAATGCCGCAATAGCAGTCAGCGAAATATCGGCGATTGCGAACTATGTGTATCTACGCGGTAATTCGACCGTATATGTAGAAATGTTCGAGTTATGGCAATTTTCTGGCGTGCAATCCGGTTGCGGCGCGGGTTGATTCGCGTGTGATCAGCTCGTTCGGCGGCCAGGTTTGATTGCCTAATTGTTGCTGATTGCTCGGTGCTGCCGATGTGATGCTCGAAAATTCTTCCGGCGCGGCGGTCTGAGAGACACAGATCCTTCCCGTCTCGAGGTCGCATCCCGCGGGATGCACTGCGGAGTTCGCCGGATTCTGTTACGGTCTATTGCGTTTCGGGGCTTACACGGCAACGGCGGCAACTCGAACCGATCACCGACTACTCTCGCCCGCCGAGGCTCTCGGCCCTCCGAACGCCTTGCACACAGCTGGTTAAGGGGGTCGGACGATGCTGACCGCGCGCACAACCTGGAGCAGGCTGGTCGCGATAGCGGGTGACGCCTCGGCGAGCACCACGCGAGCGCAGGCGTACCCGCGGCTCCCGGTAACCCTCCCCAGCTCCGTCGGCGACGCTGCGGCGTTGTCCGCCTTGGACATTCGACCGGATCGGCGTGGTGCTGTCGCCACGGTCGTTGGCCCGGTGGCGTTTCACTTTTCGGCGCTCCGGCGTGAGATGCGTCATCGGACCTGGCCGCCCGGCGAATCCGCGTTTCGCCGCACCGCCTCGACCAGCGGAAATCGCAACGTCGGGCACCGGTATGAGAATGTGAAAGGCCTGGTCGGCGGAATCTCGGCCGGCGTGTCCGGCGCGTCGAGTTCGCCGAATTCGTCGGGTACGGGAGAATTTCCATGCCCGTTCACCACGAACTGCCCGTTCACCACGAACTGATCGCCGAGAGGTCCGACGATGTCGCACGAGGTGCCTGGCTCTGCGGGGACGGGGGAATGTTGAACTCGTACAAAGATGTGCAGCACTGGTTCCCGGCCCTCGAGCCGCAGGATCCCGCGGCATCGCGGGAGGCCGCCGATCCCGAGCTGGAGCAGGCGCTGAGCCAAGCGGGCGCGGGCCAGTACCCGCACTACATCCAGGAGACCGAACCCGAACCGTTCGACATCCCGTTCGCGGGGGAGACCGGCACGCGCCGCGCCGAATTCGTCGGCGGCTGGTCGGACTGGGTCGCGGGCGATCACGCCCCCGGGCCGGACGACGACTATCCCGTGCGCAACGCCGAGCTTGTGCAGTTCCCGTGGGACGAGGAGGCGCACGCGCCGGCCCGCCGCCCCCGTCGGACGCGCTCCGGCGATGCCGCGGACGATACGGCCGGACAGTACGAGCGCCGCGCGCGGGACGAATCCGGCACCGAGGATGCTGATCGGCAGGACGGGGATTCCCGTGCCCGCCAGTCCTCCTCGCGCCGTCCCGCCCCGCTCGACGAGGACGACTGGCCGGGCAACTCCGCCGACTGGCTC
>NZ_BDBQ01000017.1 GCF_001613065.1 Nocardia miyunensis NBRC 108239
CAGGCCGGGCCCGGCAGTCTGCGCGTCGCGCTCGTCCTGGCGGTCGCGGTGCTGCTGCTCGCCGCGGCAGCGATGTTCGCTGTGTATTTGCTTCATATCCGTGGCGGCGCCGGGCATTCCGCGCATTCCGGGCGTCCGGTGATCTCGGAGATCCGGCTCACCGGAGCGACCACCGGCACGGTGCTCAGCTGTCCGACCGAGCGCATCGGTGATGTGGTGCGCGGGGCGGAGCCGGGCGGCACGGGCTCCGGGCCCGACGCGATCATGTGGTTCCAGCACGCCTACTACGTCGACCGTTCCGCCGAACGCGCCCGTGAGGTCGTCGCGCCGGACGCGAGAATTCCTGCGGCGGAGGTGATCCAGCGCGGCATCGACTCGGTCCCCCCGGGGACCGTGTACTGCGTGCGAGTGGCGCCGTCCGGGGATTCCAGGTATTCGGTGGAGGTCACCGAACAACGGCCGGGAGGCGCGCCCGCGACCTACGGCCGGCAGACGGTGACCACCGAGGTCGTCGGCGGCCGCACCCTGATCACGGGAATCACGGCCGGTTAAGAGGAGAGCTGAGACGATGGGACAGGACTGGAGCCAGTGGCTCGACGAGACGCCCGAGACGGGCGACCCGGCGGGTTCGCGTACGCGTGACAGGGCTCCGGTGGTGCGGTTACGCCGGAGCCGGCGTGAGAACGGCGAGGGTGATCTGCTGCCGCGGCCGATTCTGGTGGTCGGCGGCTGCGGCGGTGCGGGTACCACGACGACGGCCCTGGGCCTGGCCGCGGAACTGGCCTCGGGCGGCCTGCCGACGGTCGCGGTGGACGCGACGTCCTCGGGCAGCGATCTGGCACTGCGCGGCGCGGACGAACATCTGAGCCCGATCAGCCTGCAGTCCTGGCTCTACGGCCGCGGCGACGACGAGCCCGCGCCGCTGAAGGAGTGTCTGTCCCTGGCGAGTTCGGGCATCGGCCTGCTCTGGCGCGACGCCGCGCCGCTGCGTCGCCGGGCGACCTACCTGACCGTCGCGCGGGCGATGGCCGAGGCCGGGCACACCCCGGTCTACGACGGCGGCAGTCCGATCGCCGCGCGGCATCTGCGTCCGCTGCTCGAAGATGCCGATATCGCGCTGGTGCTGGCGATTCCGGCGCGCGCCGACGCGGCCAACCGGCTGCGGGTGACCTTGGAATGGCTGGACGACGAGTTCGGCGGCCAGACCGAGGGCCAGGGCGGCGGGATCGTGGGGGACACCACGATCGTGGTGTCCCATCAGCTGCCCGGCGACAGCGCTCCGGTGGCGAAGCATTTGCGTGAACATCTCAACGGATGGGTCCGCGACATCCGCGAGATCCCCTACGACCAGCATCTGGCACGCGGAGAACTGGTGCGACACAACGCACTTGCCGCCGAAACACGCAGGGCTTATCGCACCCTGCTCGCGGGGGTGGCATCATGACCGCGGCCATGAAGGAAAGTCGCAAACCATCGGAAACCCCCGAGCGGGCCGACCAGCCGACGGGGGCCGCGGGCGTCGTCGCACCGCCGGAGAATCGTCGCGCGCCCATCTGGGACCGGCCCGTCCCCGGCGCCGGACGCGCGCCGCTGGTGTGGTTGCTCGGTGTCCACGGCGGCGCCGGCGCCAGCACCCTCGCGCACGTGCTCGCGCCCGCGGCGGACTCGCATCGGCGCTGGCCGGGTGTCTTCGATCGCGAGTCCCCCTACGTGGTTCTGCTTGCGCGCGAGACGATTTCGGGGCTGACCCGGGCGCACGACCTGCTGCGTCAGCATCATGCCGGCCTGGCCGGAACCTGCCAGGTGCTCGGGCTGATCACGGTGGCTGCCCGGCCGGGCCGCATTCCGGCGGAGATCCGCCGTTACCGCGACGTGGTGGGCTCACTGGCCGGACCGGTCTGGCAGGTGCCGTGGTACGAGGAGTGGACGCTGGTCGAACCCGAACAACTGCCGGTGTGGTCGCCCAGCGATCCGCCGCCGCAGCAGAGCAAACGCAAGCTCGATCCACTGCACGAGGTTCCGCACGACGTGGACCAGCTGGGTGCGGGTATAGTGGCTCTGATTCGTGAAAAGGTAAGCACCGCTTCACATTTCGAGGAAGAGGGCATGCGATGACCGTGCACTCTCGGACGCCGCTGGGCGGGTGGCGACTTGGCGCGACTGACGGTGTACCCCCGGTACACGGCTTTGTTTTCGGTTCACCTATTGAAGAAGGATGCTCGATGAGTACCATCTTGCTCGCTGTGCACGAGACGTACAGCGCTGTCCTCGCTCAGGTCGGTAACCCGACCCCGGAGGCCCCGCCCGCCTCGGACAAATTGCTGAAACTGGTCCGTTACTTCACCTGGTTCGTGCTGCTCTCGGGCATTCTGGGCATCACCTACGCGGGTGGCCGGTTCGCCTGGGAGAAGTGGACCGGCGGCGGTCTGGAGTCGCCGAAGATGGTGGCCGGCGCCATGATCGGCGGAATCATCGCCACCAGCGCCGGGACCATCATGAACGCAGCCATCGGATCATAGGGGCGTGGCGCCCGTGCTTGCCTACAAACAGATGCCGGCCGACGTAGTCGCGCCGTTGATGCAGCTGATCGATTGGCTGCTCTGGGTGGTGCTGTTGTTCTGCCTTGCCTGGCTGATCATCTCGGCGGGGCGCCTGTGGTCGGCGATGCGCGACGACATGGCGATCAACGACGCGTCGCACGGCATCGTGATGAGCCTGGTCGGTGCGATCGTGGCCTCGTCCGCAAGCGCGATCGCCCTGACCTTCCTGCCGACATGAAGGACAAGGATGCGGACTCGGACCGCGGAATCTCCTTCGGCGGCATCGCCTCCGCGGCGGTGCTGGCGCTGATCGTGGTCGTCGGGGTGTTCATGTACGTCAATCACGGCGGTTCGCGCAATGGCGGCGGCCAGGCCGCGGCTCCCGGTGCGCCGTCACCGGCGGCGGGTTCGAACGCGACCGGTTTCGCCGCGCCCGCGGTGGACGTGTTCGGCCGCCGGGTGGATGTACCGAACAACCCTGCCGGACAAGTACTTCCGCAGGATCCGGGCAAGGAACACAAATCGAGCGATCAGGACTGGCTGACGGCGGCTCCGACCGGGATCACCGCACCGCACGGCTGGCAGCGGGTGTTCGGCGCCTCGGTGCCGTTCTCCACCAGCGACGGTCCGACCCGGATCACCGACGGCCTGGCCACAGGGTTTTCGCATACTCCGCAGGGCGCGGTGCTGGCGGCGGCGCAGATCACCTACCGGCTCAACGCGCGTCCGGCCGACCGGGACCTGTACGTGCATCAGGTCAAGGCCAGCGCACAGCAACTCGCCGCGTACGACAAGGCGCGTTCGGCGGGACGGCTGCCCGAGCAGCAGCCCGAGCAGGTGACGCGATATCTGGTGGCGCCGGACGCGTTTCAGATCGAGAACTATGCCGACGACATGGCCATCGTGCGGCTGGCCGCACGCGGCCCGGTCAACGACGGCAAACAACTGTGGGCGGCGGTCCGCCTGGTCATGGTGTGGGACAACGGGGATTGGCGGCTGAAGCCGACCGACGCCTCGGGTTCGCAGACCGAGTACGTGGACTCGCTGGATGGGTGGACTAAATGGTGAGCGCAGCGGCGAGCAGGGGATGTGATGGGACGTTGACGACAGTGCTACCGGCCGCGCCGGCCGGCCTGGATGGCGGCACTTCGACGCACCGAGGGGTGAATCATATGATCAGGCGCCTCGTCACGATTCTCGCGGTGGTCTTCACCGTCATGATCGCGACGCCCACCGTGGCGTACGGGCAGACCTACGGATTCGACCAGACCTGCAACCAGATTCACGACGATCTCGACAATATGGGACTGCCCGGGGTTTCCCTGGGCGATGCGGCCTCGGCGGCCTGTAAGGGCGCCAATGCCGCCACCCATCCCGACAACGCCGCCACCGCGGTGCGCGACAAGGCCTGGGATTCCACCTTCGGCAAGGTGGTCGACTCGCTGATGAGCGGTCTGGGGCAGGCGCTGATCATGGCCCTGACCTTCTGGATGAAGGTGCCCAACGAGCGGCTCAGCAACGGCGGCCAGCTGTTCCAGAAGATCAACGACTACACCTATCAGGCGCAGATCCTGCTGCTGATCGTCTCGATCATCCTGTCCGGAGTCAGACTCGCCGAGGCCAGACGCGGTGCGCTGATATCCGAAGCGGCCGAATCGTTCAAGATGTTCGCCCGGGTGGTGTTCAGTTCCTGGATGCTGGGCGCGGTGATCGTCGCGGGCACCCAGGCCTCGGATCGCTTCTCCGCGTGGGTGATTCAGGACGCGACCAACGGCCAGGCGAAGAACATCGCCGAGTTGATGGTGAAAACCAGTAAACTGCAGGCGTTCTCGCCCGGTCTGGTGCTGATCATCGCGATCGTGGGTCTGCTCGGCGCGCTGGCGCAGATCGTCCTGGCGATCGTGCGTCAGGGCATGCTCGTGGTGGCCGCGGGGGTGCTGCCGCTGGCCGCCGCCGCATCGGGCACGAATATCGGTAAGCAGTCCTACTCGAAGCTGCTGAGCTGGATCATCGCGTTCATGCTGTGGAAACCCGTGGCGGCGATCGTCTACATGATCGCCTTCCTGGCCGCGGGAAGCACCGACGAAACCACCTCCACCGGAGGGCTTCCCGATGCGGATCAGGCACAGCGCATGCTGGTGGCGATCGTGCTGCTGGGCAGCGTCGCCTTCGTCCTGCCCGTGCTGATGCGCCTGGTCGCCCCGGCGGTCGGCATGGTCGGAAACGGCGGATCGGGTCTGGCCGCAACCGGTGGCGTGGTTCTGGGTGCGATGGCGCTGGGCGCGGTCGGCACCAAGGCGGTCGCCATGCGCGGTACCGCCGCCTCGGGGGCGCCCGGA
>NZ_BDBQ01000018.1 GCF_001613065.1 Nocardia miyunensis NBRC 108239
CCGCCGACGACCGGAGCGGGGAACACCTCGTCCCGCGCGATGAACCATATCGCCAACGCCCGCGCGGCCGCGGCCAGTCTGAATCGCGGTGAAGCGGCGATGGGTGACATCGCCGGTGACCGTTGGGGCAACCGTTCACCCGACCTGGGCAGGAGCACCATTCCACGATGACGACGACCGAAACCTATGAGCGGCGCTCGTACGGGCTCTGGCAGAAGCCGCGCAGCGCAGGTCTTTTCGGCCTGCGCTGGGGTGAGACGGTGCTCGGCTTCGTGGTGGTCATCAGCGCGCTGCTGACGGCGTTGGTGGCGGGTCCGAAACCGGCGTTCTTCGTCGCCGGGATCGGCGTCGTGGTGATGGTTCCACTGGTGTGGCGGTCGGGGGGCCGCTCCGGCTACGAGACGGGATTGATGATGTTCCATTGGCTACGCGGTCGTAATCGGGGCGAGCACGTCTATCGGGGCGGGCGGTTCTCCCGGATCCCCGGCGGGGTCGCCCGGCTGCCGGGGCTGATGGCGCCGTCGAAGTTGTACGAGGGGATCGATGCCGGCGGTTATAGCTTCGGCATGATCCATCTGCCGCAGTTCGGTCAGTACACCGTCGTGCTGCGGGCCTGGCCGCAGGGCCACGAGGCGGTGGACCAGCCGGTGATCGATCGCTGGGTCGCGGCCTGGGGCACCTTCCTGGCCTCGCTGGGACAGACCTCCGACATCATCGCGGTCGTTCCGGTCATCGATACCGTGCCCGAGACCGGTAACCGGCTGCTGACCGAGGTGTCCACGATCACTCACCCGCAGGCGCCGGATCTGGCGCAGCAGGTGATGTACGAGCTGGCCACCGAATTGCCCCAGGAGCGTGTGCAATTGCTGCCGCGCGTGTCGATCACGTTCAAGGCGACCACCGCCGAGCGCCGCAAGAATCCGGCGGAGGAGGCGGTAGAGATCGGCCGCCGGCTGCCGGGGATCTGCGCGGCTCTGGCCGAGGCGGGCGTGCGTGCCCAGCCGATGTCCGCGGACGAGGTGATCGCCTTCATCCGGCGCAGTTACGATCCGGCCGCGCAGGCCGATCTCGAGGTCGCAGTCGGTGAACCCGGCGGCCACGGTCTGGACTGGGCCGATGCCGGGCCGGTCTCGCATGAGGAGCGCTGGGACAACTTCCTGCACGACGGCGGTCGCTCGGTGACCTGGGAGATGGACACCGCCCCGGAGGGCGCGGTGGACGAACGGGTGTTGCAGCGCCTGCTCGCACCCAATCCCGAAGTGCCGCGCAAACGCGTCGCCATCGTGTACCGTCCGCACTCGGCGGCCGACGCCGCCGAGATCGTCGACGACGACTACAAGAACGCGCTGGTGGCACAGCAGAGCGAGCGCGGTGTCGTCTCGGCGGCGGCCACCCTGCGGGTGGGCGCGACGCAGCAGGCCCGCGAGGAGCAGGCGCGCGGGCACGGCGTGACCCGCTTCGGGGCGCTGGTGACGATCACCGAGCCCCTGCGCGGCGATCTGCCGCGTATCGAGGCCATCACGCGCGATCTGTCCACACAGGCGCGCTTGAAGATCCGGCGGTGCTATCGCTATCAGGCGGCGGCCTTCGCGGCCTCGCTCGGGTGCGGGGTGATTCTGCCGGAGCACGCGAGCATTCCGAAAGCATTGGCGGGGTGATCCTTCATGGCAGGTGATGACGGCGAAGCGCCGATCCGCTACCGCGGCGAGCCGCCGCGCTACCGCGAACGCGTGGTGGACACGAGTAATCCGCTGCCGGGCGGTGGGCGCGGTCTGCGTCGCGAGGACGACTGGGACATCGAGGCGTACACGCCCGGCCAGCCGCGTACCGCCATGCCTGCCGACTGGGACGACGCGCCCGTTCGTCCCGCCCGCCGCGGCACGCCCGGACTCGGCTCCGGGCGTGGCCGTTCCAGCACGCCGCCGGAACGCCGGCCGCGCCGGACGGAGGAGGAGCGCGGCGCGGCGGG
>NZ_BDBQ01000019.1 GCF_001613065.1 Nocardia miyunensis NBRC 108239
CGGGCCGGTCGGGCGATGCCGAGGCGCGCTCGCGTTCCCGGGACGTCGCACCGCCGCGTGAGCGCCGTCCGATGCGCGAGGACGCGGCCTCCGATCGTCTGGCGATCGAATCCTCCACTGCTCGTGAGCAGTCCGTCACCACGCGGGAGCACTCCACCTCACGTGCCGGAGCGATTCCCGCACTCGACGCGCCCGCCGCGAACGGCCCGGCGCCCACGAACGGCAAGACGGCCTCAAACGAGACGAAGCCCGCCGCCGATGGTCCGGGTCCGGTCGACGCGAGGCGTGGCCCGGCCGATACCGGCACACGCAATTCCACGTCCCGGCCCGCGACGGCGCGCGACCGTGGCAACCAGCAGACACCCGACCGGTCGGGCGGTGCGGCCCGGGGGACCGAACAGCGTGTGAGAGGTCGTGAGGACATGCGAGACGGGCAGGGCGGTCGGCGTCAGCGCCCGCCGCAGGATTTATCCGAGCAGGCCGGACCGCCCGACCCCCGCGCCGCACGCCCGCGTTCGGGACCGGATACGTTGTCCGGCAACGGATCCCATCCGGATCCGCAGCGCGCCGACCCGGGGCATCTGACCCGCAGCCGTGCCCCGATGTCGCAGCGCAATCGCCGCCGGGTGACCGATCGCAACGGCGGCGAGACCGTCCGCGGCGAATCCCAGCGCACGGCCCCGGTTCCGGCGAGGTCGTCGTCGGCTCGAAAGGGCAAGGGCGGCAAGCAGCCGAAAAAGGGGCCGCCGCTGCTGGACGAGCTCACCCGGGCCCGGCTGGAGATGACCGCCCGCGAGGGCGCGGGTCTGCGCGCGGGCTGGGCGGCCTTCCGCATCCGCACCGACGATCTGCGCCGGATGAACGCCGCGGCCCGCCTCGAATCGGAGGACGAGGACGGATTCGACCGCACCACAGCGCAATTGACCGATCGCGGTTATCTCGGCGCGGGCGGCGGCCGGATGAACGTCGTGGGCCGTCCGGTCGAATACCGCGCCACCACCGCGCAGGTCGCGGGCCTGTGGCCGTGGTCGGTCGGCGCGGGCGCGCCGCTGATCGGCACCCCGCTCGGCTCGCATCTGCACACCGGAGCCCCGGTCTGCTTCGATCCGATGAACTGGTTCATGCGTGGCAGTTTCATCACCGCGCCGAGCCTGTTCGTCCTGGGACTCAACGGATTCGGTAAATCCTCGCTGGTGCGCCGGATCGTGCTGGGCGGTGTCGCGCAGGGCATCACGCCGCTGATCCTGGCCGATGTCAAACCCGACTACCGCAAACTGGTGGAGATGGTCGGCGGACAGGTCATCGACCTGGGTTACGGCCACGGCAAGCTCAATCCGCTGGCCGGTGGTGTCCTCGGCTCGGTCGTGCCGCTGCTGAACGATATGCCCGCCTTGCAGGTTCAGGTGACCCAGGAACTGCGGGCCCGCCAGGTCACCCTGATCGCCGGTCTGGTCGAACTCGTGCGCGGTGCGCGGGTGCGCGACTACGAGGAGACGCTCATCTCGACCGCGCTGAGCATCCTGTACCGGGAGGGCAGCGAGTTCGCCCCGGAGAATCCGCCGATCATGGAGAATCTGCTCGAGGTCATCGTCGAGGGCGGCGAGCAGCTGATGCTCGACGCCGGTGCGGACAGCCCCGAGGAGTACCACGAATCCATCAAGGGTCTGCGCCGCTCGCTGCGCGCCCTGACCCAGGGTCCGTTCGGCGCGGTGTTCAACGGGCAGACGACCACGCCAATCGACACCACCGCGGTCGCGGTCTGCATCGACGTCTCGCACATCCCCACCGGCGATAAGAAGCTCAAGGCCGCGGTCATGCTGGCCTGCTGGGCCGACGGATTCGCCTCGGTGGAGGCGGCACACGTGCTCGCCGACGCGGAACTGGGCGCGCAGCGCTATTTCCAGGTGGTCATGGACGAGCTGTGGCAGGTACTGGGCCTGGGCGATTTCATGGTCGATCGCGTCGACGAACTGACCCGTCTGCAACGCGGCCTGGCCACCTCGCTGATCATGATCAGCCACACCATCAAAGATCTGCAGTCGCTCGGTTCGGAAGCCGCGATCGCCAAGGCGATCGGTTTCCTCGAACGCGCCCGCGCGAAGATCTTCGGCGCGCTGCCGCCGGAGGAGATCAAACGTCTGGATTCCACGATTCCGTTCACCTCCGCCGAGGAGGAGATGGTGACGGGATGGTCGGCGCCGCAGGCGTTGACCGGTGAGGCGCTCAAACCCGGACAAGCCCGCCCACCCGCACCCGGTACCGGTAAATTCCTGCTGAAGATCGGCGAGGATCGCCGTCCCGGCATACCGTTCCACATGGAATTCACGATCTCGGAGAAGGAAAGCGGAATCCACGAAACCAACCAGCGTTTCAGCGAATTCACCGAATCCACCGCACGCCGCGGTGACGACGCCGCACCGAGCGGTGACGAGGGGAGTGCTGCGTGAGAGCGAACCGGGCGGTGGCGCAGGCGCCTTCGCGGATTCGGCGGTCAGGGAGGCTGGCACGATGATGCCGCACAGGTCCTATCGCAGGGTGTCACCGCAGGTGCGCCAGGCCGCGGTGGAACAGGTCATCGCCCTGACGGGCAAGCTGCGCAGCGAATCCGAGGCGTGCCGGGTGGTGGCCGAGCAGATCGGCGTGCACGCCAATTCGGTCCGCAACTGGGTGCGTGCCGCGGAGGGCCCCGGCCTGGATCGAATGGACGCGGGCGCGCTGCGGCGCAAAGTCGCTCTGCTGCAACAGCAACTGGCCGCCGCCGCCGAGATGAATCGCACCCTGGTGGAAACCCTCAACGACACCCAGCGCAGCACATGATCGCTGCCCAGCGACGAATGGGCGTGCCGCGGTGAACGGGAAATCTCTGCTGTGGGTGGGATTCGGCAGTGTGATCGGGCTGATCGCGCTGATCGTGATCATCGTGCTGCCCTCCTCCGAGGACGACTGCGCCGATCAGCCGACCGTCTCGGTCACCGCGCCGGTCCCGAGCGTCGCGGCGCAGGCACAACCCTCGCCGGCCTCGGGCGCGGCGAAACCGACCGGATCCACAGCATCGGTGCCGAACGCGCCTGCGGCGGCGTCACATTCGACGGTCCCCGATGTGCCCGCGGCAGCGGTGAATCCGGGTACGGGCGAAGACCGGCCGGGCGGGAGCCTGGCGCCGATCCGGCGGACCTGGCCGCTGTCGGCCGGATCGTTCCAGATCTCCGACACGTTCGGTTCGCGCGGTGGCACCCATCTCGGCGTCGACCTGGCAGCCCCGGACGGTACGACCATCTACTCGGTGGCCGACGGCACGGTCGTCGCGGCCGGACCGGCCTCCGGATTCGGCAACTGGATCGTGGTCGACTCCACGGATGTCAACGGACGTCCGTTCTCCGCGGTGTACGGGCACGAATGGGCCAGTGGCGTCGGGGTGCGGGTGGGACAGACCGTGCGTGCCGGTCAGCCGATCGGCCGGGTGGGCTCGGCCGGACAGGCCACCGGGCCGCACCTGCATTTCGAGATCGTTCCCGGCGGCCGTCTCAACGGCGGGCATCAGATCGACCCGCTGCCCTGGTTGGACGGCGCACCGACCCCGCAGGCCAGCGGTGCGGTGCCGAATGCGGTGAATCCGTTGTGCGGCCTCGGGTTCGGGACCGCCGGTGGCGCACTCGCCGCCGGCAAGGTGCCCGCCGACCTCGAAATCTGGTATCGCCGTGCGGGATCCATCTGCCCGGAGATCACCTCCTCGATCCTGGCCGCCCAGGGCAAACAGGAGTCGGGATTCCGGCGCGGGCTGACTTCCCCGGCAGGTGCCGAGGGTTTGGCCCAATTCTTGCCCGGCACAGCACGATCCGCCGATCCGGACGACGGCAGACCCTACCTGCTCGATGCCGACGGCAACGGCACGGCGAGCCTGTGGGACGACGGCGACGCGATCATCGCGCAGGGCCGCTACATGTGCTCGCTGGCCCACCGGATCGAGGGCTGGATCGGGCAGGGGAAGGTGCGTGGCGACGTCGTGCCGTTGGCGTTGGCGGCGTACAACGCCGGTGAGGGCGCGGTACTGGCCTCGGGCGGGATGCCCGACCAGGTCCCCGCGCACTTCTCCGAGACCCAGCCGTACGTGGCGAACATCCTGGCGATGGAGGCGCAGTACCGCGCGCCCGGCTCGATGGGTAGCTTCCAACCGGACGGCGGGTCCGGCGGCGATCAGATCGTGCGGGCCGGTGAGCAGTGGATCGGCACCCCGTACGTGTGGGGCGGCGGTGGTCCGTCCGGGCCTACCGGAGGCGGTCTGGACGGGCCGGGCCTGACCTCGGCGTCGGTGTTCGCGGCGTCCTCCGGCCGGATTATCCTGCCGCGCACGGCCGAACAGCAGTGGGAGAAGGGCTCGGAGGTTCCGTTGAGTGCGGCGCGTCCGGGTGATCTGGTGTTCTTCGATTTCGGCCTGCGCGGGCCCGCGGACGTCGGCATCTATCTCGGCAGCGGCCGCATGCTGCGCGCGGCCGATCCGTCCGGTGTGGGCCGGGCCGCGGTACCCGGTGACGGACGGTTACGGAGGGTGATGTGAGCCGGACAGCTGTGCACGACCGCGGACGCGCGGGACACGCCGAGATCACCGAATTGCCGAGAGCTGTCAACAGTCCCGTGCGCCCGATAGCCTGGAGGACAGACATGGTCGGCCGCCGCCCGCCGGGCGGGCGGGCCTCGGTGACCGGGCGATACGCGATAGTGGTGGTGATGCTGGTGGTGGGCGTCGCGATGTTGGCCGCCGCATGCGCCGGGGGCACCGGAGCCGACTACACGCAGCAGCCCACGACCACGGTCCGGCAGCTGGAAGCGGTGCCGCCGCCGGACCCGAGCACACCCGACGGCGTCGCGGTGGCGGCGCTGCAGGAGATCTACACCTGGTACCCGGCGACCGAGTCCGAGGGGACGTCGCTGTCGCGGGCGCGGCGGTACCTCGGCCCGACCCTGCTGCGGACGCTGGATTCCCCGCCGAGCGTCGCGGAGACGCCGAAACCCTCACTGCAGTGGGCGGATTGGGCCACGGCCGGGGCGAAGATCGAGGCGTTCGCGTTCGCGTCGGGGGAGAAGGCGCCGTCCACCGGCGATCCGGATCATCAGCAGTACAAGATCGGAATCGAGCAGACCGTCCTCTACCCGGACGGGCGGCGCGAACCGCTGCCGCCGACGACGGTCATCGCCACCGTCGTGTCCACCGGCGGAGTCTGGCGACTCGACGGATTCCGTTGAGCGGCAACAACATATACGGTCACCCAGGAGGCTGAGATGGCGAAGAAGGTGAAGGATCCGGCCGACCCGGGTCCCGACCACACCCTGATTCTGATCTATGTCGGATTCGCGGTCGTCGGAACCCTGTGGGTGGCACTGCAACTGGGCAACTGGCTGTCCACGCCCAAGCAGGACATCCCGATCAATCCGATCGCGATCGTCGCCTCGTTCGCGCGGGGGAAACTCAGCTGGCCGATGCCCGCCACGGTGATCGTGATTCTGGTGATCGTGCTGTTGATCGCGTTCGTCACGGTGCGCAAGGAGATGCGCAAGCGCGCCGGTAAAGGCAAGCTACCGGTCGACGACAAGGCTCAGTACATGGGCATGGGCGGCTCCATCGCCGCGCTGACCGAACAGGGCGTGCGGGAGAAGGCCGAGCAGCTCGGTGTCGGCTCGGGGCGCGGGTCGGGTGGCCTGGAGTCGGGCCTGTCGCGCAATCAGGGTCTGGGCTACAACGATTCACCGGGTGTGCCGATCGGGATCTCGGTCGCCGAGGGTATGCCGCTGTACGGCTCGTACGAGGATCTGCACCTGGACATCTGGGGGCCGCGGCAGGGCAAGTCGACCTCGCGGGTGATCCCGGCGATTCTGTCCGCCATCGGCCCGGTGCTGGTCACCTCGAACAAGCGTGACGTGGTCGACGCGACCCGCGGTGTGCGTGAGCGCCAAGGGGATACGCGCCACGTGTACGTCTTCGATCCGCAGGGCGTGGCCCTGGACGTGGATCAGCCGATCAACTGGTACTGGGATCCGCTGCGCTGGGTCGATGCGCGTCGCCGCGGTTGCGAGATGCGTGCCGCACAGTTGGCCGGGCACTTCGCCGACGCGGACTCCGGCCTGGATTCGAAGGGGGACAAGTACTTCGACGCCGAGGCCGAGGACCTGCTGGCGAACCTGTTCCTGGCCGCCGCGGTGGCGCAGCGGCCGATCGTGCAGGTGTGGGAGTGGGTCACCAACCCGAACAACCCCGAACCCATCGAGATGCTGCGTCAGGCGACGCCGTACTGGGCCAATGTGGCCGATCTGAGCCTGTCCGCGTCATCCTTGTCCGCGCAGTACAACACCGATCCGCGCACCAAGAGCGGCATCTTCGGCACCGCGAAGAAGATGATCGGCTGCCTGAAGATGTCCAATGTGCACCAGTGGATCACCCCGGGCGGCGATCGTCGGGAGTTCGACGAGCTGGAATTCCTGGAGCGCAACGGAACCCTGTACTGCCTCTCGCTGGAGGGCCGCGGTTCGGCCGCCCCGCTGGTCAGCGCCCTGACCGCGGCGGTGGTCGATGTGGCGATGCGCGAGGCGGCCCGCTCGCCGCACGGACGTCTGCGGGTGCCGCTGCTGGCGGTGCTGGACGAGGCGGCCAACGTCGTGCGCTGGAAGGATCTGCCCAAGCAGTACAGCCATTTCGGCTCGCGCGGCATCGTGGTGATGACGGTGTTGCAGTCCTGGGCACAGGGCGCCCGATGCTGGGGCGAGGACGGTATGGAGGCGTTGTGGTCCGCCGCCAATATCAAGGTCCTCGGCAGCGGTATCGACGATACGAAGTTTCTCGCCGAACGGTCTGAGGCGATCGGCGATTACGACGTGATCTCCCAGTCGATGTCCGAATCCAAGGGCGGCAAGAGCTATTCGCGTTCGCTCGGCTCCTCGCGGACGTTGAACGTCAACGCGCTGGTCACCCTGCCGCGCGGCCGCGCGGTCGTGTTCACCTCGGGTGCGCCCGCGGTGATGGTGCGCACGGTTCCGTGGTGGGAGGGCCCATACGCCGACGCGGTGCGGGATTCCATCGCACGGTACGAGCCAGGCGCCCGCACCACCCAGATCAGCGATCTGGTCGAGGAGCGCGGTCTGGTCCGGGAGGCGCCGGCCGAGCAGTACGGTCAGCCCGAGGAGGTGCAGCCCCTGTGAGTGCGTGCGGTGAGTGGGCTCTCGGCGTGATGCGTTCCGCCGCAATGGAATCGAAGGGGAGGTGAGGACTTGACCGAACCGGAGCAGTACCTCACGCACTTCCCGGACGTCGTGGCGTTCGTGGATCAGTATCTGCGTTATGTGTACCAGCGGCAGGTCACCGATACGACCGATGCGGTGTGGTGCCCGGAGTGGTGGCGGCACCCCGAGGCCGTGGCGCGGCTGGATACGCTGTGGCGGGCGTGGGAGAACCAGCGGCGCGATGACAGTAAGGGTTTGAGCATCTGGTTCCTCGACCACGCCGATAAGCACATGGCGAAACTGCTGGACCCCACTGGCCCGTTCAAGTACTGCAGTTCCAGGCACGGGCATCGCCAACTGCTGGCGCCGTTGCCGTTGCGCACCCCGCCGCCCGGAATGTTCAACGACGTGACCGACGACGCGAAAATCTACAAGTCGGTGGTGCAGTTCGTCGAGAACTACCTGAGCATGACCTTTCAGCGGCAGGTCACCGATACGACGGATACGGTGTGGTGCCCGGAGTGGTGGCGGCATCCCGAGGCCGTGGCGCGGCTGGATGCGCTGTGGCGAGCTTGGGAAGACCTCAGGCAACAGAGTGCGACCGGCCTCAGCGAGTGGTTCGTGGAGCATGCCGACGGGCATATGAAGCAGTTGTTCGATCCGCGTGGCACTTTCCGCTACTGCAGTGCACGGCACGGCCACAAGGATTTGCTGAGCCCACTGCCGACCGCGGAGCCCGGGGGCGGGATGTTCAGCAATCCGGCGGACGCCGAGGAATATCAGGTCTGAACCGGAACCGGCTGCGCGACAGCGGGTTCTGGTGAATCTGGTCCAGCTGCTGAATACACCGCACTGCCCGGGACATCGGAATAGATACCCCGGGCAGCGGTGAACCGATCGGAATCAGCCGCGGGTGCGCTCGAGCCCGCGACCCTCCAATTCCCGAGATTGTCCGATACGCCTGCCGGTATCGGGCCGCATGCGCACCGCCTCGGATGCGGGCTGGGCCTGACCGACCTCCATCAACATGCGTACCGCCGCGAGTTCGGGCGCTACGCCGATGCGATTGAGATGCTGAGCCAGCGCGGTACGGCGCTCGGCCGAGTCGTACCGGACCGAGGGCGTGGTCTGGCCGCCGACCGGTGCGGCAGTACCGGTACGGTCGGAGATGCTGCGGTCCCGCTCGAGGGAAACGCCCCGTTCGAGCGGAGCCTTCTCGAACATCCTGGTGAGTTCGAGGTTGCGCGGATCCTTGGCCTTCGCCTCACGCGCCTCCCGGAATTGAAGTTCCCGGGCCTCTTTGACGCGCGATTCGGTGACCTTGACGCGGGCTTCGGCTTCCTTCTGTCCGCGCTCCCGGGTGCGCAGTGCGACCAGTGTCGCGAGCTGCAACATTTGCTTCATGATCGACGACGTCTCGGCGCCGATTTCGTCCATTTCCGGCATGGCCTGCTCCCCGATGTTGCAGTGGGATCACTATGGATGATGTGTGGTGCATCGTCATGGACGCGGTCACCGGAACGGTGGTTCGAGTGATACGTCCCGCCTGCATTGTGGACACCGGGAGCACTGGGTGAGCGGTGCTGCCCGGTGGGGCGTTGACAACACTACGTTCGTACTCCGTTATACGAGGTTACCAATAAATATGCAGGGTTGCCTTACCAGGCGTGCACCGTGACAGCATATATCGCACATTTCCGACCCGCGCGCAGAACCTTCGTATGTTTTCCGATGAGGTCGAGGTTCGGGCCGAAGCTTCTTCGTGCATTCCCCGAAAACGTGGTGGCCGCCGGATTCGACTCGGCGGCCACCGATTTCAGCTCGCGGTGACCGATGTGAAGGTGATCGGCAGGTTCGGCTTACCGCCCCCGGCAGAGGAGTCCATCGAGTGGTCGTCACCGGCCTTGGCGACCTTGTCCAGCGTCGCCAGCCCGGCCTGGTCGATCGTGCCGAAGATGGTGTACTGCGGCGGCAGCTGCGAGTCGCCGAACATCAGGAAGAACTGGCTGCCGTTGGTACCCTCGCCGGTCGTGCGGTCGGGGCCCGCATTGGCCATCGCGACCACACCGCGCTTGTACAGCACCGGATTCTGCGCGGCGGGATCCTCTTTGGCGTACTGATCGGTCGGGTACTCGTTGTTGTACTCGTAGCCCGGTCCGCCCTGGCCGGTGCCGGTCGGATCGCCGCACTGCAGCATCTGCAGGCCCTGGGTGCTGAGCCGGTGGCAGGGGGTGTTGTCGTAGAAGTGCTGATCGGCCAGGTTCACGAAACTGTTGACCGTGCAGGGGGATTCGGCCGCGTTCAGGGTGATCCCGATCGGGCCCTGCGTGGAATCGATGGTGACCTTGTGAGTGCCGGAGGTGGAGACCTGGGTCTTGTCCGGCTTCTGCACCGGCTTGGCCGCCTGGCCGCCGTCGCGGTACGCGCAACTCACGGTCGCGGCCTTGGGCTTGGCCGCCGGGGGCGGGGCCGCCTTGGGCGTATCGGAGAGTGAGGCGTCGGCGCTGGTGGTGGCGGACGAGTCGGCCGAATTCGCAGCGTGGTCGTCACCGCGCGTGAGGTAGTAGATGCTGACACCGGCCGCCACCGCGATGACCACGCCGAGCACGGATCCGGCGATGGTGAGCTGCTTGCGCCGCCGAGCCCGTTCGGCCCGACGGGCGAGTTGCCGCTCCAACTTCCGTTTCGCCGCGGCACGTCGCTGTTCGTTGCTCGGCACTCCCAGTTCCTCCCGTGTAGGTCTGCGTTCCGGCCAAGAGTCTGCCATCAGTTCCTGAGGCAGGTCTCAGGACCGGACCTACCGCGGTCGCCGGTGTCGCTCGGGAACCGGTTGGACTTGCGGATATGTGGTAGGGGAGACTGGGGGATCGTGACCAAGACCAGCAGCTTCAACGCCCCGAAGGGGATCCCGGATTACGTCCCGCCCGGCTCGGCCGAGTTCGTCGCCGTGCGCGACACGCTCGTGCATGCCGCGCGATCGGCCGGATACGGGCATGTGGAGCTGCCGATCTTCGAGGACACCGGCCTGTTCGCCCGCGGGGTCGGGGAGTCGACCGATGTGGTCAGCAAGGAGATGTACACCTTCGCCGACCGTGGCGACCGGAGCGTCACGCTGCGCCCGGAGGGCACCGCCGGGGTGATGCGAGCGGTGATCGAACACGGTCTGGACCGCGGGCAGCTGCCGGTCAAGCTGTGTTACGCGGGCCCGTTCTTCCGCTACGAACGGCCGCAGGCCGGGCGGTACCGGCAGTTGCAGCAGGTGGGCGTCGAGGCGATCGGTGTGGACGATCCGGCACTGGACGCCGAGGTCATCGCGATCGCCGACGCCGGATTCCGCGCCCTGGGCCTGGACGGGTACCGACTCGAGATCACTTCCCTGGGTGACGATTCGTGCCGTCCGCAGTATCGAGAACTGTTGCAGGAGTTCCTGTTCGGGCTTCCCCTGGATGAGGAGACCCGGCGGCGCGCGGAGCTGAATCCACTGCGGGTCCTCGACGACAAGCGTCCCGAGGTGCGGGAGCTGACCGCTTCGGCGCCGCTGATGCTCGATCACCTGTCGGAGTCGGCGAAGGTCCACTTCGACCAGGTTCTGGGATATCTGGACGCGATCGGAGTGGCGTACACGATCAACCCCCGCATGGTGCGCGGGCTGGACTACTACACCAAGACCACCTTCGAATTCGTGCACGACGGACTCGGCGCACAGTCGGGCATCGGCGGCGGCGGCCGGTACGACGGACTGATGGCGCAGCTGGGCGGGCAGCCGCTCTCGGGCATCGGATTCGGACTGGGCGTGGACCGGACCATGCTGGCGTTGCAGGCCGAGGGCAAGTCCGCGGCCGAGCCGGCGCGCGTGGACGTCTTCGGTGTACCGCTGGGCGAGGCGGCCACCCAGCGGCTGGTGGTCCTGGCGGCACGGTTGCGCGCCACGGGTGTGCGGGTCGATCTGGCCTACGGCGGGCGCGGGGTCAAGGGCGCGATGAAGGCCGCCGACCGCTCCGGCGCGAAATACGCTCTGGTGCTGGGCGATCGGGATATCGCCGAGAACGAGATCGGGTTGAAGGATCTGGCCACCGGCGATCAGCGGCAGATCGCGCTCGACGATGCGGTCGGCGCGGTGTCGGAGGCTCTCGCGCACGATCGGTAGTACGGTCACGGGGCCGGGATCGCCCTGGGCCCTGGCCCGAACCCGCCGGAGTGCAGCGGAGGCCATGGATACAGATGCAGCAGCAACCGAATTCGTCAGGGCCGCAACGGGTCGGCCTGGATCTCATCGCCCCGGAGGTGTATGCGCCGGTGTTGCGCCGGTTCACCCTGCTCGCCTGCGGTGCGGCCGTGGTGGTGGCCTTACTGCTGGCGCTGCTGGTCGACTGGCCGGTCGCGGTGCTGGCCGGTGTGCTGCTGGTGGCGCCCGCCGCGGTGTATACGGTGTCGGTGCGGCGCCGGCGAATCTGGCTGGCGGGCACGGTGGTCGAGGCGCGCACCCTGACCGGGCGGCGGCGGGTGGACATCGCGCAGGCCACCGGTGTGGAGATCCTGGTATACCCCGGGCGGCTGAGCCGGATCGTGCTGCGGATCACCGCGGGGCGCGTTCGGCAGGTGATTCCGCTGGCCATGTACACCGACGCCGGTGGCGGCCGGGAATTGCACATCCTGGGGTTGCGCACCCTCGCCGACGCCCTGGCCGCGAGTCATCTCGCGGCCGCGCTGGGCGTATCCAGCATGCTGGTCGGCCAGTTGCGCGCGGAGGCTCGTGACGCGGGACTCGAGCAGCGGCCGCTGTATCGGGCCGTTCATCTGGTGCGGGTCAAGGATGTGGTCCAGCCCGTCGCGCTGAGCGACGCGGATATCGCCGCACTGGGCTGAGCTGTCCCGCCGTAGTGCGAAAAGCGTTGCTGCGCAGCGTATCGAGCCTGCGCTGTGGCATTCGCGGGAAGGGTTTCTCGCGGATGTCTGATTGCTCACGGTGAGCCGTCCGGCGATGTGCGGCTCGATAGGCTCGGGCACATACAGCCGATCATCGAGGAGTTGATGTGACCAGGACTGCTCGCACGCCCGTGACCGTCACCGTCACCGGTGCGGCCGGACAGATCGCCTACGGATTGCTGTTCCGGATCGCCGCCGGGGCGATGCTCGGGCCGCAGACGCCGGTTCGACTGCGGCTATTGGAGACGCCGGCCGCGGTCGGCGCCCTCGAGGGGGTGGCGATGGAACTCGAGGACGGCGCGTTCGCCCTGCTCGAGTCCGTCGACATCGCCGACGATCCGTGGATCGGATTCGAGGGGGCGAATATCGCGGTGCTGGTTGGCGCGCGTCCCCGGACCGCCGCGATGGAGCGTTCGGATCTGCTCGCCGCCAACGGCGCCATCTTCGCCGATCAGGGCGCGGCCATCAACGCCAGTGCCGCGCCGGATGTGAAGGTCCTGGTGGTGGGCAATCCCGCGAACACCAACGCGCTCATCGCGATGAGCAATGCCCCCGATGTGCCCGGTTCGCGATTCACCGCGCTGACCCGGCTGGATCACAACCGGGCCATCGCCCAGCTCGCGCGCCGGGCGGGTGCGCCCGCCGCGTCGATCGCGAGAATGACCATCTGGGGTAATCATTCGGCCACCCAGTATCCGGATCTGCACCATGCCACCGTCGGCGGTCGCCCGGCGTTGCGGATGATTGGCGAATCTGCTTGGGTCACAGAGGATTTCATCCCCACCGTGCAGCAGCGTGGCACCGCGATCATCAAGGCCCGAGGTGCGTCGTCGGCGGCGAGCGCCGCGGGTGCGGCCCTGGATCACATCCGGGACTGGGTGCTGGGGACCCCGGACGGCGACTGGGTGTCGATGGCGGTCCCGTCCGACGGGTCGTACGGCGTGCCCGACGGGCTGATCAGTTCGTTCCCGGTCACCTGCGCCGAGGGGGAGTACCGGATCGTGTCCGGGCTCGAGATCGATGAATTCTCCCGTGCCCGAATCGATGCCAGTGTCGCCGAGCTGGAATCCGAGCGGGATGCCGTGATCGAACTGGGCTACGCCAAGCGCTTCTGATCGATGTGCCGGGCGGTCCGATCCTCGCGCGGGCGTCGATCGGACCGGGTGTGGCGGTTCAGCATTTGGCGATGACGGATTCGGCGTAGCGCTCGATCGCGGCGATCTTGTTCGCCAGCGGTTCGGTATCCGGTCCGGGCGTGTAGTGGTAGCGGAAGCCGACGATGACATCGGTGATGCCGCGCTCCTCGAGCCGCTTGATGCCGTCGGGGGTGTAGGCGTCCAGGGAGGCGACGTGGATCTCGAACGGGATGGAGCTGTCGCGTTCGGGGAGCAGTTCGTCCAGGCGGGCGAGCATGCGATCCAAATCCTCGGGCCGGCCTCCGGCGTGCATCCAGCCGTCGCACAGCCGCACCGCGCGGCGCAGCGCCGGATCGCTGTGCCCGCCGACCAGGATCGGCATCGGCTCGGTCGGTGCGGGGGTCAGCTTGATCCGCGGAATGTCGTAGAACTCGCCGTGGTACTCGAAATATTCGCCGGTGCACAGGCCGCGGACGATTTCGATGCATTCGTCCATTCGCTTCCCGCGGCGCTCGAACGGGACGTCCATGATCTCGAAATCCTCCGGCCACGGGCTGATTCCGACGCCGAGGGCGAACCGGTTGCCGCTCAACGCGGCCAGTGAGCTCGCCTGCTTGGCGACCAGGACGGGCGGGCGGATCGGCAGTTTGATCACGAACGGCGTGAATCGCAGCGTGGTCGTCACGGCGGCCAGCGCCGCGGACAGCACGAACGTCTCGATGAACGGCTTGCCGTCCAGGAACTCTCGCGAGCCGTCGGGCGTGTACGGGTACGTCGAATCCGATTCCTCCGGATAGGCGATGCTGTCGGCGATCGACATGCTGTGGAATCCGGCGGCCTCGGCTGCCTGTGCCAGCGGGACGTAATAGGCCGGATCGGTCATCGCCTCCGCGTAGGTGAAACGCATCGGGGCATCCTCTCGGTTGGCGGGTCTGCGCAGTCGCCCGGTCCGGGCGGCTCGGGCACGGATCCTGCTTCCTCCGGAGGGCGAAAATTAGAACAGATTCTAGTTTCGTCCGTGATCGTAATCGCAGCGATCACGGACTGTCAGCCGATCGGTGGTTCGCACTCGGTTTCGGTGTGGGAATCAGCGGGTCGGGAACCGGGAGAACGCCTTTGCGCTGAACGTCGAGGGCCCGGACCGTACTGGTCCGGGCCCTCGGCATATCTGATCGAAAGGTCGGCCGATCAGAGGGTGGTGTCGGCCGAGTAGCCGTTGATCTCCTCGTCGGAATGGATCTGGCCGATGACATCCGGCGCGATCTCACCGAGCACACCGGCGAGCTCGGTGTCGCCGGTGATGCTCTGGTACGGCTGGACCGTGCTCTGGTGCTCCTCGTCCGAAGAGTTGCGTGCGTTGGCCGCACCGCCGCCGCCCATGAAACCCGGGCTGCTGGTCAGACCGGCCGCCCGTGCCGCCGCGCTGGCCTGGGCGGCCAGGGCGTTGCCGGCATTGGCGATGGTGCCCGGCACGGATGTGCCCGCCCCGCCACCGGAATTTGTGCCGATGCCGTCGGTGCTCAGACCGCCCCCGCCGCCGCTGAAGGAGCCGCCCCCGCCGCCGCTGTACGAGCCGCCGAATCCGGCCGTCGAGGTGTTGCCGAGCTTCGAGGTCAGGTCGTCGGTGCTGGTATCGCTGTCGGAGCTGCTGTTGGACAACAGCGATTGGGCCTGTTCCATCACCGGCTGGGCGATGTTCTGCGCGACGGACTCCGCGGCCTGGGCCGCCTGCTGTCCCGCGCCGCTCTGGCCGAGCAACTGATTGACCACGCCGCTGAGCTGGCCGGTGTAGCCCGCCAGTTCGCCGCGGGTCGCGTTGACGATGCCGACCGCCGTGCCGAGATGCTCTGTGGCCGAGGCGATCAGCGTGGCCTGCGCGGGCGGTGTGACGATCACCGGGGCCAGCGCGGTGGCCTGGGCGGCGAACGCCTGGGCCACGGCGGTGAGCTGCACATTGCCCTTCTGCACCACGGCCGCGGCCTCGTCGGTGAGTTTGGAGATGTCGAAACCGCGCTGGCTGGTGTCCTGGCCCTGGGACTGGGTCTGCTGCCCGGCGGCCTGGGCGCTGTTGGCGGATTTGCCCTGCCAGACCTGGTCGACCGATTTGAGCGCGCCCTGGCCGACCGACATGGCCGCCTGGATGATCTGCGAGGACTGGCTCAGCAGGGTGCTCGGATTCAGTGCGCCCATCACGCCCGTGCCGAAGCTCTGCAACAGGCTCGCGAAGGGCTGGAAGAGCTGCTCGATCCCCGGGATGGCGGGCAAGGTGATGCCCTTGCTCAGCAGGGTGTTGATCGTATCGGTGGGGTCGGCCGAGGAGATCGGGGCGGCGGCCTGCTGAATCGAGGGCGCGACGTTGTTCAGTGCGGCCGGTGCGCTGTTCAGGGCCGTGTGGGCGTTGTCGAAGACGTTCTGTGCGCCCGGAATCGCCCCGCGACTGCTTTGGGCGTGGTCGAGGGCGTCGTTGGCGGAGCCGAGCAGCGGACTCGCGGAATCGCTCAGCGACGATGCGTGGGTCGAGGTATTGCCCAGTCCGGGAATGTGCCCGCCACCGAGCGACGAGCCGTGATCGTCCTCGAATTCCTTCTGTGCCATATGCAGTTCGGGCGAGACCGCCTCGGTGGTCTCGGCGGGCAGCTGCGGCAGCGAGACGTGCACGAAGGGGCCGTTCTGCACGGCCGAGGCGATGTTCTGCGCGGTCTGCGAGGCCGCCTCGGACACCGCCGCGATCGGATCGGCCGTCTGCGCGCCGATGACGCCGCCGGTTCCGGAGTCGAGTGCCACGAGTCAGCCCCCGATCTCGTTGGTGACGGATTTCAACGCACTGGAGAAGGTCGAATCGGAGTCGTCGAACGTGGCGGCGGTGCCGAAGGCGGACTGCCCGATCTTGTCGACCTTGCTGGACAGATCGTTGATGTCCTGGCAGTGCAGCACCTGTGCGGCGGCGAACATCGCCAGGTAGTCGGCGCCGATGAGCCCGAAGACCGGCGTCATCGCGGCCACATGACTGACCGTGTCCATATTGCCCGCCCCGGAGATCTGTGCCGCGATACCCTTGTGTGTCGCCGCGAACGCGCGAACGGCATCGGTTTCCACCGAGAAACTCATCGAGTCTGCCCCCCAATCCTCATACCATCGGTCTCGTGGACTTGCCCGGACACCGCGGGGCCCGGGGCCATGCGCCGTCACCGGCGCGACCGGTAACGGTACAGGGCCTCAATATAGCGGACCTGCCCGACAGGTTTCGACTCCGACCGGTATCCGGCAACGGATTTCGGCCGATCCGGCGCTGAATCGGACGAAACGGAATGGAAAGAAACTAGAACTTGTTGCATATTAGAACGCGTTCTATATTCTCGTCTCATGAAGGTCGCAGTCACCGGCGCAGCCGGCTTCCTTGGCACCAACCTGCTCCATGAACTCGTGGAGCGCGGTCACGAGGTGACCGCCATTGATCGCGTCCGGCCGGCCGTCGCACCGGACCCGAAGGTGACCTGGGTCAGCGGTGACGTGCTGGACCCGGAATCGATGCGTTCGGCGCTCGAGGGTGCGGAGGTGGTGTACCACCTGGTGGCCATGATTACTCTCGAACATCGCCACGATATGGCCTGGCGGGTCAACACCGAGGGTGTGCGCGTGGTCGCCGAGGCCGCGCTGGCGGCCGGTGTGCGGCGCATGGTGCACACCAGTTCGATCCACGCGTTCAATCAATACAACTGCGGCGGCCGGATCGACGAGCGCACGCAGCGTTCGATCGATCCGGATCTGCCGGTGTACGACCGCTCCAAGTTCCAGGGCGAGGTCGAGCTGCGCAAGGTCATCGATCAGGGGCTCGACGCGGTGATCTGCAATCCGACCGGGGTGTACGGACCGGTCGATCACTCGGACTCCCGGATCAACACCACGCTGTGGGACGCCGCGCGCGGTCGCGTCCCGGTCATGATCGCGGGTGGGTTCGACCTGGTCGACGTGCGCGACGTCGCGATCGGCCTGATCCTGGCGGGGGAGAAGGGCCGTACGGGGGAGAACTACCTGCTGACCGGCGCGATGTGCTCGATGCTCGAGGTGACCAGGCTGGCCGCGGCGGTGAACGGCAAGCGCGGTCCGCGGTTCGCGATCCCGACCAAGGTGATCTCCGCCGCGCTGCCCGTGCTGGAGCCGGTCGCGAAGCTGTTCGGCAGCGACCGGGTGTCCAAGGCTGCCATGGGTGCGCTGATCTCCGCGCCGGTCGTGGACGGTTCGAAAGCCGAGGCCGAACTCGGTTACCGGCCGCGCTCGACCGAGGACACCGTGCGCGATCTGGTCGCCTTCTACAACGGCGAGCCGCTCGAATCGAAGTCCCGCTGCGTTGCTTGACAGATAATAGAACACATGTTCGACTGGGAGGGTGCGGTGGCGAAGCCAGACCCTGGATGCCGAGGACGGCGCCCTCCCGGGACTCGACCGGGCGGGTCTCGTGCGCACTGTGCAGACCCCGGAATTCGACGGCGTGACCTTTCACGAGGTGCTGTGCAAGAGCGCGCTCAACCGCACGCCGGAGGGTTCCTCGCTGCCGTTCGGCTGGACGATCAACCCCATGCGCGGGTGCTCGCACGCGTGCCGGTACTGCTTCGCGCGAAGTACGCACGAATATCTGGATCTGGACGCGGGCCGCGATTTCGACAGTCAGATCGTGGTCAAGACCAATGTCGCCGCGGTGCTGCGACGAGAGCTGAACCGCCGCTCGTGGCAGCGTGAACCGGTCGCGCTGGGCACCAATACCGATCCCTATCAACGCGCCGAGGGCAGGTACCGGCTGATGCCGGGCATCATCGGCGCGCTGGCCGATTCGGGCACGCCGTTCTCCATTCTCACCAAGGGCACCCTGCTGCGGCGTGATCTCCCGCTGCTGACGCTCGCCGCCCGGCAGGTGCCGGTGCGGCTGGCGGTTTCGATCGCGATTCTGGATCCGGACCTGCACCGCGGTCTGGAACCGGGCACGCCGTCGCCGCGGGCGCGACTGGAACTGGTCCGCACCCTCGCCGACGCGGGTTTCGCGGTGAACGTGATGGTGGCGCCGGTGATTCCCTGCCTGACCGACAGTGCCGCCCGCCTGGACGAACTCTTCGGCGCGATCGCCGAGGCGGGTGCGGTGAGCGCGGTCGCCTTTCCGATGCATCTGCGCGCCCGTACCCGCGGCTGGTTCCTGCAGTGGCTCGCCGAGCACCACCCGGCGCTGTTGCGCAGATATAGGCAGTTGTACGGTCGTGGGGCGTACGTCACACCGGAGTACTCCGCGTGGCTGCGCGGCCGGCTCGATCCGCTGCTGTCGCGGCACGGTTTGGACCGCGACGTGCCGCCGGAACCCCAGGTCCGGCCTCCGCGGGCACCGCAACCGGCCGCGCAGCTGGCGCTGTTCTCCTAGCGCGGCCCGCCCCGGGGCCCGGACGGGCGCGGGTCAGGTGAGCAGAGGAGGCGAGAGCCGGGGCGCGGGGCGTCTGCGCCGCGGCGCTGGACAGCTCGGCACGCCGGCGTGACGCGGCGCTGCCGAGGAATCGGTACGACGCGAAATCTGTTGAACCGCTTGCTACTCGGGCACATCCGAAGGCAGCGGAGTAACTTGGCATGTGGTACTCATCGACGAGGAAGTGATACACGCGCATGGTTGCCCAGGGCTCTGATTCTCCCGGCGACGCCGCCTCGCAGGCCGGTCGCGCGGACGCGACCGGAACCGGTGGCGTCGCAGAGAAATTGGAAAAGGTCGTCATCCGATTCGCCGGAGACTCCGGCGACGGTATGCAGCTGACCGGTGACCGTTTCACTCACGAGGCCGCCGCATTCGGTAACGACCTTGCCACACAACCGAACTTTCCCGCCGAGATCCGTGCGCCCCAGGGCACGCTACCCGGCGTCTCCTCGTTCCAGATCCAGATCGCCGACTACGACATCCTCACCGCCGGTGATCAGCCCGATGTGCTGGTGGCGATGAATCCCGCGGCGCTGAAGGCGAATCTGGAGGATCTGCCGCGCGGGGCGACGATCATCGTCAACACCGACGAGTTCACCAAGCGCACGCTGACCAAGGTCGGCTATGCGGCCGATCCGCTCGCCGACGACTCACTGTCCGATTTCGTCGTGCACCGGGTGCCGATGACCTCGCTGACGCTGGGGGCGACCGAGTCGACCGGCGTCGGCAAGAAGGACGGCCAGCGAGCGAAGAACATGTTCGCACTCGGCCTGCTGTCCTGGATGTACGGGCGGCCGATCGGCGGCACCGAACAGTTCATGCGCGAGAAGTTCGCCGCCAAACCGGATATCGCCGAGGCGAACATCCTGGCGTTCCGGGCCGGCTGGAACTACGGCGAGACCACCGAGGCATTCGCGACCACCTACGAGGTCGCCCCGGCGGCACTGCCCCCGGGCACCTATCGGCAGATCACCGGCAACACCGCCCTGGCATACGGCATCGTCGCGGCCGGGCAGCTCGCGGGTCTGCAGGTCTTCCTGGGCACCTATCCGATCACGCCCGCCTCGGACATCCTGCACGAACTGAGCAAGCACAAGAACTTCGGCGTCACGACCTTCCAGGCGGAGGACGAGATCGCCGGAATCGGTGCGGCACTGGGTGCTTCGCTGGGCGGTGCGCTCGGGGTGACCAGCACGTCGGGCCCGGGCCTGGCGCTCAAGAGCGAGACCATCGGCCTGGCGGTGATGACCGAGGTGCCGCTGCTGATCGTGGACGTGCAGCGCGGCGGCCCCTCGACGGGTCTGCCGACCAAGACCGAACAGGCCGATCTGCTGCAGGCGCTGTACGGGCGCAACGGCGAATCGCCGGTCGCGGTGATCGCGCCGCGTTCACCGGCCGACTGCTTCGCGGCCGCGGTGGAAGCCGCGCGCATCGCGCTGACCTACCGCACACCGGTGCTGCTGCTCTCGGACGGCTCGATCGCCAATGGTTCCGAGCCCTGGGCGATTCCGCAGGTCGCGGACCTGGGGCGGATCGAGCCCGCCTTCGAATCCGCCGCCGCCGAAGGCGATTCGGATCCGTATCAGCCCTATGCGCGTGATCCGGAGACCCTGGCCCGATCGTTCGCGCTACCGGGCACGCGCGGCCGCGCGCATCGCATCGGCGGTCTGGAGAAGGCCGACGGCACCGGCAACATCTCCTACGATCCGGCGAACCACGATCTGATGGTCCGGCTGCGCCAGGCGAAGATCGATGGGATCGAGGTGCCTGACCTCGAGGTCGACGATCCCAGCGGGAACGCCGAGTTGCTGCTGATCGGCTGGGGCAGCTCCTATGGGCCGATCGGCGAGGCCTGCCGCCGGGCGCGGCGGCGCGGAGTGCCCGTGGCGCAGGCGCATCTGCGGAACCTGAATCCGCTGCCCGCCAACACCGGCGAGGTGCTGCGCCGCTACCGCACCGTGGTCGCGCCGGAAATGAACGGCGGTCAGCTGGCCATGCTGCTGCGCGGCCGGTATCTGGTGGATGTGCAGCCGTGGACGAAGGTCGCCGGTACCGCCTTCTCGGCGCAGGAGCTGGTCGGGGTGATCGACGCGGCACTGGACGGATCGCTCGCGGAACTCGAGAACGACAAGGTCTTCGCCGCACGCGCGAGGGCGACCTACCGCACTGTAGGGGGTAACTGATGACGATCGTGGAAACCTCGCTCGTCGGCGCCGATCTCGGTCTGACCGGCCTGTCCGGTGTGCCGGGCGCCGACGGGCCGCAGAAGGTCAAGGACTACACCTCGGATCAGGAGGTGCGCTGGTGTCCGGGCTGCGGTGACTACGTCATCCTGGCGACCGTGCGCAGCTTCCTGGCAGATCTCGGGTTGCGCCGGGAGAACATGATGTTCGTCTCGGGCATCGGCTGCTCGAGCCGTTTCCCGTACTACCTGGACGCCTACGGGATCCATTCGATCCACGGCCGCGCGCCCGCGATCGCGACGGGCATGGCGGTGACCCGCCCGGATCTGTCGGTGTGGGTGGTGACCGGCGACGGCGATGCGCTCTCGATCGGCGGCAACCACCTCATCCACGCCCTGCGCCGCAATGTGAACATGACGATCCTGCTGTTCAACAACCGGATCTACGGACTCACCAAGGGCCAGTACTCGCCGACCTCGGAACCGGGCAAGGTCACCAAGTCGACGCCGATGGGGTCGGTGGACCACCCGTTCAACACGTTGTCGGTGGCCCTGGGCGCGGAGGCGACCTTCGCCGCGCGGGCGCTGGATTCGGATCGCGCCGGGCTGACCGAGGTGCTGCGGGCGGCCGCGGAGCATCGCGGCACCTCCTTCGTGGAGATCCTGCAGGACTGCCCGATCTTCAACGACGGTTCGTTCGACGTGCTGCGCAAGGACGACGCCGAATCCCACCTGATCCGGCTGCGTCACGGCGAGCCGCTGCGCTTCGGCGCGGAGGGCGAATTCGCGGTGGTACGAAGCGGTTTCGGCCTCGACGTGGTGGCCGCGGATTCGGTCGCCGAGTCCGAGATCGTCGTGCACGACGCCTATTGCGAGGATCCGGAGTACGCGTACGCGCTCTCGCGCCTGTCGGAGCAGGACCTGTCGCACGTCCCGGTCGGCATCTTCCGCAGCGTCTCGCGACCGACCTACGACGACGGCGTTCGCGAGCAGAACGAGATGGCGCGGGAACGCCGGCCCGTGCACGCGGATTCACTGCAGCAGCTGCTCACCGGTAAGGAGACCTGGACGGTCGGCTGAGTCTGCTCATCGGTTCGGGCGGTGCGTGTCGCGATCGGCGACGTTCACCGTCCGAACTCATGTTCGTGGTGGTCCATGCCGATCCACGACGAGCGCCGCTGCCGGTGAGGTCGGCGCGGGCGACAGTGGCCGGCGCGTGGTCGGCCGGGGCAGGACAGGCGGGGTCGATGCCGGGACGTGGGTCGGCGAATCCTCCGGCGAGATCGTGGGGGAGCCCGGCGTCGGCCGAGTCTGGCTCGTGCCGGGCGTCGGCGAGATCGGCGGCTGGGCCGCGACGAGGGCGCCGCCGCAGAGGGAGAGCGTCAGCGCCGACCCGGCCGCGAGAATCTGCGTCGTCCCGAATCGTTCCCTCGCCCCGAACCTCTGCATCGACCGTCCTTTCGTCCGGCGGCGGAGTGCCGCGACCGCGATTGTCAACCCCTCTTGCGGCCGAACGGGTGCGACGCGCCGCGATACCGGACCGGACGAAAGGATCGATCCAATCGGATGTCCGCGAGCGGCTCAGCGCAGTGCCGGAGGATTGTTCAGATCGGTCGCCGAGAACGTGTCGCACGCCTTCACCTGGCCGTTGTGATATCCGGTGAGGAACCACTTCTGACGTTCGGAGGAGGATCCGTGCGTCCAGGACTCCGGGTTGGTCCGGCCGGTGGCGGCCTTCTGGATCCGATCGTCGCCGACCGACGAGGCGGCCGAGAGCGCGTCCTGAATGTCCTTGTCCGACAGCGGTTTCAGGAACGCCTGCTTGCTGCCTGGCGCGGGGAGCTTATCGGCATAGGAGGCCCACACCCCGGCATAGCAGTCGGCCTGCAGTTCCAGCCGCACGGACCCGGAGGAAGCGCCCTGTGCGGACTTCGCGGCCCGGCCCGAATCGCCGACCAGATTCTGGATGTGGTGGCCGACCTCGTGCGCGACCACGTACTCCTGGGCCAGCGGTCCGCCGCTGGAACCGAACTTGTCGACCAGTTCCTGGAAGAAACTGGTGTCGAAATAGGCGGTGTGATCGGCGGGGCAGTAGAACGGCCCGACCGCGCTGGTGGCCCGGCCGCAGCCACCGGTGTTCACCGCACCGGTGAACAACTGCACCTTGGGTGGGGTGTACGCCCTGCGGGTCTGCTGGGGGAGCTTGGTACCCCACACCGAGTCCAGGCTCTGCGCGGTGAGCACGACCCGGCAGTCGACGTACTTGTTCGCATCCGCGCCGGTCTTGCAGTGTGCGGGCGTCTTCGCGGTCCCGGACTGGGCGATCGTCGTGCCCCCGGTGACCTCGCGCAGCAGCGATTGCGGATCCCCGCCGAAGACCAGTGCCAGGACCAGCACGATCAGACCGCCCGCGCCGCCGAGCGCGATCTTCCCACCCATTCCCGGGCCACCGCCCGAGGAGGCCCGATCCGGATCGATCTGCATGCCCTCGTTGAAGGTCATCCCGTGGCCCTCTCGCCCGTTCGTTCGCTGTGCCGTCACGTGATCCGGTCGGTCCGGTCCGCGCGCGGGCTACAGCTTGACACGGGCGTGGCGGATATCGGTTTCCGAGGGGTGAACGTGTCTCTCTAGGATAGGAGCGCATCCGCCCACCCCGCCGGTGCATCGACCCGTCGAAAGGAATCCCGTGCTGCGCACCCACTTGGCAGGTTCGCTGCGAAGCGAACACGCCGGTCTGACCGTGACCCTCACCGGTTGGGTGGCTCGCCGTCGCGACCACGGTGGCGTGATCTTCATCGATCTGCGCGACGCGTCGGGTGTGGCGCAGGTGGTGTTCCGCGAGGGTGTTCCGGCCGAACAGGCGCACCGGTTGCGCGCGGAGTACTGCGTGCAGGTGACCGGCGTGGTCGAGGCGCGGCCCGACGGCAGTGAGAACCCGAATCTGCCCACCGGCTCGATCGAGGTGAACGTCGCCGAACTCGTCGTCCTCAACGAGGCCGCGCCGCTGCCGTTCCAGCTCGACGAGCAGCCCGGTGAGGAAGCGCGGCTGAAGTACCGCTACCTGGACCTGCGTCGCGAGGGCCCGGCCCACGCCATCCGGCTGCGTTCCCAGGTCAACGCCGCGGCCCGCGCGGTTCTGGCCGACCATGCCTTCGTCGAGGTCGAGACCCCGACCATGACCCGTTCCACGCCCGAGGGCGCGCGCGACTTCCTGGTCCCGGCCCGGTTGCAGCCCGGTAAGTTCTACGCGCTGCCGCAGAGCCCGCAGCTGTTCAAGCAGTTGCTGATGGTCTCGGGTGTCGAGCGGTATTACCAGATCGCGCGCTGCTACCGCGACGAGGACTTCCGCGCGGACCGGCAGCCCGAATTCACCCAGCTCGACGTCGAGATGAGCTTCGTGACCCAGGAGGACGTGATCCTGCTGGCCGAGGATGTGCTCAGCGCGCTGTGGAAACTCGTCGGCCACGAGATCCCCACGCCGATCCGGCACATGACCTACGCCGAGTCGATGCGCCGGTTCGGCAGCGACAAGCCGGATCTGCGGTTCGGCGTCGAAATCACCGAGTGCACAGAGTATTTCGCGCAGACGCCGTTCCGGGTGTTCCAGGCGCCGTACGTCGGCGCGGTCGTGATGCCCGGCGGTGCCAGCCAGCCGCGGCGTCAGCTCGACGCCTGGCAGGAGTGGGCCAAGCAGCGCGGCGCGAAGGGGCTGGCGTACATCCTGGTCAACGAGGACGGCACGTTGGGCGGTCCGGTGGCCAAGAACCTCACCGACTCCGAGCGCGAGGGCCTGGCCAAGCACGTCGGCGCGGAACCGGGGGACTGCGTGTTCTTCGCCGCCGGTGAGACGAAGGCGCAGCGAGCGCTGCTGGGCGCCGCGCGCGGTGAGATCGCGCGCAAGTGTGACCTGATCGACGAGAACGCCTGGGCGTTCGTCTGGATCGTGGACGCGCCCCTGTTCGAACCGGCCGCCGACGCGACCGCGAGTGGCGATGTCGCCCTGGGACATTCGGCGTGGACCGCGGTGCACCACGCGTTCACCTCGCCCAAACCCGAGTCCCTGGACACCTTCGACACCGATCCCGGCGCGGCGCTGGCCTACGCCTACGACATCGTCTGCAACGGCAACGAGATCGGCGGCGGTTCCATCCGCATCCACCGCCGTGACGTCCAGGAGCGGGTGTTCAAGGTGATGGGCATCAGCCACGACGAGGCGCAGGAGAAGTTCGGCTTCCTGCTGGACGCGTTCTCCTACGGCGCACCGCCGCACGGCGGCATCGCCTTCGGCTGGGACCGCATCACCGCGCTGCTGGCCGGGGTGGATTCGATCCGCGATGTCATCGCGTTCCCGAAGTCCGGCGGCGGTGTGGACCCGCTGACCGACGCGCCCGCGCCGATCACCCGGCAGCAGCGCAAGGAGGCGGGGCTCGAGGTCGTCCTCGACGAGAACGGCAACCCGGTGACCCCGGACCGGAAGACCGCCGAGAAGAAGTAATCGCGACGGTGCACCCGGACCGGTGCGTCCGGTTCGGGTTCGCCTGTCCGGCAATCGATCTCGGGTGCGAGACGAATCGGAAGCAGGAGAATCGTGCTGCACGTCCGGGTGATCTGTCCGTCCGGGAAGACCGAGGACGCGCTCGAGGCACTGCGGGCCGAGCCGGGAGCGACGCTGATCACGGTGCAGCGCGACGCGGCGGTCGAGCCACCCGGAGATGTGCTCGAGGCCGATGTCGCGCGGGAATCGGTCAACGACGTGGTAGCGGCCCTCGAAGCGCTGGGCATCAGCCGCGCGGGCGGGATCATCCTCGGCCCGGTCGATACCGCGCTGTCGGATTCGGCGGATCGCGCGGTGGCGCAGGCTCCGGGAGATCCGTCCGGCGCGGTCGTGTGGCAGGCGCTGCTGGCCGAGACCAGGGAGGAGTCCACGATCGGTCCGGCGTTCCTGGCGTTCATCACCATCGCCTGCCTGCTCGCGGCGGTCGGCGTCGCCACCGATTCGCCGGTGACGATCGTCGGCGCGATGGTGGTGGGGCCCGAGTTCGGGCCGCTGGCCGCGCTCGCGGTGTCGTTGGTGCGCAAGGATTTCGCGTTGGCGCGACGTTCGGCGCTGGCGCTGATCGTCGGATTCTCGGTGGCCATGGTGATCACCTGGGTGGCCACCCTGGCGTGGGAGCAGTTCGGCTGGCTGACCCTGGACAGCGTCGACCGGATCCACAATGTGGAGTTCATCTACCAGGTGGGGCCGTTCTCACTGGTGGTCGCGCTGCTCGCCGGCGCTGCCGGGATGCTGTCGCTGGTGACCTCGAAATCGGCTGCGCTGGTAGGGGTTTTCATCTCGGTGACCACGATCCCGGCGGCCGGATTCGCGGTGGTGGCCGCGACCGTGGGCGCGTGGCAGAAGGCGTTCTGGTCGATCGGCCAACTCGGGGTGAACATGATCGGGATCGTGGTCGCCGGATGGATCGTGCTGCAGTTGCGCCCTCGCCACGGCAGCGAGGGCGGACCGCTGGATCGGTTCGAACGCTGGTTGTCGTCGGCCGAATGATGCTGCGCGCGTGGGCTTTGCGGCCCCGCGCGATCAGCCCAAGGTCAGGCCGTCGGTCAGCGCGCGGTACGAGTAGGTCAGCGCCATCACCGAGACCGGGCCGACCAGCAACAGACTCAGCGCGCAGATGATCAGGCCGGCGGTGCCGGCGATGACCATGCCGATCACGCAGACCACCAGGGCGGCGAAGGTCATGAACAGCACCGCGAATGCCAGCAGCAGCGTCTTCGTGAGGTCCGAGAGCACCAGCCGGACACTGGATCGGATCGCGGCGATCGGATTCTGGTCCCGATCGATCACGAAGTGCAGGGCGAACATGCACAGGAAGCCGATCGCGATCGCCGCGAGCACGCTCAGGACGGTCGCGAGCGCCGCGGACAGGGCGGCGAACACCGTGGAGATCACGATCATCGCCAGCACACAGCTCGCGAAGACGGCCAGCGCGCACAGCAGGACGTTACCGGCGTTGACGAATCCGAAGAACGCCTGGAAATCCGGTGGGGTGCCGTCGGTTTCGTAGAGTGCGCCCCGGATCATCACGGCCTGCAGCAGCCAGACCACGACCGCGACGATGAGGAATATCAGCATGATCGGTATGAACGAATCTATACCGGCGGCCCGTACGACCACCATCGCGGCCAGATAGGCGACGAAGCCGACGAGGGTGATGGCGATCCAGGGAATCGGGTTGGCGCGCAAGCGTTCCCAGCCGTACCCGAGGGCGCGGCCGATGGTCAGGCCGACCGGTGCGGGCGCGGGAAATCCATAGGGCGCCCGGCCCGGCATCCCGCCCTGCGGTGTGCCGGGAGCGGTGCCCGGTCCCGATGCCCACCCCGAAGGGGGCGTCGCGCCGGGAGGGTAGCCCTGGCCGGTGTTCGGATCGTAGCCGGGGGTGTAGCCGGGCTCGGGCGCCGCGGTGGGCTGGCCGTGTCCGGGCTGCGACTGGCCGTAACCCTGCGCGGGCTGCTGGGCGGATGCGGGTGTCGCGCCGAAGACCGGGGGTGGCGGCGGGGGCCCGCCGGTCACCGGAGGCGGGGCGGCGGGGCCGGGGCGTGCGGGCCCTTGCGATCGTGATCCGGCGTCCTGGGGATACCCGGGTTGCGGCGTGAACTGCTCACGGGGGTTGTCCCCGGATGTGCCGGGCGCGGGGTGCGGAGTCTCGGTCATCGTGGGGACCTTTCGAATCACCTGGGTTTCAGTGTGGCGCACAGCAGTTGGCTTTCGACACAACCGGAACCGCCCGGATCGTGTCAAGCAGCCTTCAGGATATGCCTGTCCGGAATGTCGTAATACATGCTGGGACAGGATGATCCCGGACGAGAAGCGCGCCGTGCGAACGTTCAGCCTCTCGCGAGAACCGCCCGCGCTTCACCGAGACACGCCGGGCGACGCGCGAAAGGTTGTGGAACCGCTCGCTGAAAGTGACCTGAAGCGAGTAACTTGGAGCGCGATGACCGCACTATTGGCCGAACGCGCCACCGAAGTCGTGTCCGCGGCACAACATTTGCTCACAAAGCGGATGGGTGCTCCGGTAAAGCTCAGCGATCCGATAGAGCTCGGCGGAAGCGGCAGGACGACGGTACTACGTGTGCGTGTCGCGGAAAACGCGTTCTCGCTTCCGCGCACGCTCATTGTCAAACAACTCCGCGGTGCGGCACAGGACCGTCGCGTCGGTGGTCTCGTGCCCGGCGTCGCGAGTATCGATGCGGCATTCCTGCGCGAGGCGGTGTCCTACCAGTTCACCACCGCCCTGAGCAGCCGTCATCGGCCCGGCGCGTATCTGCTGGCCCACGACATACCCGAGCGATTGCTGATCCTGAGCGACCTGGGCGAGAACGCCGCGCTCACCTCGGTGCTGCGTTCGGGCGCCGAACCGGCCAGTCGCAATGCGCTGATGGCCTTCGCCCAGGCGATGGGCCGGATGCATGCGGCCACGGTCGGCCGCGAGCCCGATTTCGTGGCGCTGTTGCGCCGCGTCGACGTGGTGCACCGGGTGGACGGTATCGCTCAGCAGGCCGAGGCCGCGATCGGCGAGGTGCCCGGCATGTTGCGCCGCGAGCTGAACATCGACGTGCCCGGCGAGATCGCCGAACGCATCGTCGCGGGCAACCGGCTGTTCTCCGCGGGCCGCTACCGCGCCTTCAGCCCCTCGGACCTGTGTCCGGACAATGTCATCCTCAACGCCGAGGGCGCCCGGTTCCTGGACTACGAATGGGGCGGATTCCGCGACGCCACGCTGGACATCGCCTACGCGCTGGTCTCCTTCCCCGGTTGCCTGTGCGATGTCGAACTCTCCCGTGAACGCGCCCGTCAGCTGGTCGAGGCGTGGCGCTCGGAGGTGGTGGGCGTGTGGCCCGCCCTGGCCGACGACGCCGTACTCGCCGAGCGGATCCTGGAGGCGCGCCTGATCTGGGTGTGGCTGACCACGTACTGGTTCCTGCCCGCCGATCACGCCCGCATCGCCGCCGCCCGCGAGCACGGTCTGTCGATTCCGCGCTCGGCGGCGCTGATCAACCGCTGGGCCGCTCTCGCCGAGGATGCCCGGTGCACCGGTGACGACATCCTGGGCGATTTCGCCGAGCACGTCTCGGCGACCCTCGAGGAACTCTGGGAAGAGTAGGAGTTCCCCGCGGGATTCAGCGGGTCGGGCGCGGCCCGACGATGGATGCGCGTTCCATGATCCGGATCTGCGGCCAGTAGTCGCTGGCGGCGTAGTGCTGCACGGCACGGTTGTCCCAGAACGCGACGGTGTGCGGCTCCCAGTGCAGGCGGACCTGGTGTTCGGGGTAGTCGGCCTGGCGGCACAGCCGGTCCAGTAGATCGCGGCTCGCCTCGGGCGTCCTACCGGCGATGTGGTCGACGAAGATCCGGTTGACGTAGAGATGGCGGCGGCCGGTCGCCGCATGGGTGCACACCACGGGATGTTCGACGCTGGGGTGCTCGGCCCGCATGCGCTCGCGGTCCCCGGGTGCGGCCGCGCGGCCGAAGGCGCGGGTGAAGTCGTGGACGGCGGTGAGTTCGTCGGCGAGTGCGCGGGTGTCCTCGTCCAGGGCCGCGTACGCGGCGTACATGTCGGAGAACAGGGTGTCGCCGCCGACCTCGGGCACCGAGATCGCGTGCAGGATCGCGCCCATCGATGGCAGCGGCCGCCAGGTCACGTCGTGGTGCCAGCTGTTCTCGAATCCGGCGACCTCCGCGCCCTTCTCGAAGCGGACCAGTTCGGGCTGGCCGGAATTGGAGCCGAGGGCCGGATGCACCTCCAACTCGCCGAATCGCCGGGCGAACGCGACGTGCTGGGCCGGGGTGATCGGCTGGTCGCGGAAGAACAGCACCTTGTAGTCGTGCAGCGCCTGGCGAAGTTCTGCGACGACCTCGTCCGCCAGCGGTTCGCGCAGGTCGATACCGCTGATCTCGCCGCCGAGCGTGGTGCCGACTAGTTCGGCGTCGAAATGTTGCCAGCGCAGCGCGGCGAGACGCCGATGTTCGGCGGTCAGGTGCGTGAACGGCCCGGCCAGCAGGGGATATCCCGGCAGGGGGAACGGTCGCACCGCGGGTTCGGGTTCGGCGATGGTGGGTGCTTCGGTCATGTCGGCTCCTTCGTGTGGTCCATGTAGTCGATCGACTACACCACTGTGTGCGCTAATGTAGTCGCATGACTACACGTCGCGCAACAGGGTCGTCCGGAACGGGTGACACCCCGGTCGGCCGGGATGCGGTCGTCGAGGCGGTGCTGACCCATGCCGCCGAGCTGTTCGCCGAGCGCGGCCCGGCCGCGACCTCGATCCGCGATATCGCCGAGCGGGCCGGGGTCAATCACGGTCTGGTGTTCCGGCACTTCGGCGCGAAGGATCAGCTGGTGGCCCGGGTGCTGGACCATCTGGCCGCGGAATCCGGTGCGGCACTGGACCGTTCGGGCCTGGTGGATCGAGCGCCGCTCGATGCGGCACTGCGTCTGCATCTGACCGTGCTGGCCCGCAGCATCCTGGACGGCTATCCCGTCGCTCGGATGCAACGCGATTTCCCGGTGATCTCCCGGCTGATCGAGCGGGCGCGGCCGTTCCACGAGTCGGAACAAAATGCATCGCTGGCGGTGGCCCACGTCGCGGCATTGCAGCTGGGCTGGCAACTCTTCGGGCCGTTCCTGCGCGGGGCGGCGGGACTGCAGGACATGTCCGAGGCCGAGTTGCAGGGCGGTATCGACGCCGAGGCAGCTCGCCTCCTGCTGTCCGATCGCGCCGATTCGCGCCCGCCGGCCGAGTGAGGCGGTGCCCGAGGATGTCGGCGCAGGTCGGTACGGTTGATTGGTGCATATGCGAACCGATCGTCCGTATCCGGCGCTGCCGAGCTGTGCGGCGGAGTCGTGAGTAGGTACGTGGTGGGCACGCGGCCGGGCGGCGAAGACGGTCGGGTGGCGGAACATGGTCTGCTCTGCGCGAATCGCGCAGTACACGACGGGGACGCGGGAGGTGTGCGGTAAATGACGGACGGACTGTTCGAGGCTCCCGGTACGTCGGCATCGTCCGCTGGTACCGAGGAATTCTCCATGGGGCAGGCCGCGGGGCGGTTGGCTCCGCTGGCGGTGCGGATGCGTCCGGCGAGTCTGGACGAGGTGGTGGGGCAGCAGCATCTGCTGGGTGCGGGTTCGCCGCTGCGGCGGCTGATCGAGGGGTCGGGCGCGGCGTCGGTGCTGCTCTACGGCCCGCCGGGAACCGGCAAGACGACGCTGGCCTCGCTGATCTCCCAGGCCACGGGTCGCCGGTTCGAGGCGTTGTCGGCGTTGTCGGCGGGAGTCAGGGAGGTGCGTGCGGTCATCGATATGGCCCGCCGCCGATTGCTGTCCGGTGAGCAGACCGTGCTGTTCATTGATGAGGTGCACCGGTTCTCCAAGACCCAGCAGGACGCGCTGCTGGCGGCGGTGGAGAACCGGGTCGTGCTGCTGGTGGGCGCGACGACGGAGAACCCGTCGTTCTCGGTGGTGTCGCCGCTGCTGTCCCGGTCGCTGGTGTTGCAGCTGAAGTCGTTGTCCGAGAACGACATCCGCCTGGTGCTGAACCGGGCCGCGGCCGATCCGCGCGGACTGGGCGGCGAGTACACGATCAGCGAGGAGGCGCTGGACCACATCGTGCGCATCGCCGGGGGAGACGCGCGTCGCGCGCTGACCGCGCTGGAGGCGTCGGCGGAGTCCTCGCTGGACGGCAGCGTCGGGGTGGATCTGGTGGAGGCGAGCGTCGATCGGGCGGCCGTGCGCTACGACCGCGCCGGAGATCAGCATTACGACGTGATCAGCGCCTACATCAAATCCCTGCGCGGCTCGGATGTCGACGCGGCACTGCACTACCTGGCCCGGATGATCAGCGCCGGCGAGGATCCGCGCTTCATCGCCCGCCGTCTGATGATCCAGGCCAGTGAGGACGTCGGGATGGCCGATCCGACCGCACTGCAGACCGCGGTCGCCGCCGCGCAGGTGGTGCAGCTGGTCGGCATGCCCGAGGCCCAGCTCGCCCTCGCGCACGCCACCATTCACGTCGCGACCGCGCCGAAATCCGGTGCGGTGGCCGCCGCGATCGGCGCGGCCATGTCGGATATCGGCCAGGGCAAAGCCGGTGCGGTACCCCCGCACCTGCGCGACGGCCACTACGCCGGTGCCGCGAAACTCGGCAACGCCCAGGGCTACAAGTACCCGCACGATCACCCCGACGGCGTACTTCTCCAGCAATACCCGCCCGACGAACTCGTCGGCACCGACTACTACACCCCCACCGACCACGGTTACGAACGCGAAGTCGGCCCCCGCGTCACCAAACTCCGCCGCATCGTCCGGGGTCGCTGAGGTCACCCACTCCGCTGCAATATCGCTGGACTAGTGCCGGTAGGCTTGATATTCGTGCAGACCCACGAGATTCGACGGCGCTTCCTGGACCATTTCGTCCGTGCCGGCCACACCGAGGTGCCCAGTGCCTCCCTGATCCTGGCCGACCCCAACCTGCTGTTCGTCAACGCAGGCATGGTCCAGTTCGTGCCGTATTTCCTCGGTCAGCAAACCCCGGCATTCGCGACCGCGACGAGCGTGCAGAAGTGCGTGCGAACCCTGGACATCGAGAACGTCGGCATCACGACCCGGCACAACACCTTCTTCCAGATGGCCGGCAACTTCAGCTTCGGCGACTATTTCAAGCGCGGCGCGATCGAGCTGGCCTGGTCGCTGCTGACCGGGTCGGTGGAGGACGGCGGCTACGGCTTCGATCCCGAAAAGCTGTGGGCCACCGTCTATCTGGACGACGACGAGGCCGAGCAGATCTGGCTGTCGGTCGGCGTGCCGCCGGAGCGGATCCAGCGCCGCGGCATGGCGGACAACTATTGGTCCATGGGCATTCCCGGACCATGCGGCCCGTGTTCGGAGATCTACTACGACCGCGGCCCGGAATTCGGGCGCGAGGGTGGCCCCGAGGCCGACGAGGATCGCTACCTCGAGATCTGGAACCTCGTGTTCATGCAGAACGAGCGCGGTGAGGGGCGCGGCAAGGACGATTTCGAGATCCTGGGCCCGCTGCCGAAGAAGAACATCGACACCGGTATGGGCGTCGAGCGCGTCGCGTTCCTGCTGCAGGGCGTGGACAACGTCTACGAGACCGATCTGCTGCGTCCGATCATCACCCGGGCCGAGGAGCTGACCGGCCGCTCCTACGGTGTCGAACACGCCGACGACGTGCGTTTCCGCGTCATCGCCGATCATGCCCGCACCGCGGCCATGCTGATCGCCGACGGCGTGAACCCCGGCAACGACGGCCGGGGTTACGTACTGCGCCGCCTGCTGCGCCGCATCGTGCGCTCGGCCCGGCTGCTGGGTGCGGACAAGCCGGTGATGAGCGAGTTCATGGCGGTCGTGAGCGAGGCGATGGCCCCCTCGTATCCCGAACTGGCCACCGATTTCAAGCGCATCGAGACCGTCGCGGTCGGCGAGGAGACCGCCTTCCTCAAGACGCTGGCCACCGGTTCGAAACTGTTCGACGACACCGTCGCCGAGGTGCGCTCGGCCGGTGGGTCGCGGATCGCCGGTACGGACGCGTTCACCCTGCACGACACCTACGGCTTCCCGATCGATCTGACCCTGGAGATGGCCGCCGAGGCCGGACTCGAGGTCGACGAGCCGGGCTTCCGCTCGCTGATGGCCGAGCAGCGTCAGCGCGCCAAGGAGGACGCCCAGTCCCGCAAGCACGCGCACGCCGATCTGACCATCTACAAGGAGCTGGTCGATCGCGGCCCGACGGAGTTCACCGGATTCGACGAACTCACCTCGGAGAGCAAGGTTCTCGCACTGATCTCCGACGGCGTGCGGGTTCCGGTCGCCACCGCGGGACAGGACGTCGAGGTGATCCTGGATCGCAGCCCGCTGTACGCCGAGTCCGGTGGTCAGATCGCCGACCGGGGTTCGCTGACCGCGTCGGGGCTGAAGGTCCGCGTCAACGACGTGCAGAAGATCGCCAAGCAGCTGTGGGTGCACAAGACCACGGTCGAGCACGGCCAGATCACCGAGGGCGATGCGGTTCTGGCGCAGGTGGATCCGGCGTGGCGGCGTGGCGCGACCCAGGGGCACTCGGGCACGCACATGGTGCACGCCGCGCTGCGGCAGGTACTCGGCCCGAACGCGGTGCAGGCCGGTTCGATGAACAAGCCCGGATACCTGCGTTTCGACTTCAACTGGCAGGGCCAGCTGTCCGAATCGCAGAAGGCCGATATCGAGGCGGTCTCCAATGACGCTGTGGGCGCGAACTTCTCGGTGAACACCTTCATCACCGATCTGCCCAAGGCCAAGGCGATGGGCGCGATGGCGTTGTTCGGCGAGAACTACGGCGACGAGGTGCGCGTCGTGGAGATCGGCGGCCCGTTCTCAATGGAGCTGTGCGGTGGTACGCACGTCGAACACTCCTCGCAGATCGGCCCGATCACGGTGCTCGGCGAGTCCTCGGTCGGTTCGGGTGTGCGACGCGTGGAGGCGTTCGTCGGCCTGGACTCGTACCGCTACCTGGCCAAGGAACGCGCACTGCTGGCCGGTGTCGCCTCCTCGTTGAAGGTGCCCAGCGACGAGGTGCCCGCGCGGGTGGAGCAGCTGGTGGAGCGGCTCAAAGTCGCCGAGCGGGAGCTCGAGCGGACCAAGGTGCAGGCCGTGCTGTCGCAGGCCGGGAAGTTCGTCCAGGACGCCGAGCGGGTCGGCCGGGTGCTGCTGGTGGCCGCCGCCGCGCCGGAGGGCGTCGGCGCGGGCGATCTGCGCACCCTGGCCGGGGACATCCGCGGTCGTTTCGGCAGCGAACCGGCCGTGGTGGTTCTGCTGGGCAGCGACGGCGGCAAGGTGCCGTTCGTGGTCGCGGTGAACAAGCCCGCGCAGGAGCTGGGCTTCAAGGCCGGTGATCTGGTCGCCAGCTTCGGCCCGAGCATCGCCGGTCGCGGCGGCGGCAAGCCGGAGATGGCGCAGGGCGCCGGATCGGACCCGTCGGGGATCCCGGCCGGTCTGACCGCCGTGCGCGCGCGGGTGGCCGAGCTCGCCGCCTGATGCACAGCTCCCCGGGGGACGAAACTTCGGAGGGGTCTTCACCGGCGTCCGGTCCGGTTTCCGATCGGCCGGATGCCGCGACCGATCCCGGTCGCGGCAGGCGGATCGGCATCGATGTGGGCACGGTCCGGATCGGCGTCGCCTCCTGCGATCCGGACGGAATTCTGGCCACTCCGGTGGAGACCGTGCCGCGCGCCGGAAAGGGCAAGGGGGGCTCGGGTAAGGGGCGCGGCGGGGCGAAAGGCGCTCCCGGAACCGATCTGACCCGTATTGCCGAGATTGTGCGGGAATATGAGGCCGTCGAGGTGATCGTCGGCCTCCCGCGCACTCTGCGCGGTGAGAACGGCGCTTCGGCGACCCTCGCGACAAGGTTTGCTAAGAGTTTGCAATCGGTGCTGCCTGATGTGCCGATAAGACTTTCGGACGAACGTTTGACTACGGTGGCAGCTGCACGTGCACTGCGAGACAGTGGAGTTCGCGCACGTGGGCAGCGGCAGATGATCGACCAGGCGGCGGCCGTATCGATCCTGCAAGGGTGGTTGGACGAACGGAGTGCGGTGCTAAGGTCGGCCGGTGACGCAGGCGGCGGGGTGGGCGAATGAATGACCGCTGGCTCCGTGCCGAAGAACGTCTTCGGCGCAGCACCGAGGAGCGGCGGTACCGTCGCTCGGACAATTGGGCCGAGGCGGACGACCGTGCCGCACACAGTGCCCAGAACCGGGCCGTGCGCGGCTCCGAGCTGGGTGCGGCGCGCGGCGCCGAGCCCAAGCGCGGTCGTCGTCCCCGCCACGCGGCCCCGGACGAGTGGGATGAACGCGAGGACGACACCACGGTCATCCCGGCGTACCGCGACGAGTACGAGGGCGGGTACCCCAGCGGCGAGTACGAGTACGGCGATCACGCCTACACCGGCGGGCACCGGTACGTCGATCCGGACGAGTATGCCGAAGCCGAATACGCCGAGGAGTACTACGACCAGGAGCCGGTGACCGACCCCGAACTCGCGCTGCGCCGTGCGCCGCAGCGTTCGAGGCAGCGCGGGCGAGGCTCCGAGGAGGAGACCACGCGCTCGCGGTCCGGCGGCGCCCGGACGAAGCGCAAGCAGACCGGCGGCAAACAAACGGCCCGGAAACAGGGCGCACGCGGATCCGGCTCGGGAACGCAGCGCTCACGCCGGCAGGGCTCTCGGGACGACGCGCCGCGCGCGCGGTCCGGGCGGGGACGGCGGTCCAGGGTCGCCTCCCGCAAGGCGGCCGAGCGCAAGCGCCGCCGCCGCAATTTGATCTACGTCGGCAGCGTCTTCGTGGTGCTGTTCGCCGTCGCGGTGGTCTACGCCGGATACAAGTTGGTCGGCGGGTTCGGTCCCGACGACTACACGGGTGAGGCGGGTCCGCTGACGGTGGTGCATGTCGCGGCCGGCGACACCGCCGAGCAGATCGCCAAGACGATGCTCGACAAGGGCGTGGTCAAGAGCACCGGCGCGTTCTACCAAGCGGCCGTGCGTGATTCGGGGATGAACTCGCTGCAGCCGGGCTACTACGCCGTGCCGACGCACAGCAAGGGCGCCGATGCGGTGACCGCGCTGATGAGCAAGGACGCGCGGGTCGGCAATGTGGTCATCTCCGAAGGGCGGCGGCTGCACGATTCGACCGACGCGAACACCGGTTCCCGCAGCGACGGGATCTACCGCAAGATCGCCGACGCCAGCTGCATCGGCACCGGTAGCGCGAAGAAGTGCGTCACCTACGAGCAGCTCGACGCGGCCGGGGCCGGGACCGACCTGAGCGCGCTCGGCGTGCCGCAGTGGGCGGCTGACTCGGTGCGTCAGGTGCCCGACCGCACCCGACAGCTCGAGGGCCTGATCGAGGCGGGGACCTGGGATTTCGATCCGAGTGGGACTCCGCAGCAGATCCTGGCCCAGTTGGTCGGGCAGAGCGCGCAGAGTTACGAGTCGACCGGCCTGCTGAACTCCAACGCCAACAAACTGAGCCCGTATCAGACCCTGACCGCGGCCTCGCTGGTGGAGCGTGAGGCCCTGCCCGCCGATATGCCCAAGGTGGCGCGGGTGATCGTGAACCGGCTCGCGGTCGACCAACCCCTGCAGTTCGATTCGACGGTGAACTACACCCTGGATAAGCTCGCGGTCGCCACCAGCGACGCCGACCGGGCCAAGCGGACTCCGTGGAACACCTACGCCATGTCCGGGCTGCCCGCGACGCCGATCGCCTCGCCCTCCCTGGGCGCGCTGCGCGCCATGGAGAATCCGACGCCGGGACCGTGGCTGTATTTCGTCACCGTGGACAAACAGGGCGCCACGCTGTTCACCGACAGTTACAGCGAACATCAGCGCAATATCGAAAAGGCAAGGCAGAGCGGAATTCTCGACAGTGGACACTAACGGCGCCGCAGCGGTGCGCACGAGTCGCCGGGCGGCCGTGCTGGGCAGTCCGATCGCGCATTCGCGCTCACCGCAACTGCATCTGGCCGCATATCGCGCGCTCGGGCTGGACTGGACCTACGAGCGCATCGAGTGCACCGCCGAGCAACTGCCCGGTCTGGTCTCCGGACTGGGACCCGAATGGGTGGGGCTGTCGGTGACGATGCCGGGCAAGGTCGCCGCGCTCGAGTTCGCCGCCGAGCGCACCGAGCGGGCGGTTCTGGTCGGTTCGGCGAATACGTTGGTGCGCACCGCATCCGGATGGCGGGCCGACTGCACCGATGTGGACGGTGTGCGCGGCGCGCTGCGCGGCGGCGGGGTCGAGAAGGTCGCCGAGGCGGTGGTGGTCGGCGCCGGTGGCACCGCGCGGCCCGCGCTGTTGGCGCTGTCCGAGCTCGGGGCCCACGGGATCACGATCGTGGCGCGCGACGCGGGCCGGGCCGCGAGCGCGCTGGAACTGGCCGGGCGGCTGGGTATGTCGGCGACGGTGATCGATTTCGACGCCGATCGACTGCGTGCCGCATGTGCCCGTGCCGACGCGGTGGTCAGCACGGTGCCCGCGAACGGCGTTGCGGCAGTGGCGGATTCGATCGCCGCCGCGCCGGTGGTGCTGGACGCCATCTACGACCCGTGGCCGACCCCGGTCGCCGAGGCGGTCGTGCGGGCCGGTCATACGGTGATCAGCGGACTGCAGATGCTGTTGCATCAGGCCTACGGTCAGGTCGAGCAGTTCACCGGTGCGGCCGCGCCCCGGGCGGCGATGAGCGCGGCGCTGGACGGCTAGTTCGGCCGGTCCGGGTTGTAGAACTGTAACCGGTTACTATTCTTCCGAATCATTCGGCGGGTTAGGGTGGATGACATGATTGCGTGGGTGTTGCGCGCCATAGGTCTCGGCGTGCTGACGGTTGTCCTACGAACCCTGCTGGGCTTCGGGATGATCTACTGGCCGACCCAGGGCGCCTGGATGCGCCTGGTCTGTCTGATCGTATTGATCGTCGCCGGAGTGGCCTGGGGCTTGTTCGACGGTCGTGGTGACCGCAAGGCGAATCCGGATCCCGAGCGCGGCGGCGCGGATCTGACCATGCGCTGGCTGAAGGCGGGCGTGGTCGGCGGGCTGGGTTCCGGTGTGGTGGCCTGGGTCCTGGACTACATCCCGTCGTTCGACCTCGGTGACAACGGCCTGGGCTTCGAGCTCACCGCCGGCGCCGCGTTCATCGTGCTGATGATCTTCATCCCCGCCATGGTCGGCGTCGCGCTCGGGCGCTTCCTGGTCACCAGGGAGAACAACAAGGCGGCCAAGGCGTCGGCGCCGTCGTCGGGGGATCACGCCGCCAGCCCCGCCTGACCCTTCGAAGGCGACGATGCCGTTCCGGATTCGGTCCGGAACGGCATTTCGCGTTTCGATGCGGGGCGACTACAGCAGGATCGCGCCGCCCTCGGGCGCGTCCTCGCGGGCGATGGTGGCGTAGGCGGCGGCCAGCAGTGCGGGATCGGGGCCCTCGAGGCGGCCGGGTTTGGCCAGGCCGTCCAGGACGACGAAACGCAGCATGCCCGCGCGATTCTTCTTGTCCGTCTGCATACCCTCCAGCAATTGCGGCAGGGCGTCGGCGTCATAGCTGATCGGCAGGCCCACACTGGACAGGATGGCGCGATGCCGTTCGACGGTGGCGTCGTCCAGGCGACCGGCCAGACGGCCCAGTTCCGCGGCGAAGACCAGGCCCACCGACACGGCCGCGCCGTGCCGCCAGCGGTACCGCTCGCGACGCTCGATGGCGTGGCCCAGGGTGTGCCCGTAGTTCAGGATCTCCCGCAGGCTGGACTCCTTCAGATCGGCCGCCACCACGTCGGCCTTGACCTGGATGGCGCGGCGCACCAGTTCCGGCAGCACGTCGCCGGTCGGGTCGAGCGCGGCCTTGGGATCACGTTCGATCAGATCCAGGATGACCGGGTCGGCGATGAATCCGGCCTTGATGATCTCGGCCATTCCGGCGACGATCTCGTTGGGCGGCACCGTCTCCAGGGTGGCCAGGTCCACCAGGACCGCCGCGGGCTCGTGGAACGAGCCGACCAGATTCTTCCCGGCCTCGGTATTGATGCCCGTCTTACCGCCGACGGCCGCGTCCACCATGGCCAGCAGTGTGGTGGGGACGTTGATGACCTGCACGCCGCGCATCCAGGTGGCGGCCACGAACCCGGACAGGTCGGTGGCCGCGCCGCCGCCGAGGCCGATGACCAGGTCCTGACGGGTGAGCCCGATGCGGCCAAGCACCTCCCAGCAGAAACCGGCCACCGGCAGGTCCTTCCCGGCCTCGGCGTCCGGGATCTCGATGCGATGCGCGTCGATTCCGTTGTCGGCCAAGGCCTTGCGGACCACCTCGGCGGTCTCGGTGAGCGGCGGCTGATGGAAGACGGCGACCGTGCGTACGGCGGGACGTCCGGTCACCTGTTCGACGAGGTCGTCCAGCAGGCCGCGCCCGATGATCACCGGATACGGCGCTGCGGTGCGGACGTCGATGCGGATCGGGTCGGTCATGCGGTCTGCTCCGATTCTTGTTGTGCTCGTTGGGTGCGTGCGCGGCGTGTGCGAGCCCACCGGGATCGGCCGGGGGACGTCACGTCATCCGAATGCTGTTGCGGGCCGCTACCGTTCGGCGCGGTGTCGGGTGTTCGCTCGCGCGAATCGTGCACTGCGGAACGGTGTGCGGTGTCGGCGGCCGGGTCGGGGGCGGGTCTGGGCGTGGGTGGTCCGGCCGGGCGTCGGGCCGCACGGGAACGTCGCGCGCCGGTCGCGCGCTGCGGCACGGCGTTGTCGCGGGTCGATGCGGCGGTCGGCTCGGCCGACGGCGGGGGAGTGGTGCGCGTTCCGGATCGGGACGCACTCGGCCGGGCCTGTGCCGCAACGGAATTCGCTCGCGCGGCGCTGCGCCGTCGCGGTGCCGACGCCTGATCCGGAACCTCTTGTGCGGCAGCGGATCCGGCTTGCGATTCGGCGGCGCTCGATGAGTCCGGCGACGTCGCGGCGGGGCGTTGGCTCTTGGAACGGCGGCGGCCACCGCGCCGGGATCGGCGGGATCGGCGGGTGCTCGTCGCACCGTCGGGAGCCGCCGCGTCCGATGGGGGTGCGCTGGGCTCGGCGGTATCGGATGGCCGGGCCGCGGCCTCGGCCGCGGTTTGCGGTGTGGTGGTCGAGACCGCTTGTGCGGCAGCCTTGTTCGCTCCGCGGGAGCGGCCGCCGCGACGGCGTCGCCGGTTTCGGCGGGCGGGCGGGGCGTCGGAGGTGTCGGCGGGAAGCGGCGGTGTCACCACCGGTTCGACGGGTTCGAGTCCGAGTCTGGTCAGGATGTTGCGCACCACCCGGCCGGGACTGCGGCCGTCGGTGCGCACCCGGACCGAGGCGACCTCGCGGTAGAGGGGGCGGCGCATCTGCATGAGTTCGCGATATTTGGCCGACGGGTCGGCGCCGGCCAGCAGCGGCCGGTGGGTGGTCGCCCCGGTGCGCCGAAGTCCTTCCGCGACACTGATTTCCAGATAGACCACGGTCCGCTCGCGCAGCAACTCGCGCGTCGTCGCGGACAGGATCGCACCGCCGCCGAGCGAGACGATGCCCTCACCGGCCTGTACGGCGCGGCGCACCACATCTTCTTCGATGCGGCGGAATTCGGGTTCCCCGTCGGTGGTGAAGATCTCCGGTATGGAACGTCCGGTCTCGGCCTCGATCACCGCATCGGTGTCGACCAGTTCGGCCCCGAGCTCACGGGCCAGTTTGCGGCCGATCGTGGACTTACCCGCGCCGGGCGGCCCGACCAGCACCACGCAGGGCCGGTGCGGGCCGGTCTCGCGGGTCATGAGACCGCGGAGCCCGATGGCACATGGGGACGGGCGTTGATTCGTTTCAGATAGCCGTCGATATTGCCGATGGTCTCCGATAGCGAGTCGCCGCCGAACTTCTCCAGCGCGGCCTGGGCCACGACCAGCGCGACCATCGCCTCGGCGACCACACCGGCGGCCGGTACCGCGCACACGTCCGAGCGCTGATGAATCGCCACCGCCTCCTCGCCGGTGGTCATGTCGACCGTCGACAGTGCCCGCGGCACCGTCGAGATCGGCTTCATCGCCGCCCGGACGCGCAGCGGTTCGCCGTTGGTCATGCCGCCCTCCAGGCCACCGGCCCGGTTGGTCGAGCGCAGTACGCCGTCCGGGCCCGGGCGCATCTCGTCGTGTGCCGCGCTGCCCCGCCGTCGCGCGGTCTCGAAACCGTCGCCGACCTCGACGCCCTTGATCGCTTGAATACCCATCAGCGCGGCCGCCAGGCGCGCGTCGAGACGGTTCTCGCCGCTGGTGAACGACCCCAGCCCGACCGGCAGGCCCTCCACCACGACCTCGACCACGCCGCCGAGCGTGTCGCCGTCCTTCTTGGCGGCCTCGATCTCCTCGATCATCGCCGCCTCGGCGTCCTTGTCGAACGCCCGCACCGGGCTCTCATCGATGGCGGGCAGATCCGCGGCGGCGGGGACCACACCGGCCGGCGCGGTCGCGGTGCCGATCGACACGACGTGCGAGATGACCTCCACGCCGAACGCCTGGCGCAGGAACTGCCGCGCGACCGTGCCCGCGGCGACGCGGGCGGCGGTCTCCCGGGCGCTGGCCCGCTCGAGCACCGGGCGCGCGTCGTCGAAGCCGTATTTGAGCATGCCCGAGAAGTCGGCGTGCCCGGGGCGCGGCCGGGTCAGCGGCGCGTTGCGGGCAAGCTCGGCCAATTCGGCCTCGTCCACCGGGTCCGCGGCCATGACCTCGGTCCACTTGGGCCACTCCGAGTTCGCGATCTCGATCGCCACCGGTCCGCCCATCGTGCGCCCGTGCCGCACCCCGCCGAGGACGGTGATCTTGTCGGCCTCGAACTTCATCCGCGCGCCGCGGCCGTAGCCGAGACGTCGGCGCGCCAGCTGTCCCGAGATGTCGGCAGAGGTCACCTCGACACCGGCCACCATCCCCTCGAGGATCGCGACGAGGGCGGGGCCATGGGATTCTCCGGCAGTTATCCAGCGCAGCACATCTCCATCTTTCCACGTCAACACCGCTACCCGGACATCTGGCCCGGCGACGTCGACGATGTGGCGCCCGATCGCGGTCCGATGCGACCGTGGGCGGGCCCGCGCGTCGACGGCGAAATCGCAGCTACGCGGGCATGGTGCCCGCCGACCGCCGACGACCCGTGACACGGATCGACGACGGGGTCAGCGCGCGAGCACGAGGGCGGCGAGTGTCGACAGGCACATGGCCGGTCCGTGCGGGATAGACCGGTCCGCGGGCGCGGCGCGGGCCGGGTGACCGCGCACTCTCACGACGACCCCGGCCAGCGCGGTGAGCACGGGTGCGGTGAGCGCGGCCCACACCCACACCTGCGCGCCGCCGCAGGCCGCCGCAGCCCCGAGCCCGAGCGCCAATTTCACGTCGCCCGCTCCGAAGGCGGCCGGAAATACCAGGTGAATCACCAGATAGGGCGCCGCGAGCAACAGTGCGCCCAAGGCTGCGGCGGTGCCGCGTCCGGTGGCCGCCGCAACACCGAGTACGGTTGCCGCACCCGGTCCGGTGAGCGCGTCGGGGAGGCGGCGCTCACGCAGATCGATGACGCTCAACAGAACGCACCAGCCGGTAAGTGCGAGGAACGCGGCGACGGTGATGACGGACATGACTTCATCGTGCCCGCGCCTGATGGGCCGCAGCGGGCCCCGACCGGGAAATGTGGATAACTTCGAATATGTGAATAACGAGTGATTCGAAATGCGTCCACGGAGGGTATTCGCCCAGCGTGCCGAGCGGGAGGCCGGTCCGGCGGCTCTGTGCAGCAGTATGGGGATACGGTATGGGGATGTTCGGGCCGGGCAGCGGTAGCGTTGAGGCCATGTCTGCTGATCACGGTGCCCGGCGCCCCGACCACGAGGCCCGCCGGGCCGCGCTGCGGGACCTGCTGGTGGAGAACGGTGTCGATGCCCTGCTGGTGACGGATCTGGTTAACATCCGATATCTGACGGGATTCACCGGATCCAATGCCGCCCTGCTCGTATACGCCTGGGACACGCCCGAGGCGCGCACGGTGATCTGCACCGACGGCCGCTACATCACCCAGGTCGGCGAACAGGTGCCCGACCTGCGCGCGGAGATCGCGCGGGCCAGCGCGCGCCGGATCGTCGAGCTGGCCGGGGAGTGGCAGACCGGGCGCGTCGGATTCGAGAGTCACGTCGTCACGTTCGACCAGCACCGCGGCTTCGTCGAACAGGGCACCGGACTGGAACTGGTCGCGGTGCCCGGTCTGGTGGAACAGTTGCGCATGGTCAAGGACCAATACGAGGTGGATCGGCTGCGCGCGGCGTGCGCGGCGGCCGACGCG
>NZ_BDBQ01000020.1 GCF_001613065.1 Nocardia miyunensis NBRC 108239
GGCGGGATCCGGCCCGGCCGCACCGAGCGGCAGGTCGCGCGGGATCTGGAGTGGCTGATGTTCGAGCACGGCGGCCAGGCGGTGGCGTTCGAGACCATCGTCGCCGCGGGCGCGAATTCCGCTGTGCCGCATCACCGGCCCACCGACGCGGTGCTGGCGGCGGGCGATTTCGTGAAACTCGATTTCGGCGCGGTCGTGGACGGCTATCACTCGGACATGACCCGCACCCTCGTCCTCGGCGAGCCCGACGACTGGCAGCGCGAGGTGTACGACCTGGTCCGCGAATCGCAGCGGGCCGGGCGCAAGGCGTTGAAACCGGGCGCCGGATGCGCGGAGGTGGACGCGGCGTCGCGCGGGGTGATCGAGGCGGCCGGATACGGCGAATTGTTCGTGCACGGGCTCGGACACGGCGTCGGTCTGCAGATCCACGAAGCGCCCGGCCTTGCCAAAACGGGCACGGGTACACTGCTCGGTGGCGTAGCGGTGACCGTCGAACCAGGTGTGTACTTCCCGGGCCGCGGCGGTGTCCGGATCGAGGATACCCTCGTGGTACGCGAGGGGGGTCCCGAGCTGCTCACGCTCACCAGCAAAGACCTGACCGTCGTCGATTGACGCGCGGCCCGAACAGTGGTTATTTCACGACTAAGGAGATCCGAGGACAGTGGCGGACACCAGTGACTTCAAGAACGGCCTCGTGCTGAAGATCGACAATCAGCTCCAGCAGATTGTCGAGTTCCAGCACGTCAAGCCGGGCAAGGGGCCCGCGTTCGTGCGCACCAAGCTGAAGAACGTGCTGTCCGGCAAGGTGGTCGACAAGACGTTCAACGCCGGGGTGAAGGTGGAGACCGCCACCGTCGACCGGCGCGATATGACCTACCTGTACCACGACGGGTCGGACTACATCTTCATGGACGGCGACACCTTCGACCAGATCAACCTGGGCGAATCCGTGCTGGGCAAGTCCGCGGGCTTCCTGCTGGAGAACATGAGCGTCCAGATCGCGATGCACGAGGGTGAGGCGCTGTACGTCGAGCTGCCCGTCGCGATCGACGTCGTGGTGACCCACACCGAGCCGGGCCTGCAGGGCGACCGGTCCAGCGCGGGCACCAAGCCGGCCACCGTGGAGACCGGCGCGGAGGTGCAGGTGCCGCTGTTCATCAACCAGGGTGACAAGCTGCGCATCGATACCCGCGACGGTTCGTACATCAGCCGCGTCAACTCCTGACCCGAGGGAAGCCAGCGACTGTGGCCGATCAGCCCGGGGACAAGAAGTCCCAGTACAAGAAGCTCGGCGCCCGGCACAAGGCGCGGCGTCGCGCGGTGGACCTGCTGTTCGAGGCCGAGGCGCGCGACGTCGACGTGACCGAGCTGATCGCCGAGCGGGTGCAGTTGTCCACCGGTGACGAGTCGGTCGCGCCGGTGAACCCCTACACCAGCACCCTGGTCGAGGGTGTGGCCGACGATCTGGACCGGGTGGACGGCACCATCGAGTCGTACCTGCAGGACTGGACGCTGTCCCGGCTGCCCGCCGTGGATCGCGCCATCCTGCGGGTGGCGGTGTGGGAGTTGTTCCACGCCAACGACGTTCCACCGGTCGTGGCCGTGGACGAGGCGGTGGAGCTGGCCAAGGAGCTGTCCACCGACGATTCGCCGAGCTTCATCAACGGCGTGCTCGGCCAGGTGGTCCGGGTGGCTCCGCAGGTCCGCGCGGCCGCTGCTGCCACTCGCAGCACGCGGGTTTCGGGGTCCGAGGAATAGCCCTCCCGGCACGCGGAGTCTTCCGCGATCGGGCCGAGGATCCCGCCGAGCCGGGGCCTTCGGCCCGATCGCGTTATGCGGCAGTCGGATTCGGTCGCAGGATGATCGTTCCGGTGGTCTGCCGGTCCTGGACCAGCCGATGGGCCTGCGCTGCTCGATCCAGCGGCAGAGTCCGATCGATCAGTGCCTCGATTCCGCCGTCGGCGGCGCGGTTCAGTACCTCCGCGCGGGTGGCGGCCACCTGTTCCAGCCAGGCCGGACCCGCGCAGCCGGTGTAGGTGAGGCCGCGGGCGAGCAGATCCGTGGCGGTGATGGGTGCGGGCACTCCGGACAGGGAGCCGTAACCGAGCATCCGGCCGCGTAGCGGGGTCATGAGATCGAGCAGGTCCGCCGCGGCCGGGCCGCCGATCGCCTCGAAGACGACGTCGATCGTGTTGTCCCCGAGGATATCTCGCAGCCGCCGGGTCCAGTGCGGGTCGCGATGGTCGACTACCTCGTCCGCGCCGAGCGCGCGGGCGCGGGCGGTCTTGTCTCCGCCCGCGGTGGCGATGATGTGTTTCGCGCCGAATTCCTTCGCCAGCTGGGTGAGGTAGCCGCCGACACCGGTGGCCGCGGCCTGGACCAGGATCGTCTCGGTGCCGGTGAGTGCGGCCCGCCGCAGCAGAGCCGTCGCGACGGACCCGCCCATCAGTACCGCGGCCGCTTTCTCGGTCGACAGTCCGGCCGGGATTACTGTGGCGGATTCGACTGGCACGCAAACCTTTTCCGCATACGCTCCCGAACCCGCGGTGGCCGCGACCACCCGCGACCCGAGCAGTGCCGGATCTACGTCCGCGCCGATCTCGGCGACCGATCCGGCTGCCTGGAATCCGAATATCGCGGGAAGTTCGGCAGCCATCGGGAAAATGCCTTCGCGCAGGGCGATTTCGGGATAGAGCACCGGAATCGCGGTGGCTCGCACGAGGATCTCGCCGGGGCCGGGGTGTGGGTCCGGCAGTTCGCGGGCGAGGAGTACCGCGGGCTCGCCGACAGCGGTCATTAGGATTGCCTGCATCGAAACTCCTTAAGTGGACCGACGGTCAAGTTCTGTCTCAAACGATATGGACCGCCGGTCAAGTTGTCAATGAAGGGATGCCATGGCCGACCGACCCCGCAAGGAACGTGCCGATGCCGCGCGTAATCGGCGCGCCATTCTCGACGCGACGGCGGCGTTGTTCGCCGAGCACGGTGCGGCCGGTGTCACGATGGAGCGCGTGGCGGCCGCGGCCGGGGTGGGCAAGGGGACCATCTTCCACCGCTTCGGCTCTCGGGCGGGCCTGCTACAGGAATTGGTGGGGGAACGCGCGTTCGCTTTGCGCGAGGCGGTCGTGCACGGTCCGCCGCCGCTCGGGCCGGGCGCGCCCGCGGCGCAACGGCTGGTGGCGTATTTCGATGCGATGACGGAACTGGCCCTGGACAACCTCGACCTGGTCGTCGCGTATCAGACCCTGCACGAACATCCCGAACGCGAGCAACTGCACGCCTTCTGGGCGGAGCACATCACCGCGCTGCTGCGGGAGGCGCGGCCGGAGTCGGATGCGCAGGTCACGGCGGCGCTGCTGATGGCGCCGCTGGGTAGCGAGATCGTCGTTCGCGCGATGCAGACGGTGGGGCGAGAACGGATACGACAGGGTATGCGGGATCTGGTGGCCTCGGTACTCGCCACGCGCTGAGGGATGAGACAGATCGGCACCGGGCCCGGGACGGGCGCGGTGCCGACGATGTCGGGGCGGCGTTATCCGGTTGAGCCGCTGGGTGCCGGGGCCGGGGCCGGGGCGGGAGCGGGCAATGGCCGGCTGTTCAGGTGAGCGCGGCAGTAGTCGTCCGGGTGCCCGGCATCCTTGCAGTTCACCCACTGGATCTGGCCGTCGGTCCACGCATCGGCGCTCGCCACCGGTGCCAGGATGCCCACGGCGCAGCAGATCGCCAGGCTGATGAAGACAACGATTTTTCTCATAGCAACCCCCAAGTGATTGCAAATAGGGAACCGGGTTCCCACCCTGCCATGGGCGCGGAACATCCGACCAGGTGATTTACCTGCATCGATCAACGGGTGATCAGCAATGCGCCGACGGCGGCCGCGGTCGCGGTGACAGCGAGGGCGAGCCCGGTGGCCAGGAACCGTCGCATCGGCACGCGCACGCGGTGCATGCGGCAGAATTCCAGGCACAGCAGGGTTGCCAGGGATGCCCACGGCGTGACGACCGACCCGACGTTCGTGCCGATCAGCAAGGCCAGCAACTGATTTCGATTGCCGGGCGGTATCACCGCCTCGCCCGCGGTGTATGCGGGCAGGTTGTTCGCGACGTTGGACAGCCCGGTCCCGGCGGCCGCGGCGCGCAAGGCGCCCGCGGTGCCCCGATCGTCGCCGATCAGCGTGTGCATCAGGGTCGAGAGTCCGAATCGGCTGAGCGTCGGGACCACCAGGAACAATCCGACCACGAAGATCAACAACTGCCACGGGATGAGGGACCAGCGCAGGACGCGGCGATCCAGGACAGCGAAGGCCGCGATCGCGAGCAGTGCCGCCGCGGCCGCGGCCAGTCCGATGCCGTCGCCGACGAACGGGATCGCCACCACGAACAGCAGGCATGCGCCGGAGGTGACGCCCATCAGGATGCGTTCGCGCGGATCGGCCGCCCGCACCGGGTGCGGGGGAAGGTAGCGGTCCGCGCCCCGGCGGCGCCGCCGCCAGTACCAGATCCACAGCGCCAGCATCGTGACCAGCACCGAGGCCAGTTGCGGCGCCCACATGCGCGCGGCGAATCCGACGCCGTCCAGCCCGACCCGGTTCGCCGCGAGCAGATTGGTCAGATTGGATACCGGTAGCAGCAGACTCGCGGTATTGGCCAGCCAGAGCGTGGTCATCGCCAGCGGTAGCGGCGCGATGCGGGCGGGCCCGGCCAGGGCCAGCATCACCGGGGTGAGCAGCACCGCGGTCGTGTCGAGGTTGAGCAGGGTCGTGGTCGCCGTGGCGAACAGCACGCACAGCACGAACAGCGCCGCGTAATTCCCGCGGCCGAGTATCGCGACCCGGTGGGCGATCACATCGAATACCTTCGCCCGCCGAGCCAGCTGAGCCAGAATGATCACACTGCCCAGGAACAGCAGCAGCGGCGCGATCCGGCGCATATTGCTCGCTGCCTCGGCCCGCGGCAGCAATCCCGTTGCCACGCAGAACAATCCGGCGATCAGCAGGGCGAACCGAACCCAATCCAGCAGGGCCACCCGGCGCAATCGCGCGGATATCGGCAACGTCCGCGCGGCCGGGGTCCGCTGGTCGATTTCGGTCTGCTCGGGCATCGGACACATCATCCCAGAGCCCCCCGACACATTCCTGCCGGTCCCCGAAGCGCCGGTCTCGGCGCCGGGCCGCCGCAGAACAGGGATCGCCGGAGATCGCCATCGGAAAACAACGGTCACACGATTCCTGAGCCGCTGAGCCGCTGAGCCGCTGAGCCGCTGAGCCGCTGAGCCGCTGAGCCGCTGAGCCGCTGAGCCGCTGAGCCGCTGAGCCGCTGGGACGGTGTGCCGCTGAGCCGCTGGGACGGTGTGCCGCTGAGCCGAGGGGACGGTGACGATCGTGGGAATCGGGCGGTTACTCGTGACAACGGCGTTGATGCAGGGCCGATGGGACACGGCGTGGTCGATCACAGGTGATGGGCGACTCACGCGCCGGCGACTACGGAGATGGCGTCGGGCATGGGCCGGAATCGTGGTGCCTACCGTGACGATCGGTTGTCATGTGGAGTTGGAGGTTGCTCACGCCGGGGGATGCGCGACCCATCCGGCGACGATCACCAGCCCGGTGGGGCGGTGAACGGCGAGAAATCCGAAGGGGCGGTCGAAGGCTACGGCAATCTCCGTCGTGCTGTGCGGGCGGCGGAGGGCGACGGCGCGGACCATGCCGACGGCGCTGACCGCGGCGGCCTCGAAACCCTCTCGGGTGAATCGGGCGCGGGCGTTCTGGGCCGCGCCATCGACGCACAGCGGCGTGTCGGACAGGGCCGGGAAATGGCCGGTTCGGGGGTCGGTCGCGGTGCTCAGGCCGAACAGGTCGCGGTGTTTCAGCAGGTCGTGTGCGGAACGGATCTCGAACGGCGGCAACTGGATTCGCAGGGTGTCGGCTACCGCGCGGGTTTGCCGGACGGTCAGGCCTGGTCCGGTGTCACCGATCTGCGGTGCGGTGCGTGCCTCGATCGAGCCATCCAGGACACCGAGTCCGGCCCGCAGCACCTCGGCGGGCGACCCGTCGCCCAGCAGCAGGTGAACGTCCAGATCGCCGGTGCCGCGCACGACGACCCGGGTCACCGGCGCCGGCGCGGCGAGCAGGGCGGCGTCGGCGAGGGTTTCGGAGTTGCGGGACAGTCCCGGTCCGCGGTGACCCGCCCAGGGGCCCGACGCGGGCTCGAGGACATCGTCGTGGAACGGTGTGCGCCATGCCGTTTTCGCGACGATCGCGGTGGCCAGGATCAGCAACGTGTCCGGCTGCGTCTCGAGCGGGAAACGATCGATGAGCCCGCCGGTGTGGCGGTCGGCCCAGGCGTCCAGGGCAGGTTGCCCGGTCAGTTTCTCGACGGTGCCCGCGGGCAGAGTGCGAACCCATGCCTCGTGCAGGGCGAGGTCCGGGCGGACCCAGACGCCGAGCGCGGCCGCGGCCGCGGCCGCATCGGTGAGTTCGGCGAGCAGAGCCAGGGCGGCCGACCTCGCCTCGGGTGCCGCGACGGACGTGGCGGCGGCGAGTTCGGAGCGTGCGGGTTCGTCGGAGGCATCGGCGAGAATTCCCAGCAGCGGCCAGATCCCGCAACCCGACAGAACGAAATCGTCATTTCCGGCTTGTTCGCACCAGCGGCCGGTCAGGTCGTTGGCAGCGGCGACGTGTGACAGAAGGCTCGGCTGCACATGATCCAGCGTAGCGATCGGCCGATGCCGCATCCGGCGTGCAGCGGGCGGTGCCGGAGTGGATGATGTGCCCGGTGGCGCCCTGTCCGGTGTGAAGTGGGCGGCCTCGGGTTCGATGATGTGCCCCGGAACCCCGCCGACGGGTGTACGAAAGGACGGCGGGGTGTTCCGCGACCGCATCGGGCGGGTGCGCGGACCGGGGTCGGAGATCATCCTGATACCTCAACCGCGCTCGAGGTCAATACATCGATTCGCGATTCCGCGTGTTCGGCGCGCGTCGTGCGATGTCGGCGCACTCGGTCCGCGGCGGGAGTCGAGGCTGGTGGACAGCGCCGGCCGGACGGACGTGTCCGAGGTCCGGGGGTGTCGGGATATTGTGAGAGCCGATCGTTTTTATGCCGTACGAATCGAGGAGGCTGGCGTGGCCGGTACCGGTACACCCGCGGCGCGGCTGGACGAGTTGCGCGGCGCGGGTTGCACCCCGCAGCAGGCGTGGGAACTTTTCGACAGCCTCCCCGGGGTCCGCGTCGAGGAGGTCACCACCGGCCGCTGGCGCGGTGGCGAACTGGACACCGGACATCCGTGGAAGGGTGTCCTGGTCGGATCCGGTTGGTACGGAAAACAATTCGACAGCGCCGACAGCGTGCAACCGCTACTGTTCGCCGGACCGGACGAGCGGATCTTCCCGGTCGATCCGCGCCGCGTCCCGCTCGCGCTCGCGGGCCGGATTCCGCTGGCCGCCGTCCGATTCTGCCGGCGGCTGCTGCCGCTGCTGCGCCCGGTCCTGCGCGCGGGATCGCCCTGCGCACGCCTGCGCGACCTCGAATTCCGCGGCAAGGTCGGCGCGGCGATGGTGTACGACCATCTGCCGATCATCGACTGCTTCCGCCTGGTCGACGGGGATACGCTGCTCGGCGTGATGGATATGCGCGGGATGCGCGACCCGTATTTCTTCACCCTGTCGCGCGATCACTCCTGAGCGCGGCATAGCGCGCCCGGCGGACCCGCCGCCGGGCGGCTACTGCTCCATCGAGCGATCGGCGCGGTGCGGGGTCCGCTCCTCGGCCGTCCCCTTGCCGACGGATCCCGGTGCGGCAGTGGTATTTCCCCCCGGCAGAACGCGGAAACCGTTGTGCCAGTTCGAAACCGCGGCCTGCGCCGGATTCCGGCTCTGCCGCCCGGAGGCATCGGATTCGGCATCCAGATCGGCCAGAATGCGCCGGATGGTGCGTGAGCTCGTGCCGAGCTGTGCCGCGATCTCGCTGGTCGGTGCGTTGACCGCGTGCAGTTCGCGCACGCGCTCGCGGAACGCCGGATCCCGGCGATACTGACGGTTCGCCTGGGCGGGTTCGGACGGCGCTGTCTGTGGTGAGGCGGACGGTGTCGCCGTCGCCGTATACCGTCCGGTGGGTTCGCCGAACTCCTGTGTCAGTGGGTCCGCGGGTGTCGTCCGCGCCGCGTCCGCCGGTGCCTGCCCCGGCGGAACCGGCGACGCCGGCGCGAATTCTCGCCATGTCCACGCCGTCTTCGAGGACGGTTGTGCTGTCGGCAGCGTTTGCGTCACCGCCGAGGATTCCTGTCCGGCCGGTGGAGTCTGCGTCGTCGGCGGGAGGTTCCGATCAGGCTCCGGAGTCTGTGCCGTCGGCTGGAGTGGTTGGCCTGCTTCCGGAACTTGTGTGTTCGCCGAGATAGTTTGGCCCGCTTGCTGAGTCTGCGCAGTTGCCGGAACGGCTCGATCTACTTGCTGAGCCCGTGCGGTCGCCGGGATGGCCTGATCGGCTTGCCGAGTCTGTGCGGTCGCCGGGATGGTTTGGTTCGCTTGCTGATTCTGCGCGGTTGCGGGGATCGGTTGGCCCGCTTCCTGAGTCGACGCGGACGTGGGGATCGGTTGGCCCGCTTCCTGAGTCGACGCGGACGTGGGGATCGGTTGGCCCGCTTCCTGAGTCGACGCGGACGTGGGGATCGGTTGTCCAGGTGTGGGGGTCTGTGTCGTTGTCGGCAGGGGTTGGCCGGTTGCCGGTGGCGCGGTCGTCGGCAACGCCTGGCCGTTTGTGGGGGTCTGCGCAGTCGCCGGATGTGGTTGGCCTGTCGCTGGCGTGGGGATGACCTGTCCTGCCGCTGACGCCGATGATGTGTTGCGTGCCTCGGCCGACGTTGTCTGCTCTGCCGACGGGAGCGATTGTCCCGCCGATGAATTCGCCGCTGCCGCTGTGGGCGCCTGCGTTTCGGCTCGGGTCCGGCTCTGTTCCGGCGTGTCAGCCAGCGGTGCCGCCCGATCGGGCGACGCGGGCGGATCTGTCGAAACAGTCTGCGCGCCAGACGATTCCGGTGAGCCGAACGTCGATGCGGAAGGAGACGCCGCCGACAACTCGTCGATCCCGGTCGGATGCGATCCGACGGCCGGACCTGCCACATTCGACGCCGCGAGTGCCGGGGCGGCGAACACTACGTTGTCCGAGGCGGATTCCTCGTCGAGGGTCCACGGGCTGGGCAGGTCCAGATCCACCAGTGCGCCGGTTCCGGACAGGATGCGCAGATTGTCCATCAGCACGGTTCGCGGCGCGCGGGCGTTGTCCACCAGACCGCCGTCCTCGACGGCGCGTCGCATGACCCGCTGCAGGTGGCGGCGGGCTCGGTTGATCCGGCGCGAACCGGCGCCGGTGTCGCGCAGGGTTCGTGCGTGGTCGGCGGCGAGGGCGACGTCGATGAGGCGGCGCTGCCGCGCGGCCTCCCCGGCGGTGCGGTCGGTGGGATCGGCGATGCCGAGCCGGATCAGCATGCGTTCGGGTGTGATGCGCCAATTGATTCCGCCCAGCGCGCCGCTGCGGCGACGCTCGAGGGCCATACTGCGCTCCCATCCCCAGGCCGCGACCAGGGGTGCGGACAGGCGGATCAGCACGGTGCCCACATTGTCCGCATCAGTGGCCGCCAGCACCGCGGACAGGCAGGTGAGCACCCACATCGCGACGCCGTCGATACCGGCGGTGCCGCTGACCTGCTGGGCGCTGCGCGCCCGCAACGCCGAGGTCAGCACCATGATCTCGAGGAAGGCGAAGAACATGATCCGCAGCGACAACGTCAGATGCAGCGATTTGTCGAAGAAGACCCACATGCCCTGCGCGCTGACACCCGTCGCGATCGCGGCCGCGAGCAGGGTGCCCGCCTGTTCCCCGGTGAGTCCGCGACGCCGAGCCGATCGCACGGCCCAGATCGCACCGCACGCCACGACGACCGCGCCGAGGGCGGCGAGCACCGTGATCGTGAGGTGTGACTCCAGGTTCGTCGCGATCCGATCGATGCCGTTCATCCGCCGGAGGTCCTTCCATTCGCCAAACGCCGAGCCCGGTGATGGTCTCGCGTTCTCGGCCGCGCCGCACCCCGAATCATCCGAAAGGGTGGCGGATCACCGACTCGCACCGGACCGAATCACCGCCATCGCGCCACTGCCACAGGGCTGTTCGATCGAGAGCCCGCTGCGAAAGACACAGTCGGTCGGACCGGCTGCGAACCTCTGAACAGGGGCTTTGGCGGGATGCGTCCAGTGCTGGTGAATTTCGATCACGAGTCCGCTGTGCACGATCGGCATCGCTGGGAAGCTGTCTTCGAGGGGAAACGTCCCGCGGTGATGAATGACGAATGTGCGTGCTGCCAGGGCGGCCGACCTGGATGTGAACGGGCCTGTGCGGGTTCTACTCGAGGATTGCGTCGAAACGTTCATCGGCCAGATCGAGCTGGTCGAGGATGTGCTGTTTGACGTGTGCGGCCAGCGGGGTGTCGGTGCGGGTGACCAGATCGCGGTAGACGCTGGTGAGCGGGCGGTATTTGACCGCGAGCCGTTCCATGGCCGGGCTCGTGGCGTAGAGGATGCCGACACCGTTGTCGGTGAAGTCGGACAGTTTCACCACCCGAGCCCACGGATCGCGCTCCAGGCTCGCGGCGATGTGCGAGCGGTATTGATGATTGCGATCGATACCCGGCTCGTGGGCGGGATTGGTGACCGCGGCGACCAGTTCGGCGACCCGCTCACCGAAACGTTCGCGCACCGCGGCGAGGGCGGCCTCGGTCTCTGATCCCTCTCGCGCGTCCGCGAGCTCGGGCGCGTGGTCCTCCACGGCGTCGTGCAGCAGGCCCGCCACGACCAGATCGGTGTCGTGCACCTCGTAGTGACTGACGATCCGGATCGCTACGCGCAGTAGGTGATTCAGATAGGGCTCGCGGCCGTATCGGTCGTCGCGATGCAGGTCCGAGACCAATTCGAGTGCCGCGCCGACGCGTTCGGGCTCGGCCAATTTCGCGGATTCCAGTTCGAGTCTGCGGCGTAGCCCTTCCTCGCCGTGCACCTCGCTGATCGTGTGCAGCGGCATCACAGCCAGAATTCCCGCCCCTGTCGCGTTCATTTCCCCAATCTATCGGGCGACACGGACGAAGTGACCCATCGGTAGGCGAAATTATGGTGACCGAACGGGGACCGCGCGGACGGTGCGCTCCGGTGCGAGGCTCATCGCACGCCCCGCGGACGGAACTGAATACTGATGCGCGGACCGACGGCGCGGCGTGTCTTGGGCACCGCATGTTCCCAGGTGCGCTGGCAGGATCCGCCCATGACGATCAGATCGCCGTGGCCCAGCGGATAACGCAGGCTCTCGCCGCCCCCGCGGGGCCGCAGCAGCAGGGCGCGCGGCGCGCCGATCGACACGATGGCCACCATCGTGTCGTGGGTCGCGCCGCGGCCGGAGGTGTCGCCGTGCCAGGCGACGCTGTCCGCCCCGTCCCGGTAGTAGCACAGCCCGGCCGTGTGGAAGGGCTCGCCCAGTTCGCCGGAGTAGTGCTCGCTCAAGGCGATTCGCGCGGCCTCCAGCGATGGGTCCGGCAGTTCCTGTCCCTCCTCGTAGAACCGCAGCAACCGCGGCACGTCGACCACCCGGTCGTACATCTGCCGCCGATCGGCGCGCCACGGCACCGCCGTGACGAGTCGATCGAACAGCAGATCCGCGCCGTCGAGCCAGCCCGGCAGCACATCCACCCACGCGCCCGCGGACAGGCTCACGCGACGCATCCCGTCGAGCGGACCGAGGGCGATCTCCTCGAATCCGTCGAGCAACGATCCCTGTAGCGGTACCGGCATGCGCTCGAATCTACGTTCTATCGAACATATGTTCAAGCATCGGCGTCCTCGGGTTGTCTCGAAGGTTCGTTCGCGAGGTATTCGCCGCCCGCGGGCACGGTGGCCGGATGCGGTTGGCCCCCATTCGCCGGGCGGCAGGTCGCGCAGCCTGATGAACCGGCCGCGCTCGGGGCCGAGCGGATTTCGGGTTCGGGCGCGTAGGCCTCGGCGATGAACACCGGCGCCGGGCAGACGATGAGCAAGGCGGGTCGGTGTTCACCGTGTCGCGGTATCGGATCCGGCGGGAAGGTGTCAGCGTTGTGCGGGGGCGGCCGGGAGTGGGAAGCCGATGCCGGTGAGATGTTCGGAGGCGGCCCAGAGGCGGCGGGCGAGGTCCTGGTCTTGCGCGGGCTCGGAGCGGTCGATGAGCTCTGGTGCGCCGCGCATGTGCGCCAGGTGCCGGGGCCCGGCGAAGCTGTTGCCGGGGATGTCGGCGACGGCGGCGTACAGCACCGGCCGTGCGCCGTGATCCGCGTCCTGGGCCAATAGCGCGATGACGGCCCGCCACACCAGGTCCATCGGCCGGCGCGGGCCCTCGTGGTGGTAGATATTGGTCGCGACCAGGCCGGGGTGTGCCGCGTTCGCCCGGACGCTCGATCCCGCGGCGGTCAACCGGCGCTGCAATTCGGCCGTGAACAGCAGGTTCGCGAATTTGGAGTCGTTGTACGCGCGAGTGGGCTGGTAAGGGCGGCGCTCCCAGTTGAGATCCTGGAAGTCGAGCTGGGCGAACCGTTCGGCCTGTGAGGCCACGGTGACGATGCGGCCGGTGATGTGCGGCAGCAGCAGGTTGGTCAGGGCGAAGTGACCGAGATGGTTGACGCCGAACTTCGCCTCGAATCCTTCCGTGGTGCGGGCCAGCGTCGGCGCCGAGACACCTGCGTTGTTGATCAGCAGATCGATGGGTCCGTCCCAGTCGGCGGCGAAGGTTCGTATCGATTCGAGGCTGCCGAGGTCGAGTTCGCGAATCTGGGTGTCGCCGGCGATTCCGGCCGAACGTCCTCGCTCGATGCTGCGCACCGCCAGCACGACTCGCGCGCCCGCGGCGGTCAGCGCCCGCGACACCGAGCGGCCGATTCCGCTGTTGGCGCCGGTCACCACCGCTGTTGTTCCGGACAGGTCGGGCAGATCCACACCGTGAAAAGTAGTCATGCAGACAATGTAGCCACCGATTACATTGTCGTCAATGGTTACATTGTAATCGATGGGTACATCCGAATGCTAAGGTGGCGGTCATGAGTGATCACGCGTATCACCACGGCAATCTGCGATCGGTGCTGCTTGCCGAGGCGGAACGAACACTCCGGGACGAAGGCATCGATCGGTTGTCGCTGCGTGAACTCGCCCGGCGGGCAGGGGTGAGCAGCGCGGCGCCGCGGCGGCACTTCCCCGATCGGCAGGCCCTGCTGGATGCGCTCGCCGAGGTGGGTTTCGATCGCCTCGCCGATGAACTCGGTGCCGCGATCGATCGAGCCGGTGCGGACTACCCGGCGCGCATGCGCGCGGCCGCGATCGCCTACATCCGATTCGCCACCCGCGACGGCGCATTGGTCGATCTGATGTTCGCCGCTAAAACCCAAGCGGGACACTCGATTTCGGAGGAAGGGCTGGTTCGCCTGTTCGCCACCGCCGGCGAACTGATCGCCGAGGGGCAGCGAACCGGGGCTCTGCCGTCCGGTGATCCCGACCGGCTGCGGCTACTGCTCGTCGCCACCCTGCAGGGCGTGGCTGCGCTCATCACTTCGGGCAGGGCGCCGGCCGAACTGGCCGATACTCTCGCTGACGACGCAGTCGCACTGTTTCTCCGTGACCATCGCTGACGCCGGATACCCGCAGCTCGGCCTCCGTGTCGAATCGGCCGCTGACCGGCATGTGCGAGGGATCACGGCGGTGCGACAGCGAGTGGCCGTCCGCGAGCGAAATCGGTGCGATCACGCACCCCGGACTGCGGGGTGGTTACTTCGAGTCGATCCGGCCCAGCGGCTCGGGGGTCGACGCCAGGGTTGCCCGGACCTCGGACCACGCGGTGTCGTCGAGCCCCAGCGCGGAACGCAGATACGCCAGCGTGGCCCGTTGCACGAGCGCGACGCGCTCGGTGCTTTCATCGGTGGTCCGGGTGTCGTGAGCGCCCTGAATGCCGCCCAGCCCGTGTTCCGCCCCGAAAAGGGTCAGCAGATCGGTGGCTCCCGGTGCGAGGCGGTAGCCGTCGGCGAACCAGTCCGGGCCGCGCAGGGTCAGCGGGGATTGATCCTGATCCCCGGCGACGATCAGGCTCGGTGTCTTCATGTCGCCGAAATCGGGGCTCATGAACGGGAAGTGCTCGGCGGCCATCGGCGACAGATCCGCGCCGCCGGTTCCGGGCAGGCTGAGCAGCACTGCCGCGCCGACTCGGGAGTCGGCCATGCTCGCGCCGGGCGTGCCGTCGGCGTCGAGAACTCGCGCACCCGCGAGTGTGCTCGCGGTCTGCGCCCCCCACGAGTGCCCGGCGACCGCGATGCGCCCCCGGTCGACGCGCCCGCTCAGTCCGGGCACCCCGGCCTCGACCGCGTCGAGTTGATCCAGGATGCCGGTCAGGTCGTCGGTCCGGATACGCCAGATGAGCGGGGTGCGCGGGTCGTCCAGCGCGAGGTCGAGAGAATCGAGATGGGTCGGCTGGACGACGACGAAACCGTGGGCGGCCCAGAATCCCGCCAGTGGTGCGTAATCGTCCAGGTTCAGGGTCATGCCGTGCGAGAAGACGACGACCGGCAGGTCGCGGCCGGTCGTCGGTGCCGAGACTCGTACCTGGAGGTCCTGGCCGCGGTCGCGAGCCGCGAGGGTGATCGGCGCGACCGAGACGACGACGGCGGCGGCGGTTGACGCGATGTCACTCATGGGAGTTTGTCCTCACTCGTGGATGGGAGATGGTGATGCCGCAACCGGTGATCTGGGAGAATAGATTCCGGAGCAGCGCTCCGATTAGAAATATACGGAGCACTGCTCCGCTTGGCAACCTGGGAGGTGCCCGCGATGTCATCGGCTGACGACGATGCCGGGGTGGGTCGGCGTAAGCGGTCGGACGCGCGTCGCAACGCGCAGACCGTTCTCGACGCCGCCGCGACCGTCTTCGCGCGCGCGGGGGTCGACGCTCCGGTACGGGACATCGCCGCCGAGGCGGGAGTGGGCATGGGGACCGTCTACCGGCATTTCCCCACTCGTCCGGATCTGGTGGTCGCGGTCTTCCGGCATCAGGTCGACGGGCTGGCCGCCGCGACCGTCACATCCGAGGCTCCCGAGGAAGCCCTGCGCGCATGGGTGGCCCGGTTCACGGACTTCCTGGTGACCAAACACGGCCTGGCCGAGGCGCTGCATTCCGACCAGGCCGGATTCGAGAGTCTGCACGCCGAATTCGTCGATCGGCTGGTGCCGGTGCTGGGCGAGTTGCTGCGTGCAGGCGTCGACGCCGGGCGGTTCCGCGCGGACGTGCGCCCTCTGGATCTGATGATCGCCATCGGCAACCTGTGCATCGGAGCCGGGACCTTCCCCGACTACCGTGCCCGCCACATGGTCGAGGTGCTCCTCGCGGGCCTTGCGGCACAACCCGATCGCGAGCGATCGAGGCCGTAGCCGACGAGGATTCGACCGATCCCGGGCGAGCGACTGCCGGGGCTCGTTCTACTGTTCGCCGAGGTGCGCGCGCACGAAATCGACCACGGCATCGGTGAATTCGTCGTTGACGTCGCTCGCGGCGGTGTGCGCGGCGGCCTTGATCTCGACGTATTCCAGCTGCGGGACCACGGCGCGGAAATCCGCGACGCCCTGTTCGCTGACCACATCGGACAGACGGCCGCGAACCAGCAGGATCGGCATGCTCAGCTTGCGGGCGGCTTCTTCCAGGTCGACGGTGTGCGCCTCGATGTCCTCGCCCTTGCCCGACATCATCGCAGGATCCCAGTGCCAGTACCAGCGGCCGTCCTCGCGCAGACGAAGATTGCGGCGCAGGCCCTCGCTGCTGCGCGGGCGGGCGCGGTGCGGCAGATATTCCGCGACGGCGTCGGCGGCCTCGTCCAGTGAGGCGAAACCGTCCTGATGTCCGCCCAGGAAGCTCAGCACTCGTTCCACGCCCTTGTGCTCCGGGCGCGGTACCACGTCGACCATGACCAGTCCGGCGATGCGTTCACTGCCGGGACGATCGGTGGCCAACAGTGCAGTCAGACCGCCCATGCTCGCGCCGACGACGATCGCGGGACGGTCCAGTTCGGCGAGGATGCCGAGCAGATCGGCCGTCATCGATTCGCGCGAGTAGTCGCCGTCGGGCGCCCAGTCGCTCTCGCCGTGTCCGCGCGCATCCAGGAGCAGCGCCTGAAGACCGACCTTGGCCAGTGCGGCGCCGGAATCCTTCCAGGAGTGCCGGGTCTGACCGCCGCCGTGCAGGAATACCGTCAACGGTCCGTCATCGGGTCCCCAGCTCTCGCCGGCCAGTGTGATCCCACCCCGGCCGCGGAAGCTCACGCGGCGCGGCTCGCTGAATTCGGCATCGTTGCTCACACTTCGAGCATCGCACACTCCGATATACGGCGTATGAAGATGGGTACTGTATGCGGCTACTTAAGACTGGTGGTGGGGCTTGATCCCGGCCAGGATCGGTCTCAGGTACCCGGTGGGAAGCTCTCTATGCGGCTGCCTGCCAGCAGTATCGGTGTGGCTCGCTAATGGCTTGCATCCCA
>NZ_BDBQ01000021.1 GCF_001613065.1 Nocardia miyunensis NBRC 108239
GAGTACTCGCTGGCGGAGGAGGTCGAATCCGGCCCTGCCATACATGGCGCGCTTGATCAGCTTGAGTCGATTGACATTTCCTTCGGTAGGGCCGTTGCTGTGGGGCAGGGTCAGTCCGGCGACCACCGCGTCCCAGTCTCGGCGCAGGGTGATCGCGAAGGCGCGGATCTCGCGAACGTCCCCGGCTTCGGCGCGCTGGGCCCAGTCCGAGAGTTCTGTTCCTCGCCGCTGCCGAAGAATCATCGCGAACTCGGCCGCCAGTCGAGCGGCGGTGGCGATCTCGTCGCAGCGCTGGATGATCGCGCGCAGTTGCTCGCGCTCGTCGTCGCCGAGGTCGTCGGGACGCCGCATGATCCAACCGGCCACCTTTCTGGGGGTGATCACGGCGGGCGGCTCGACCGGGACGCCGGCGACGCGCCAGTGCTGAAGGTAGCGGCGAACGGTCTGGGTGCTGCCGGCGAATCCCTGGGCCACGATCTCCTGGAACAGGACCGCGGCGTTCACGCAGCCCTCGCGCCACCTGCGCTGCAGATGGGGCACGAACGGGTCGATGAGACTCGCACGGCGGACCCCGGAGTGCAGGAGATCATCGAGTTCGGTGCGTGCGTACCGTCGCACGGTCTTGCGGTCCAGGTGCAACTCCCGCGAGATCGCGCTGATAGTCCGGCCCTGGGCCAGCATCTGCTGGATCTGTGGATGTTGTCGGGTAATCCGCTGCGCCAGGGCGCCACTGGAGAGACCGTCCGGTGGATCGGCGGGCGGGGCAGGCAATGCGTCGATCCGGCCCGGCTCCTTCTCGTTCAGGCAGGATCGCCTGCGGCCCAGCACTCGTTCCACGGCGGTGGTCAGGTTCGCCAGCAGATGCCACCTGTCCGCGACTTGCACAGCCTCAGGAGCTCCGCGGCGGGCTCCGTCGGCAAAGTAGCCGGCGCGGTCGCGACAGATCACCTCGATCCCGGGATGCTCGACGAGCCAGGCGGCCAACGCCTCGGAGCTGGCTTCGGGCAACAAGTCGACCGGTCGTCGGGTGGCCATGTCGACCAGGATCGTGCCGTAGCGACGGCCTTTGCGGAACGCGAACTCGTCGACCCCGACGACGGTGAGCGCACCGACATCCGGTCGCGGTAGTGCACGAATGATCCGCAGCAGCGTCATCCTGCTCACCACACCGACGATCCCGGCACACAACCGCGCCGCGGGTCTGCCGCCCAACGCCACCGCGCACCGCTCCAGCACTTCACGCAACTGGATGCTGCGACGCTGGTAACGCGCGGTCAATCCGGTCACCTGCTCGGCGAAGATCCGCCGCTCACACCGGGGGTTTCCGCAGAACAACCGGCGAACCCCCAACCGCAGCACCACTTGTCGGCCCGCGACCGCCAGATCAGCGAGCACACGCGAATAGCGACTGTGAACCCGCGTGGAGACCACACCACATACCGGACACGGTCGGGGATCATCCCTGGTCACCGCATCCACCCGGATCGCCGAGGCAGTTCTGGCCATACCGACAACGCTCACACCCACCAAATGCGGCAACATCAACTGCCGCAACACCTCTACCGCACCATCAACGACCACACTCGTCGGTTCTACCGTAATCCACAGTGCTCCAACACAATCGGCCCCCATCGTTCATCGAATGTGGGACAGAGCCAATTTCAGTGAGCGCCGTCATCCTCGTCTGAAGGCAGGCCCGGGGCCGTCATTGGCAGGTTCTGGCTGATCGCTCTCGAGCGATTGACTGGTGAAGGTGAACCGGTTAGCTGTGGTGTTTGAATATTCGCTGCGGCATGGCTGATGAACTGTCGGATTGCTGCGATCGCCGCGTCTGCGCGCGATGAGCAGTCGTGCCGACTGGTTGCGTTGTGGATGATGCGTGTCGTCTCTATGACGGTTGTGCCAAGCTCGTGTAGGTGCGGATCGTTAGTGACGAGCTCGACTCGGAGGAGTGCGTTCCTGAGGGCCGCGCGGAGCCTATGGGATTCAGCCGTAGCGATTCGGTGGGGTTCTCCGCTGGGGTCCTCGTCGGAGCGATACCAGCGATCGATCTCGCTTTTTCTGAACAAGATCGCGGATTCCGCGAACGTCGAGTACGCGAGGAGCCGGTCTTGACGTAGATGTTCGGCGAACGTGGTCGCCGCGGTTTGACGTGCCGTCTGCCGCTGGAAAACGAACGTCAGCACAGAGCCGAGGAGTGTTCCGACGACAGCGATCGCCGATGCCAACACGGTGATCATGGTTCCCCCTGACGCAGGTACGGGTAATCGTCGATTCTCCTGTGGTCGTGTGGGATTCGCGACCTGAAGACGCGTGGAATGCCGGCTCGGCTCTGCCCATCACCCTTCTGGAGAGTGGGTTTCGTTTGTCCGGATCGGGCAGCCGATAGTCATAAAGTGACCTATGATCTGGGACACAAATTCCCCCATCCTGGGCGATGACTCCTATCGTCCCTTCACCACGGCCAGCTCACCCACCAGGCACGGTCACCCGATTCGTGCAGGGGCTACCCGTCGTTCGTGGGCAGCCAGCTGCCGTCCGGCTGAACCTGTCGCGCAGGCTGTGAAAGGCAGAAGATCGCTCGATATGCGGCTACTTAAGACTGGTGGTGGGGCTTGATCCCGCCAGGATCGGGTCCAGGTACCCGGCGGGGGTATCTTCGCCTACAACCTTCAGCGGATGACCGTGATCACCCGGTGAACACACCCACGGCCGACGCAGGTCACGGAGTATTCGACGTGAGGAGGAACCTCCTGGAAGTCCCTACGACGACAATGCGGTCTGCCTCAAGGTCTTTGAGCGCACCGATCAGCATTTTCTCGGTAACCCCCTCGGTGAGGCGCAACTGGCCGAACCGCTGCGGACCGTGCAGACGACATCGACGCCCGCCGCGCCGCATGGACACCCAGTGCCTCGGATCCCGCCGAGCGCCTCGACCAGGCCGCCCCGCGCCACCGAACGCGATAGTGCTGGGTGGTGCTCGACGGTTCCGGTCGGGAGATCGAGCCGATCGGCAGTTTTCTGCGCGATCGGATGCTGGGCGATGCGAGCCCATTGTCGTGCCGGAGCTACGCCTATGACCTGCTGCGACTGTTCCGTGTGCTGTGGACGGTGGAGATCGATTGGGAGCAGGCGACCGAGGCCGGACTTCTTGCGCATCAAGAGGTCTCAGACCCACCGGGCACTGCCAACTGGCGCACGAGGCCACGCCGAATTGGGGATGCCGCCGGTGAAGGTCAAGGGACCACCGCCAGCAGAACGGCGGCCACGCACGCAGTGAGCAGTCCGGGCGCCGCGTGGTGGCGGCCCGAGAGTGGGAACTTGACCACCCGGGCCTTGGGCGCATCGAGGCTAGCCTTCCGGGATGAGCACGGTGCAGTCCGACAACTTTCCTGGTCGAGGAGAGAGGCGACGACTCCGGTCACGGCTCGGTTGGCATCTGTTTCTCGCCTGCACTGTTGTGTGGTGTGTGAGCCTGCTCGTCCACAGCACCGACCCGGCCGGCGCCGAGTCGGTGCTGTGGAAATTGTTCTTGCCCGTCGCGGCGGTTGCCTTCTTCTTCGGGATGGTCGGTTACCTCGCCCGGGTGGTCGTATCCCGGCGGCTTCGAGTACCCGAACTCGGTCCCCTGCTTGCACCAGCGCTGGTGGTGGCGTGCACGGTGGCTGTATGGAGCGCAGACCTACCGATCCTTGTGCGCTGGCAGTTCTCGCAGCACAGCTTCGATGATTCCGCACGGCAGGTGCGCAACGGTGTCGATCCGCGGACGTTCGAAGGTCTCCGGCTCGGCCTCTACCGCGTCGACGATTCCGACCACCCGACCTCGAGCATCCACCGTGACGCCGCGGGCATCTGGTTCGCGACCAGCCCCGCAGCGGGCTACTGCTCGGACGGAGCCGGGTTTGCCCAGCTCACTGGCGCCCCTCCTGCAGATGGCAAACTCCACCACCTCAACGGTGACTGGTATTGGTACTGCTTCGACAGCGGTGATGAGAAGACAGTATTGCCGGACCATCCCATCGGGGGATGACGTTGCCTCGTGGGACGATTAAACGAAATTCCCGCAACGCCAGACGAATTCACCCGGTCCGCAGTAGTGTCTGGCTCGGTACTCGAAGTTGGCCCAGGCGATGCCGCCCATTCATCCGGTCGGCGCGTAGCGGCCATCACCCGATGTAGGAGTGATCCCCGGGACCTCCGGGGGAGAACGTTAGGAAGAAAATGGTTCGTCAAGCCCTGGTCAAGACGGCACGAGTGCTCGTCGTGGGCGCCTTGCCCGTTGCCGCGATGGCAGTGTTCGCCGGCGGAGCCTCCGCCGATGCGAGTGTGCCGGCAGCGTCGGCTGTTACTCGGCCGATTGCGGCGGGTGTTCCGCTGGAGCCGGTTACCACAAACCCGCACGCCCAGTACCCGGATCCGGTCCTCAACGGCGCTGCCGGCGGTGCGGCCATCGGTTCGGCCACCGGATCGTTCATCGATCCGCTGCCGACCCTGCTCGGCGCGGCGATCGGCGCCGGCGTGGGCGTCGCGCGTCCCGACCTGGTCCCGCAGATCCTGCCCTGATTCTGTCGCCTGCCAGGCTGGGGGCCCTGTCGAGCTTCCGTGAAATCTGTTGCTGTTCAGGCGATTTGAGTGTCACTGCTGGTCAAGCCATTGTCGTTGTTTCCGCGCGAAGCATGATGACGGCTGCCGCAATCCCGCCTACGAGCAACGATGAACAACCACAGCTGGCTCAGTGCGTTCGCGCCGACGAAGCGAGTCGGCGCGTGGCCGCACCGCGCACACGCCGCGGCCATCGCGGAGAGGATCACCATGCCGGAAGGCCACGAGACCGGTGGACGACTACCGACCACGATCGACACCACTACCCCGCATGAGGCACGCTTCTACGACTACTGGCTCGGCGGCGTCGACAACTATCCGGCCGATCGCAGGCTCGGTGACGAGATCGCCGCGCACATCCCAGGCATCCGCAGCATGGCGCAGGCGAACCGCGCTTTCCTGGGCCGCACCGTGCGGTACGCGATCACCGACCTGGGCATCACCCAATTCCTCGATATCGGCACCGGCCTGCCGACCGCGCGCAACACTCACCAGGTCGCGCAGGAGGTGAATCCCGCGGCGCGCATCGTGTACGTGGACAAAGATCCGCTCGTGCTGGCCCACGCCCGTGCGCTCATGAAGAGCACGCCCGAGGGCCGGACCGCCTTCATCCATGCCGATCTGCGCGAGCCCGAGTCGATTCTGCGTGATCCCGAACTCACGCGGACTCTGGACATGGACCGGCCGATCGGGATCATGCTGATCTCGGTGCTGATGTACTTCCGTGACTCCGACGGGATACGCGATATTGTCGCGCGGTTCCTGGACGCCGTCCCGCCAGGGAGTTCCCTGGCAATCAGTCATGCCACCGCGGATTTCAATATTCGGGGCGCCCAGCGCGCCGCGGAAGCCGCGGAGCGCAGCGGCATAACCATGATCACCCGTAACCGCACGGAAACCGAAAAGTTTTTCGCTGGAACACATCTGCTGGCGCCCGGCATCACGACGCTGGAGGACTGGCATCCCGAGCTGGCAGAGGTTCCGCTGTTCGATGTCGAACCCCATACGGGTCCCGCCTGGGCCTGGTGCGGAATGGGACGCAAACCCTGAAGCCACGGTTTACATTGCCACCATCGGGGCGGGTCTCGTAGTCGCGGACACAGCGGCGATGTTTGACAGCCAGCCGAACGTTCGTTCTACCACTCGGGGTTCCGGACTGATCGCGCGGAAAACAACGATAATGGCGTGACCGCCACCGATATCCGCTATCTGCCGGAACTTTCGGGCGACATACAGACCGGCGAGCGGGCGAAACCGACGATCCGGGATGCTGTTCGTCGGCCGCAAAAATCGTGGTGGACAAGGTGTTTCACTCGTAGGTTCGGGCCGCTGGCGAGCACACGCTTGTCGGCACAAGATGTGGACCTCGGCCAGCCGATCCGGAATTCCTGCACGCCAACAGAACTCGTCGGTATCAGTCGCGGCTGTGGCTCAGTGTTCAGTCTGCGGGTGGATCCGTTCGTGGGGGATGAGCAGGATGTGATCGAACGTGGTCGCCGGGGCCGGTGGCGGGCCCGTGGGCCGTTCGGTGATGAGCTGTTCGGCAAGGTCGCGCAGTTTGCAGCCGCCGATTATCGCAAGAACATCACCGCCGAGTGAGGTGGCGTCGGCCTCAGCGGCACAGTGCCGATACGGCCCTGCGAACCATCCGTCACACCCGTTGCCTCGCGACTGGGCTTCAGTTCGTTGACCTGCAGTGTTAGCTGTCAGCAACCCCCGATGGTTCGAACCTGCGACGTACGACCTGCGGTTTCCTGGAACATCCACTAGCTCCGTGCTCGCGGACCTGCTCTGACCTGCGGAAACGCGTCGCAGGTTGGTGCCCCCGGCGGGGCACTATAAGGATGGGACCGGCGCTGAACAGCGGTTTTCGTGGGGAACGCTGACGATTGAAGCGAAATTCGGCTACCCGAAGCCGTTTCGATCCCATTGATCCGTATTGGACGCGTTGTCGGGCGTGCGATTTCTCGGGGTCCGCCGCTTGTCCGATGTGCCCCAGGACGTGTTCCGTTGACATCCCCTGGGGCAATACCCGGCGGATTTCGACCGCCTGTGTGGAGTGAGTTCCTCGGTGGTGGGCAGCATGGCTGCGTCGGGTTGGAACCACCGCACAATTCAAACAGCCCGTGCGATCGCCGCGGGGATCAGTAATGCGATCCCTCTGCTCGGCACCGGCAACTGCCGTCCGCGACGAGTACGCATTCGCCGAGGACGACGGTGGCCGATCCGGCGGCGTCGTTCCCGCAGGACCTGGTGGCCCGCCGGTTCGACTGTGGTCGCCCCGACGCTGTCTGGACGACCGATGTCACCTACCTGACCTGCGGTGAGGGCGATGTGCGCGATCCGTGATGACCACACCCGTAAAGTGCTGGGCTACAGCCTCGCCGATCACATCGGTGGCAACATGGTCACCGACGCCATCAACGCTGCGGTCGCGGTACGTGGTGGCGGGTGCTCGTGATGGAAGTTGATGCAGCGGCTGACCTTTCCTGTCGTGGCGTTGCGCTGGCGTCACAAACTCGGGTTACCGGCGCAAGGTGGCCGACCCTCGGTGGCTGCGGGTGTGTGCGCGCGGGAGTCGCTCCCGGCCGCGCATTAGTGTCCGACCGCATGGAAGCCCCGATTCGCCCCATCAGAAGCCTGGTGATCGTGCTCGCGGTGGCCGTCGCCGTACTCGGTCTCTCCGCAGCGCTACGCTCTCGCTGCGAGTAGTACATTCGGCCCGGCTCAGTGGACCGGATGATCGTGCCCGCTTTCGATCAGCGGTGTGTAGTGATGCGGCTGTCTCCCCGGAACTCGGCTATCGGCGTTCCTTGTGTGGTGGACACGGTGACATCGTAGATTCCATTGCGCCCGAAGCGGGTTCGTTCCGTGGCGTGGGCGGTCAGGATGTCGCCGGCGCGTGTCGGACGGAGGTATCGGATATCGGCTCGGGCGGCAACTGCGGGTCGGCCATGGCTGTTGCAAGCAAGCGCGAACGTGGTGTCGGCGAGCAGGAAAACGTATCCGCCGTGGGTTGTGCCGTGACCGTTGACCATGGTTTCGGTGACGGTCATCGTCGCGGTTGCGTGCCCGACACCGAGTTCGATGATCTGAATGCCGAGTTCGTGAGAGGCCGTGTCGGCTTCGAACATCGCGGCCGCCAGGCCTGACTCGGCCGAATCGAGGGGGACCATCCGGTGCTCCTGTCGTTTCGAGTGATGCGGTACGGACCGCATGCCACGGCCCGCACCGCCTGTGGCGCTCAGCTCTGTTCGAGATGTTCGACGTACATGGTCACGGATCCGGTGGCGAAGTTGCGTACGTCGCGGCCTGCTTTCTTCATCTCCGGCGATGTCAAGGCGTGCTGGAGTGCTTCCTCGGTGTCGAAGGAGAGGTGGGCGACGGCGTAGTACGGCGGTGCCGATTCGTCGAGAGATGCGCATTTGGCCCAGGTGAACTCCTGCAGGCCTGGCACCTCGAGCGTGAGCGGGATGTGCACGGTGCGGTAGTGCTCGTCGAAGGCGGAGGGGTCGGTGGGGGCGCCGTAGCAGACGGCGATGCGGTGGCTCATGCGGTGGCTTCCTTCGGTTTCGCGACCAGTGTCAGTACGTCGTAGGTGGCTACCGACTCGTCGTTCTGATTGGTGACGTTCGCATCCCAGCGCACCTCGCCGTAGTCGGCGTTGGCGCGCGGAGTGATCTGCTTAGCGGTCAGCGTGACCGTCAGTTCGTCGTCGGCCTTGACGGGCGTGCGGAACCGAAGATTGTCCACGCCGAAGTTGGCCAGCACCGGCCCCGGAGCCGGGTCGACGAAGAGCCCCGCGGCCAGGGATACGACGAGGTAGCCGTGTGCGACGATGCCGCCGAAGAGCGGGTTTGCCGCGGCCGCTTGCGGGTCGGTGTGGGCGTAGAAGGTGTCGCCGGTGAACTCGGCGAAATGAGCGATGTTGTCGAGGGTGACGCGTCGCGGACCACCGATGATGGTGTCGCCGAGGGTGAGTCGGCCCAGGTCCTTGCGGAACGGATGGACCCCGTCCCCGGTACGCGACGAGCCGGCAACCCAACGATTGCCGACCGCGGTCAGCACTTCGGGACTGCCTTGCACCGCGGTGCGCTGCATGTGGTGCAGAACGGCGCGGATGCCTCCGAGTTCCTCACCGCCGCCGGCTCGTCCGGGTCCACCGTGCACCAGCACAGGCAGCGGAGAACCGTGTCCCGTGGATTCCTTGGCGTCCACCCTGTCCAGAACCAGCACCCGGCCGTGATGGGGCGCCAAGCCGAGGACCAGATCGCGGGCCAGGGCACTGTCGCCGGTGACGACGGAGGCAACCAGGCTGCCCTGGCCGCGCGCTGCGAGTTCGACGACTTCGGCGGTGTCGGTGTAGCCGATCACGGTCGCGACGGGACCGAAGGGTTCGATCTCGTGCGGTTCATCGGCGGCATTGTCCGTGCAGCGCAACAGGATCGGCGGCAGATAGGCGCCGGGACCTGCGGGGGGTTCGGTCGATCCGAACACGATCTCGCAGCTCTTGGACAACGCGCGGACGGCTTGCAGCACCTCGTCGCGCTGCTCGACGCTGACCAGAGCACCCATGACGATGCCTTCTGTGGCGTCAGGCCCGGTGGCAATCTTGGCCAGTCGCTGTGTCGCGGCGGCGATCACCTGATCGGTCAGGGCGTGAGGCACGAATGCGCGCCGGATCGCGGTGCATTTCTGCCCGGCTTTGGCGGTCATCTCGACGACCAGCTGCTTGACGAACAACTCGAACTCCGGGGAGTCGCCGGTGACGTCGGCGCCGAGGATCGAAGCGTTGAGCGAGTCGGTCTCGGAGGTGAACCGAACGCCGTTCACCACGACGGCCTGATCGGTCCGGAGCACGCGCGCGGTGTCGGCCGAACCGGTGAACAGGATCGAATCCTGGCCGCCGAGGTGCTCGAGCAGCGGCTGGCCACTACCGCACACCAGCTGCACCGAACCCTCCGGCAGCAGCTCCGATTCGACGATCCGGCGGAAGACCAGCTCGGTCAGGTAGGCAGTCTGCCCAGCCGGTTTGACGATGGTGGGCAGGCCTGCGATGAACGCCGGCGCCAGCTTCTCCAAGAAGCCCCAGACCGGGAAGTTGAAGGCGTTGATTTGCACGGCCACACCGCGGCGAGAGGTGTAGATGTGCTGTCCGAGGAACGTTCCGGCTTTACCGAGCTGTTCGACCGCGCCATCGAGTACCACGGTGTCGTTGGGCAACTCGCGCCGCGCGCGGCTGGCGTAGCTCAGTAGTGTGCCGATGCCGCCGTCGATGTCGATACCCGAGTCGCGGTCGGTGGCGCCGGTGGCCCGCGACAGCTCGTAGAACTCCTTCTTGCTGCCGAGCAAGGTCTGCCCCAGCTGTTTCAGAGCGGCGGCACGCTCATGAAAGGTAAGCGCCGCCAGTGCCGGACCGCCGACCGATCGGGCGTAGTCCACCGCGCCGGCATAGTCCAAACCGGAGGAGGAGACCCGGGCGATCTCGCTGCCGTCGACGGCGCTGTACGCCGGCGAGCCCTCGTCGGGCGCGCTGTACCAATTCCCTGCCACGTAACTTTGCAGAAGTCTGCTCACTAGGTCTCCTTGAACCGTCCGTTCGGTCAGTAATTACCATCACCCGAGGAACTCGTGGTGTCAAGGAGGTGCTGGAAATCAGGTAGTGCGCAGGCCGTCGAACGTCACGCTGACGACCGCATCGGCGAGGGTGTCGGGGCTCGTGTCGCCGCGCGGGCGGTACCACTCGATCAGGGAGTTGACCAAGCCGAACAGCAGTCGGCTGATCAGTGCGGGATCGATATCCGGACGCAGATCTCCCTCTGCGGCGGCGTTCTCGGCCAAGGTGGCCACGAACTCGTCGAACTCGCGGCGGCGGGCCAGCGCACGACGTTCCACCGCAGTGTTGCCGCGCACTCGCAGCAACAAGGTCACGTACGGGAGTTCGGCGACCAGAACCTGAACGCTGCGGTGGACAAGGTATTCGAGCCGTGCCACCGATGGGCCCTCGGTGGCACCGGGTTCGGTGGTGGCTGCGAACAGTGCGTTGAGCGCGCGCGACAGCGCCAGGTCCAGCAGCTCCTGTTTTCCCGATACGTGGTGATAGATGGCGGACTTGGTGATTCCGAGCCGCTTGGCGAGGACCTCCATGCTGGTGCCGTCGTAACCCTTTTCGTTGAAGACCTTCACGGCGACGGACAGCAACGAATCCAGGTCGTAGCCGGGACGGCCGCGGCCGAGTCGGCGGGCGGTGCGTGCGGAAGTCATGGTCCAGATCCTCTCAGGTCCGCCTGCACCGTCGGAACATCTCCGGACGAGATATTGATTACTGACCGAATGTTCGGTAATAATTGGGCACCGATGAACGGAGTTGAGACGTGCAGAACGTGTACCTCGTCGAGGGAGCGAGAACCCCCCAGGGGCGTTACGGTGGCGTCCTTGCGTCGCTGCGCCCGGACGATCCGGCGGCGACCGTGGTCACCGAGTCCGTGTATCGAGCAGGCAAGACCTTCGCACCGCAGTCTCTCGGCGTGATCTGGCAACTGAAACTCGATGAGAACATCGTCAACACCGACGGCGGTGTCATCGCGCTCGGTCATCCGCTGAGCTGCTCCCGTGCCCGCATTCTGCTGACTCTGCTGGGCCGCATGGAACGAGGCAACCACAGTCGAGGCCTGGCTACGCTCTGTGTCGGTGTGGGACAAGGCGTTTCGCTGCTGGGGGAAGCGCCGTGACGGTCACGCGGCCATTCCGCACGATCGCTGTGGTGGAGGGCGAGGACAGGCTGACGGTCACCCTCGACAGGCCGGCGCAGCGTAACGCGATCGATCGCGCCATGATCGATGAACTTCATCAGGTGTGCGAGCAGCTCGAGCGGGATCCGAAGTTGTTGCTGCTCACCGGCCGCGGTGATCATTTCGCCGGTGGCGCCGATATCGGCGAACTGCGCGATCGGCACCGAGACGACGCGCTGGCGGGAATCAACCGCACGCTGTTCGACCGTATCGCGCGGTTACCGCTGCCGACCGTCGCGGTGGTCAACGGCTGTGCCTTCGGTGGCGGTGCGGAACTCGCGTATGCCTGCGATATACGCATCGCCACACCGACCACGCAATTCGCCAATCCTGAACCGGGACTGGGCATCATGGCCGCGGCCGGCGCCGCCTACCGGTTGCCCGCGCTGGTCGGCGCCTCGCTGGCCAAGCAGGTGCTCTTGGCCGGCGCGCGAATCGATGCCGAAACGGCGCTGCGCAGCGGTCTCGTTCTGCAAATAGTCACCGACGGCGAGCATCTGCAAGCCGGGAACCACCTGCTCGACCGTATCGCTCAAAGCTCTGCGCTGGCATTGCGACTGACCAAACTCGTTGTGGACGCGGCCGCGCCGCGTCCCTTCGCCGACGACCTCGCACAGGCCGTGCTGTTCGAGACAACCGACAAGCACGACCGAATGACCGCATTCTTGGATAAGAGGAACCAATGACACGTCAGACACCCGATACCGTCGCCGTGATCGGCGGCGGGCGAATGGGTGCGGGAATCGCTCAGGTGTTCGCCACACTCGGCAGTGAGGTGACAGTCATCGAGGCCGGGGACCGAGATGCCGCCCACGCCCGCATCGTCAAGGGGCTCGATGTCGCGGCCGCCAAAGGCAAGCTCGCCGCTACACCCGGCCAGGTGCTGTCGCAGGTGCAAGTCGTCGCCGATATCGCCGACCTGCCCGCCGATTCGGCCCTGGTGGTGGAAGCAGTTCCGGAGGACGTCGCGCTCAAAGCCGATGTACTTGCCGCAGCGGAAAAGGTGGTCGGTGCACAGACGGTGCTCGCCACGAACACGAGTTCACTGTCCATCGGGGAACTAGGTGTGGTGCTGGCGGATCCGTCTCGTTTCATCGGCATGCATTTCTTCAACCCCGTACCTGCTTCCAGCTTGGTGGAGATCGTGCGGTCGGAAGCCACCGGCGAAGCGACCGTGGCCGCGGTGGTCGACTACGTCGCCGCCCTCGGCAAACAGAGCATCGTGGTCCAGGACTCCCCGGGCTTCGCCACCAGCCGCCTCGGTGTCGCGCTGGGCCTGGAAGCCATCCGCGTGCTCGCCGACGGCGTGGCCGACGCCGAGAGTATCGACCGCGCGATGGAACTGGGTTACCGGCACGCGATGGGGCCGCTGCGTTCGACCGACCTCGTCGGCCTGGACGTGCGCCTGGCCATCGCCGAACACCTTGCCTCGACGCTGGGAGCGCGATTCGAACCACCACAACTGCTGCGCGACAAGGTTTCTCGCGGAGAGACCGGCCGCAAGGCAGGGCAGGGCTTCTACCCCTGGGACACCGCGACGAAGGAGGCACGATGAGCGTCACCACGACCGGCCCGGTGATCGTCGAGTCCGACAACGGGCTCGTCACCATCACGCTCGCCCGGCCGGAGGCAGCCAACGCGCTCGATACCGCCCTCAAGGAAGCACTCCTGGACGCAGTTCGTGCGGTCGCCGCGGACTCGGCTGCCCGAGCCGTGCTCCTACGTGCCGACGGCAAGCACTTCTGCGTCGGGCAAGATCTCGCCGAGCACGTCGAGGCACTGGGCGTCGGCGCCGACAGCGCCATGGGCACGATCGCCGAGCACTACAACCCACTGATCACCGCACTTGCGGCACTGCAGATCCCGGTCGTGGCGGCAGTCAACGGTGCCTGCGTGGGCGCGGGCTTCGGCCTGGCGCTGGCAGCCGATATTCGCGTCGCAGCCGAGAACGCCAGCTTCGCCACCGCGTTCACCGGCATCGGGCTCGCGAGCGACTCCGGCCTCAGCCATGCGCTGGTCCGTAGTTTGGGCGCTAGTCACGCCATGGGATTGCTGATGCTCGGCGACAAGGTCAGCGCCGAACAGGCGCAGGAATGGGGTCTCGTGCACCGGCGCGTGCCCGCGGACCAACTCGACGATACAGCGCGCGCGCTGGCCGCTCGACTCGCTGCCGGCCCCACTGCGGCGTTCCGAGCGGTCAAGGATCTCGTTCGCCATGGTGCGCCCGACCTGCCGGGCGCGCTCGAGCGCGAGCGCGCGGTTCAAGAGGAACTCGGCGCAACCGACGACCACCGCGCCGCGGTCACGGCGTTTCTCGCCAAGTCCACCCCCGTGTTCACGGGTCGATGAGGAGGACACCTCGATCATGACCTCTACCGAGAGTTTGCAGTCCGAATTCGATCACACCGTCGCTTCGGATCAGCGGGTCGAACCGCGAGACTGGATGCCCGACGGGTACCGCCGGACGCTGATCCGGCAGATAGCGCAGCATGCGCACTCCGAAATCATCGGAATGCAGCCGGAAGGCGCCTGGCTGACCTCCGCTCCTTCGCTGCGTCGCAAAGCGATTCTGATGGCCAAGGTACAAGACGAAGCTGGCCATGGGCTCTATTTGTATTCCGCCGCTGAGACATTGGGAATCGATCGCGGTGAGCTCACCGCCAAGTTGATTTCCGGTGCCCAGAAGTACTCGTCGATCTTCAACTACCCGAGTCTGTCCTTCGCCGATGTGGGCGTGATCGGCTGGCTCGTCGACGGAGCCGCGATCTGCAATCAGGTTCCGTTGTGCCGCAGTTCGTTCGGGCCGTATGCGCGGGCGATGGTGCGGGTCTGCAAAGAAGAGTCGTTTCACCAGCGACAGGGCTTCGAGCTCCTGATGACCATGATGCGTGGCACCGCCGAACAGCGAGACATGGTGCAGGACGCGGTGAACCGCTGGTGGTGGCCCGCACTCATGATGTTCGGACCGCCGGACGACAAGTCGCCCAACACCGCGCAGTCCATGCAATGGCGGATCAAACGACACACCAACGACGAACTCCGGCAGCGATTCGTGGACATGTCGGTACCGCAGGCCGAAGCACTCGGTGTCACCTTTCCCGACCCCGAGCTGAAGTGGAACGACCAGCGCAAACACCACGACTTCGGCACTCCCGATTGGGATGAGCTCGCCCGGGTCGTCTCCGGCGCCGGCCCCTGCAATGACGAACGCATCGCCGTGCGGCGCGCCGCGAACGACGAAGGCGCGTGGGTGCGCGAGGCCGCGACCGCGTTCGCAAAGCGCGAAGAAGGAGCACGATGATGTCCTCAACCAGCAACATTCGCGCGGACTGGCCGCTGTACGAGGTGTTCGTACGCGGCAGGCGCGGCCTCAACCACGTCCATGTGGGATCACTGCACGCCGCCGACGACGAGATGGCACTTCGGCATGCTCGCGACGTATACACCCGGCGCAACGAGGGCGTCAGCCTCTGGGTGGTGCGCTCGGAAGCCATCGCCGCTTCCAGCCCGAGTGAGAAGGACCCCTTCTTCGCTCCCAATCGCGACAAGGTCTATCGGCACCCGACCTTCTACGAGATCCCTGACAACGTCCCGCACATGTGAGGCCACAGCCATGATCGATCACGACAACGCCTACACCGGACTGCTGGGTGGCGACGACCACGATCGGTGGGCGTTCGGCGGCGATTTCGACGACCCCCTCGCAGGCATCGACACCTCGGTACCAGAGGGTGTGGACCGTGCGACTCTGGCACGGTACTGCCTGATGCTGGCCGATGACGCCCTGGTCAGCGCCCAGCGGCTCACCCAGTGGTGCACGCGTGCGCCGGAACTCGAGGAAGAGGTCGCGCTCGCCAATATCGGCTTGGATCTGCTGGGGCAGGCACGCCTGCTCTACGCTCGCGCCGCCGCCGCGGATCCCGCTGTGGTACCGACGATTTCGGCGTCCTTGCCGGTGCCCGCCGAGGACGCGCTGGCCTTCTTCCGCGATGCCGCGGACTACCGCAACGCGCAGCTGTGCGAGGTCGCCAACGGCGACTTCGCACACACCGTCGTCCGGATGCTGATCTTCGTCACCTGGCGGACGCTGCTCTTCGACCGGCTGCGCGACTCGGCAGACCCTGTTCTCTCGGCGATCGCGCACAAGGGCCTCAAAGAGCTCACCTATCACCGCGACTATGCCGCGCGCTGGATTGTGGTGCTCGGCAACGGAACCGAGGAGTCCCGGCGCCGCACGGACCGCGGGCTCACCGAGCTGGCCCCCTACCTTGCCGAACTGTTCGCGGATACCGAGGACGAGCGGGCACTGACCGCTGCGGGCATCGCAGTCGAACCCTCGACGCTGCGGGCGGACTTCGACACGGTCATGGCGACGATTCTCAAATCCGTCGGCCAGGCATTGCCGGCCGCGAATTCGGAGCATCAGCGGCCCGTCGGCCACACCGGCGAGCATCTCGACGACCTTTCGGTACTGCTCGACGAGATGCAGAGCGTCGCTCGCGCCCATCCAGAGGGACGGTGGTGACCATGACCGCCGATCCCCTGGACACTGCGCGGGAGCTGGCGGCATCGGTCCCGGACCCCGAGATGCCGATGCTGACCCTGGCCGACCTCGGCGTGCTCCGAGATGTTCGACGGGAGTCCGACGGCACTGTTGTCGTGGCGATCACGCCGACCTACTCGGGTTGTCCGGCCATGGCCGAGATCCGTGCCGACATCGCCCGGACACTGCGCCGCAACGGCTATCCGCGGGTGCGGGTCGACACGGTCCTGGCCCCGGCCTGGACCACCGACTGGATCACCCAGTCCGGCCGCCACAAGCTGCGTGAGAGCGGCTATTCCCCGCCCGGCCGCGCGTCCCCGCACGGTCCGGTCGCACTCATGCTGGGGCCGCCGCCACGCAATGTGACCTGCCCCCGCTGCGATTCCACCGACACCCAGCGGATCTCCGAATTCGGGGCCACCGCATGCAAGGCCATGTACCGGTGCCGCACGTGCCACGAGCCGTTCGACCACTTCAAGGAGATCTGACCATGACGACCGCCACGGAACGCCCCGCGCCCGCACAACGGGCCACGGCCTTCCATACGTTGACCGTGTCGGCTGTGGAACGGCTCTGTGATGACGCTGCGGCCGTCACCTTCGCGGTCCCCGACGATCTGCGTGAGCGATTCGCCTTCCGGCCCGGACAGTTCCTCACCCTGCGACGGGTGGTCGACGGCGTGGAACATCGGCGTTCGTACTCGATCTGCTCGCCGATCGGACAGGCCCCGCGGGTCGGCGTGCGGGAAGTCTGCGCGGGCCTGTTCTCTCGCTGGCTCGTCCGCGACGTAGCCCCGGGGGACCGGGTGGAGGTACAGGAGCCGGCCGGTACCTTCACCGCCGACCCCGGGGTCACCGGACGGCACCTGCTCATCGGGGCAGGTTCGGGCATCACCCCGTTGCTGTCCATTGCCGCCTCGGTCCTGACCGACCCGGCCGCACATGTCACCTTGCTCTACGGCAACCGGCGGACGCGGTCGGTGATGTTCGCCGACGAGATCGCCGACCTCAAAGACCGCTACGGCGCACGGCTTTCGGTGATCCACGCTCTGTCGCGGGAACCACGCGATGTGGAACTGTTCTCCGGTCGGCTGGACGCGGAACGCATCCGGGGAATCCTCACCGAGCTGGTTCCACTCGACGCGATCGACCACGCCTGGCTCTGCGGACCGCTCGGCATGGTGACCGACGCTGCTGGTGTCCTGGAAGAACTGGGCCTGGACAAGTCGCACATCCATCGCGAGCTGTTCTACGTGGGCGACGCACCACCGCCGCCGGACCGTCATCCCGAATCGAGCTCGAGTGGTCCCACCAGCCGCGTCACCATCACCCTGAACGGGCGCTCCACCACTGCCGACCTTCCACGCGACCGCACCATCCTGGATGCCGCCGAACAGGTCAGGTCCGATCTGCCCTTCGCCTGCAAGGGCGGCGTCTGCGGCACCTGCCGCGCACTGGTCTGCGACGGCGCGGCCGATATGCGCCGCAACTACGCCCTGGAGGACGACGAGGTCGCCGCCGGCTTCGTGCTCACCTGCCAGACCTATTCGAACTCAGAGACTTTGACGGTCGATTTCGACCGCTGACCGCGTTCACAGAAGGATCCCGCCCATGAGCATCGCTGCTCCCGCACCCGACATCTCCGACGCCGGTATCGAGTTCGCCGACCGGGACCGCATCGCGGCCCTGCAGCTCGAGCGTATGCGCTGGTCACTGAACCACGCGTACACCAATGTGCCGCACTACCGCGCGGCCTTCGACGCGGTCGGCGTGCACCCGTCGGATCTGCGTGCGCTGTCAGATCTCGCGCGCTTCCCCTTCACCACCAAGACAGAGTTGCGTGCGAACTATCCGTTCGGAATGTTCGCGGTCCCCCGCGGCGAGGTGAGCCGTATCCATGCGTCCTCCGGAACCACCGGCAGGCCGACCGTTGTCGGCTACACCCGCCGCGATCTGGACAACTGGGCGAACTTGATCGCTCGAAGCTTGCATGCCGGTGGAGTGAACCCCGGCGATATCGTCCACATCGCTTACGGCTATGGCTTGTTCACCGGTGGACTGGGAGCGCACTACGGTGCCGAGCGACTCGGATGCACCGTGATTCCGATGTCGGGCGGAATGACCGAGCGGCAGATCCAGATCATCCAGGACTTCCGGCCGGACGCCATCATGGTCACGCCTTCCTACATGCTCACCATGGTCGACGCCATGGTCGAACGCGGTATCGACCCCTCGTCGACCTCGCTGCGCACCGGTGTGTTCGGCGCGGAACCGTGGACCGAGTCCATGCGCACCGAACTCGAGCGGAAGTTGAGCATCGAAGCCGTCGACATCTACGGCTTGTCGGAGGTCATGGGTCCCGGCGTGGCGATGGAGTGCGCCGAGAGCAAGGACGGCCTGCACATCTGGGAAGACCACTTCTATCCCGAGGTGATCGACCCCGAGAGCGGTGAAGTCCTACCGGACGGCGCGGAGGGCGAACTCGTCTTTACCTCGTTGACCAAGGAGGCCTTCCCGGTAATCCGTTACCGCACAAGGGATCTCACCAGGTTACTGCCCGGAACAGCCCGCAGTGTGCGCCGGATGCAGAAGATCACCGGGCGCAGCGATGACATGATCATCCTGCGCGGAGTGAACCTGTTCCCCTCGCAGATCGAAGAGCTCATCCTCGCGGTTCCGGCGCTGTCACCGCAATTTCAATGTGTGCTCGACAGGCCGGATCGGCTGGACCGTTTGACTGTTCGGGTCGAGTGCCGTGCCGACGCCGCCGCCGACGATCGAACAGCTGCGGCTGTGGCGTTGAAGCAGCAGATCAAGAATCGAATCGGTGTGAGCGTCGTTGTCGATGTCCTGACCCCTGACTCGATCGATCGGTCGGTCGGTAAAGCGCGGCGACTGGTGGACAATCGTCCGGAATGACCTCGAGGCCTCGACGACAGGAAAGGTTGCGAGGAATTCGTGGTTCCGATTCCCCCGACCGTTCCGAAGCGGCACATCCGGCATGTACCGGCCCCTTGTGTCACCGGCGAATCGGCGCCGTAGGTTCGACGCTCGCGACCGGGCCGGCTGCCCAACGCCGAGTACCGGGTATGCCGAAGGGCCGGTAGCCGATTCGATGGATGTGCACTTCAGTGCGGATGTGATGGATGCTGTTCCGCGAAATCGACTGCGGTCCATGCCATTGCGATAGCGCCATCGATAACGGCCCTGTCGGCTGCCGGGCCGACGCACGCGTCGGCGAACTCGGGCTGGTGGTTGACCGCGGGATGACAGTCCAGGCCGAGCATGGGGTGAATGGTGGGCACTACGTGCGAGACGTTGCCCATATCGGTCGCGGCCCCCGCCAATCCGTCCGGCAGATCTGGAAAGATGCGACCGAGCGCTTCCGCGTTGGCACGGTATCGAGCAAGCAGAGTGGTGTCCGGGCGCAGGTCCGCGTAGTTCGGTCCGTTGGGCGTGATCGACATGGTGCATCCGGTGGCCAGCGCCCCGGCCTCGAAGCAGCGTTTCACGCGCGCAGTGAGCGTGGCGAGTGCCTCCGCGGTATCGGAGCGGACGATCCAGCGCCCGGACGCGGTATCAGGGATGACGTTGACGGCGGTTCCGGCATCGGTGACGATGCCCTGAATCCGGTCGGCTCCCCGAGTTTGCTGCCGCAGTTGGCCTATCGCTACCTGCGCGATGAGCATCGCGTCGGCAGCGTTGACCCCCAGTTCGGGATAAGCCCCGGCATGGGCGGGTTTGCCTGTGTACGCAACTTCGAACTGGGACACCGCGGTGCCGGGCATCGCCGCCATCTCGACGGCGGCGGGGTGGACCATCATCGCCGCGTGCAGCCCGTCGAAGGCGCCGCGTTCGAGCATGAGGATCTTCCCGCCGCCGCCCTCCTCGGCAGGGGTGCCGAGGAGAGTGACGGTCAACCCCAACTCGTCGACGCCCTCGGCCAGACCGAGGGCGGCACCGACGCCGGCTGCGGCGATGATGTTGTGACCGCACGCGTGACCGATCTCGGGGAGGGCGTCGTACTCGGCGCAAATTCCGACGTGCACCGGACCCGATCCGATCGTGGCACGCACCGCCGTGGGCAGGCCATAGCAGCCGTGCTGCACCTCGAAGCCCCCGCCACGGAGTTCGTCGGCGATCCACTCACTTGCCCGGTGTTCTTCGAATCCCAATTCAGGGTTCGCATGGATACGGTGAGACAACCCCAGAAGCGTCCCTTCGTATCGTCGAATCCTCTGCTCGACAGCAGCTTTCGCATTGGTGTCCGAGACGGTCATGAGAGTGTCGACGCAGTCGCGGGAGCCGTGTGAATCGTTGCGGGACGGGTAGCGGCGTCATATGCCGCTCGGGCTCCGGTCGCCCCCATGCCGCTGTCGCCTGCGGGCTCATAGAGCCGCTCCGGGCCACCGCCCTGCCACTGGTTGATCCAGGTCACTCCGGCGGGGATGGTGGCGGCCGCGGCGGCGTGGTCGGCGTTGTGCGTGTAGACGGTGGCCCCGAGAGCGAAGCGTGACGAACTTGCCCGCTCGAGCGCCTCCTCGAACGAGGAGACGACAACGACCGGGGCGATCGGGCCGAATGTTTCCTCGGTCATCACGAGCATGGAATCGTCGACATCGGTGAGGACGGTGGCCGGGTAGAAGAATCCCTTCCGCTCCGGAATTTCGCCGCCGATGCGGACTCGGGCTCCGCGCCCGACGGCATCGGTCACGTGCCGGTGCACGATATCGCGCTGGCGTGCGTCGACCAACGGCCCCAGCACTGTTCCGGCGTCGTGGCCGTCACCGAGGGCATAGGTGGACGCGGCGTCGACCAGGGCATCGACGAACTCTTCGGCGATATCCCGGTGGACATAGATGCGTTCCATGGACGTGCAGATCTGCCCGGTGTTGACGAACGCGCCGAACGCGACCGCGGCGGCAGTGGCGACCGGATCGACATCGGCGTCGACGACGACCGGGTCCTTGCCGCCGAGTTCGAGGATCGACCGGCACAACCGCCCACCAGTGCCGGCACCGATGCGGCGGCCCGCCTCGACGGACCCTGTGAAGTGCACCAGCCGGATCTGATCGTGCTCGACCAGCGGCGCCCCCGCCCGGGCGTCACCGAGGACGAGGTTGACCACACCCGCGGGCAACGGCGACAACTCGAACAACCGGGCGGTGGACAGCGGTGATCGTTCGGACGGCTTGACCACGACGGTGTTGCCCGAGGCGAGCAGCGGCCCGAGCGCACCCAGCACCATCGGTACCGGGAAGTTCCACGGAGTGATCACGGCGGTGGCGCCCAGCGGGTGACGCAGGATCGTCGTCGCGCCGCCGTCCGCGCCGGGGAGAGTTTCGGCGAACGGATAGCTCAGGGCTTCTTCGGCCGCGGCCCGAAACCCCTGGACACTGCCGTCGATGAACGTTCTGCCGAGGGCGACCGGCTTGCCCATTTCCCGACATTCGAGCGCCGCGAGTTCCTCGGCATGCGCAGCGATCTCCGTGGCCCACCGGGTCAGGTATTCCACGCGTTGCGCGACCGGCAGCTCCGCCCACCCGGGCTGCGCCGCCACGGCCGCATCGACGGCGCGGTCGACATCGTCGGCCGATCCGCCGGGATAGCGCGCGATCACCTCTTCGGTGGCGGGGTTCACCAGATCGCGCACCGACGCGCTCTGGGAGTTCTCCCATTTTCCACCGATCGAGTTCTGCAAGGTCTTCATGTGAAAGGTGTTGCCTTCCTTGTGATTCGAGTTCAGCGGATACGGTCGGCCATGAGCTCGCCGACCATGATCGCGGTCAGATTGGTGTTGGCTCGCGGAACGGACGGGAAGATCGACGCGTCGACCACCCGCAAACCGTCGGTTCCGAGCACCCGGCACGAGGGGTCGACCACGGTGTCCGCGTTCCCGGTGGCACCCATCCGGCACGTACTGGTGGCGTGCTGAACATCGCTCACGGTCGCGAGCAAGTGGTCGTCGAGCTCGCTGTCACTGTCGAGCACCGCGAACAGGGCCTTGTTCTCGGCCTCGAGCGGCCCATGGGTGATGGCGGCGACCGCCGGGTCACGAGCGAGTTCGACCAGGTCGCGTATTCCGTCGCGCAAACGGGACAGGTCCCGCTCGTCGGAGAGCATCCGGGAGTGGATCTGTGGTTGATCCGCCGGATCGGTCGAGGTCAGCGTCAACGTGCCGCGGGAGTACACCTGATTCACCCAGACGCCGAACGCACCTGCCAGCGCGCGCATATCCGGGTTGGCCATGGCCACGACGTTCTGATTCTGCGATACGAACATCATGTCGCCGACGGGAGCGCCGGGCTTGCTGGTGTAGCGGACGCAGACGTTGGTGTGCCGGTCGTCCGGGCTCTGGATCCCCGCCTCGTCGATCAGCGGAATCGACACCACCGCCATCGGATGGTCCTGCAGACCGTACCCGACTGGAAGGTCTTGGCGCACAGCGATTCCCAGCGAACGCAGCTGGCCGGACGGACCGATTCCGGACCGCAGGAGGATTGCCGGGGAGTGGACCGCACCGGCGCTCAATATCACCTCGTCGGCGTGCTCGGTCACCACGGTGCCGTCGACGATGATTCGGACGCCGATCGCGCGGTCTCCGGCGAAAATCACCCGGTCGACGAGGGCGTCGCCACGGATCGTCAAGGTCGAGGAATCGCGGGCGGCCTCGAGGTAGGCGTCGTTGACCGACACTCGCCGGCCGGACCGCGAGTTGATCGGGTAGGGCGAGACTCCCATCGCATGGGGTGCGTTGACGTCCGCGGCCCAAGCATGACCGGCCGACAGGGCGGCCTTGCACAGTGCGGTATCGACAGACCCCCAGTTCTCTTGTGACATGCGGTAAATCGGAGTCGGGCCACCGCGACCGTGATAGGGCTCGGCGCCGAACTCCTCGTCGTCTTCGAGCTTGGCGAAGTACGGCAGGACGTCGTCGGGCCCCCAACCCGCGCAACCCCAGCCGACCCAATCGTCGAAATCCTCCATCGGGGGACGAATCGCGATCTGTCCATTGATCGACGAGCTGCCGCCGACCCCCCGGCCACGCCAGTAGGGCGCAGCCGCCTGCTTCTCGGTCCGCGCCGCGTCGAGCCCCGTCCACACCAGATTTTCGACCGCCGTCGGGTCGAGCAACGCCCTGATCGGGTTGGGTGAGCGCCACGCGGGGTGCATGTGCGCCGAGCGATAGTCCGGTCCCGCCTCGAGGAGCAGCACCCGCTTGCCTTTGTCCGCGGAACGGACCGCGAGCGCGCACCCTGCCGAACCCGCACCTACCACGATGATGTCCCAGGCTGTCTCGGTCACTGCAAACCTCCGTAATCAGTTGTGCGAATGAGGTCTCCGGGAAGCGCCGGGTTCCTGCCGAGTATGATTCCGAACACAGAGTGTTCAGTCAAGAGTGAATATTCAATTTATTCTGATCGAATTGGAGGTGGTGATGTCGACACCGGTCGGCGACAGCGACAAGGTTTCCCTCATCGAGGACTTCGGTGTGCGTATCGGCGGTGCGATGGGCTGGCCTCCCATGGCCGGCCGAGCCGCAGGCGTGCTGATGCTCAGCGATGCCCCGATGACCCTGACGCAACTTCAGCAAGCCCTCGATGCGAGCAAGGGCTCGGTGTCCGAGACGACCCGGTTGCTCATCACCGCCGGCACCGTCGAGCGATTCAAAGAGCCCGGCAGTCGCCAGTTCGTCTTCCGGTGGCGCGACGACGCCTGGATCGGATGCCTGCAGCACCAGCTCGAGCAGACCGCCGAATTGCTGGAGCTGGCGCAGACCGCCCGAACGCGCGGCAGCGCCCTTGCGCCTGGGCAGCGCGCCCGCTTCCATGCGATGCACGAGTACTACAGCTTCATGGTCAGCCGACTCGAGAGGCTGCTCGCCGAATACACGGCACAGGTCGATACGGGCCGGCGGTGACGATCGGCCGACTGCGATGACACGCGATGTGGACCTGGTCAGGGGGCGTCATCGGGGCGCTGTCGCCGCGCCGGCCTGAACAGAGGTTTCGATCCGACGACGCGCGAGAAGTCGCGCGGCCGTGTCGGTGGCGGTGCTCTCGGCGTCGCTGATTGTGAAGACCTCGGTAAGGGTGTCGCTGATGCGCCGGGTGTGCTCTACGACAGTTTCTTCGTTCCACCCGAGCACTTCGCGTCCTACCAGATGGAAGGCGCCGCCGGCGTTCGTGACGAAGTCGGGGGCATACAGGATGCCGCGCTTGCGGAGAATCGCTGCTGCCGTGTTGTCGGCGAGAATGTTGTTGGCAGCGCCGACGACCGCTGAGGCGGGAAGCCGTGCGGCAGTGGCGCTGTCGATGATCCCGCCCATCGCGCAGGGAGCGAAGATATCGCAGGCAGTGCCGAGGACCTCGTCCGCGCCGATGACGGTATGCCCCGAACCACGTGCCCAAGCCAGCCGGTCGGAATCGGTGTCTGCCACCAGAAGCCGGGCGCCGGCGGCGGATGCCAGTGTGGCGAGTCCGCCGCCGACTGCCCCGAGCCCCTGGATGAGCACGGTCAGTCCGTCGAGAGAGCCGAGCCCGCGATGACGCGCGGTCGCCTTCATGGCCTCGAATACACCGAGGGCGGTGTTGTAGGCGCTCGATCCCGCACCGCCACGTTCGAGGGAACGGCCGAACACATAGTCGGTGGTCTCGTTGAGAACGTCCATGTCGGCGGAATTGGTGTTGACGTCGGGGCCGGTCCAGTAGTTTCCGCGCAACTTGTCGATGTTCTCCGCGTGCAGGGTGAGGATCCGATTCCAGGTGGCCGGGTCGATGTCATTGCGTTGCGCCGGCAGTGCGATCACCGATTTCCCGCCGCCCATCGGCAGGTTGCTCACAGCCATTTTCAAGGTCATGGCGCTGGCCAGCTTGCCCGCGTCGGTGAGGGCGTCGGCGAACGACGGGTAGTGGGCCGCGCGGGTGCCGCCGGCGGCGGGGCCGAGCCGGGTCGAGTCGAGACGGATGACAAACGATGCACCGGTCTCCCGGTCATGCCGAGTGACGGTCAATTCCCCGTCCCAGTGCAGGGGGTCGTTCACAGTCATGGTGGTGCCTTTCGGAAGTGTTGTCGGCGTGGGCAATTCAGCGCATCCCGGGTCGGGAATAGTCGGCCATCGGTCAGCGGTGGGCGTGCAGTGGTGCGCCCGACAGTGACAACATCGCCTCACCCAGTACCTCGTTCTGGGTGGGGTGAGCGTGGATGAACGGCGCGATATCCGAGGGCAGGGCTTCCCAGGCGACGGCCAGCTGGGCCTCGCCGATCAGTTCGCTGACGCGGTCACCGACCATGTGCACACCCACCACCGGGCCCGTGTCGCCGACTCGCACCACCTTGATACCGCCGGCGGTCTTCAGGATCTGGCTCTTGCCGTTGCCCGCGAGGTCATGGACCACGGTGGTGACGTCGCGGTACCGGTCTCGGGCAGCTTCCTCGGTGAATCCGACGGACGCGACCTCGGGGTGCGAGTAGGTCACACGCGGAACAAGCTGTTCCGCAACAGGAACCGGGGCGAGTCCGGCGATTTCCTCGGCCACGAAGATGCCCTGCTGGAAACCTCGGTGCGCCAGCTGGAGCCCTGCCACGACATCCCCGACGGCGTACACCCCGTCGACGCTGGTGCACAGGCGTTCGTCGGTGACGATGAAGCCGCGGTCGAGGGAGAGGCCGTGTTCGGCGAATCCGCTGTCGGCTGTGCGGGGCCCGCGGCCGACAGCGACCAGCACGATGTCCGCCTGGATGCGGTCGCCATCCTCGAGTTCGACAAAGACACCTTCGGTGGTCTCCTTGGCCGACCGCACCTTCACACCCGCGCGGATGGTGATGCCGCGCTTGCGGAATACGCGCTCGAGCTGTTTCGAGCACCACGGATCTTCTGCGGCGACCAGGCGGGGGAGAGCCTCCACCACAGTGACCTCCGCACCATACGACGCCCAGACGCTGGCGAATTCGACACCGATCACGCCTCCGCCCAGAACGATGGCCGTCTTCGGGACGACATCGAGGTTCAGCGCGCCCTCGCTCGTGAGGATCCGTTTCCCGAGTTCGATGCCAGGGACTGTGCGGGCGTACGACCCGGTGGCCAGCACGACGGAGGTACCGGTGTAGCGGGTGCCGTCGACCGCGATCGCCTTGTCCCCGAGGTAGGTGCCGTGCCCTGTCACCAACCTGATCCGATGATGGGTGGCCAAGCCCTGCAGCCCTTTGTACAGGCGGGTGACGATGCCGTCCTTGTACTCGTGTACGGCGTCGAGATCGATGCCCTCGAACGTGGCCCGGATACCGAATGTCGACCCGGCGCGGGTGGTGTCGGCGACCTCGGCGGCGTGTAGCAGAGCCTTGGTGGGGATACAGCCGCGGTGCAAGCAGGTGCCGCCGATCTTGTCCGCCTCGATCAGGGTGACCGACAGCCCGAGTTGCGCGGCGCGGAAGGCGCAGGCGTAGCCGCCCGATCCTGCCCCCAGGATCAGGACGTCGCTGTGTGTGCCGGTCATCTACAGCCTCCCCAGCACGGCGATCGGGTTCTCGATGTAGTCACCGAACAGTCGGAGGAATCCGCCGGCGGTGCCACCGTCGCAGACCCGGTGGTCGAAGCTCAGCGAGATCTGGGCAATCTTGCGGACCGTCAGTTCTCCGTCGGCGGCCCAGGGCCGGTCGATGATGCGGCCGACGCCGAGGATCGCGGCCTCGGGATGGTTGATGATCGGCGTGGATCCGTCGACGCCGAAGACCCCATAGTTGTTGAGGGTGAAGGTGCCCCCGGCCAACCGGGCGGGAGAGAGCTTGCCGTCGCGCGCCAGCGCGGTGGTCTCCCGTAACTGTCGTGCGAGCTCGACGGTGGAGTGGGAATCGGCGTGCTCGATGACCGGGACGACCAGACCGCGCGGGGTTTGGGCGGCGATCCCGAGGTGCACGTGTCCGAACCGGACGATCTCGTTCTGCTCGTTGTCGACAGTGGAGTTGAGTTCCGGGTACTGCGTCAGCGCGGCGATCGTCAACCGGGCCATCAGGGCCATCAGGGTGATCTTCTCCCCGTCGGGCAGCGTCGCGTCGATCGCGCGACGGGCGGCGAGCAGAGCGGTGGTATCGACATCCACCCAAGTGGTGGCATCCGGAATCTCACGGCGACTGGTCGACAGCTTGTCGGCCACCGCCTTGCGGAGACCCTTGATCGGAATCCGCAGCTCGCGCAGATCCCCGGGCCCGCCGACGGTATCTGTACGCTCGGTCCCGGGTGAGGTCCGGGCTCGTTCGACATCGGCACGGTTGATGATTCCGCCGGGCCCGGTGCCCCGCAATGCTGTCAGGTCGACGTTGTGTTCTCGCGCCAGTTTGCGCACCACCGGCGATATCACCCGAGGTGCCGCCGCCGTGGACAGCATTCCGGGAGACGCAGGCGCGCTCGGTGCAGGCTCGTGGCCGGGCGCGGTGCGGTGCACGCGGCGCCGCCCCGTGCGGGTGTCCTCGCTGGTGCCGTAGCCGATGAGGACGTTGCCGGATCCGGCGCGTTCCTCCGTCCGGTACTGCTCGTGTGCGGAAGGCGTGGGAGCCTCGGCGGTGCCGGTGGCGGACTCGGCCCCGCTGACAGTGATCAGCGGGGTGCCGACTTTCAGCGTCGCGCCTTCGGTGCCGTGCAGGCAGATCACTGTGCCCTCGAACGGAATCGGCACCTCGACTGCGGCTTTGGCCGTTTCGACCTCGACGACCACCTGGTCGATGGTGACGGTGTCGCCGACCCCGACCTTCCATTCGGCGATGTCCGCCTCGGTGAGTCCCTCACCGAGATCGGGAAGCAGGAAGACCTGGTTGCTCATGCGGTCACCGCCCACCGGGTGTCGACGGACTCGTTCCACTGCAACCGGTCGACACTGTCGAGGACGCGGTCGACGCTCGGCAGGTGGACGCGTTCGAGCTTCGGCGCCGGGTAGGGGATGTCGAATCCGCTGACCCGCAACACCGGTGCGTGCAGGTGATGGAAGCACCGCTCCTGGACACGAGCGGCGATCTCGGCGCCGACTCCGGCGAAACCCTGCGCCTCCTGAATGACTATGCACCGACCGGTCTTTCGGACCGATGCCATGACCGTGTCGTCGTCGAAGGGCACGATCGAACGGAGGTCGATCACCTCGATGTCGTGCCCCTCCGCCATCGCGGCCTCCGCGGACTCGAGCGCGACGGTCACCGACGGTCCGTACGCGACGATGGTCGCGTCCCGGCCGGGACGCCGGACGGCGGCCTGTCCGATCGGCGCTCCGACCGCGAGATCGACGTCGGCGCGGGCGAAGTACAGGCGTTTGGGTTCCAGGAAGATCACCGGGTCCGGGTCGTCGATCGCCGCGCGCAGCAGGGTGTAGGCGTCCTCGACGGTGGACGGGGCCACGACCTTCAGCCCGGGGGTGTGGGCGTAGTAGCCCTCGCTGGAGTCGCAGTGGTGTTCGACCCCGCCGATGCCGCCCGCGAACGGGATTCGGATGACCATCGGCACCGACAGCGCACCCTTGGTGCGGTTCCGGATCTTCGCGACGTGGGAGACGATCTGCTCGAACGCCGGGTACGCGAACGCGTCGAACTGCATTTCGACGACCGGCTTGAACCCGGCCATCGCCATGCCGATGGCGAACCCGATGATGCCGGATTCGGCGAGTGGGGTGTCGAAGCAGCGGTCGTCGCCGAAGTCGCGGGTGAGTCCGTCGGTGACACGGAAGACGCCGCCGAGGGTGCCGACGTCCTCGCCGAAGACGACGACGTTCTCGTCGGCGGCGAGCGCGTCGCGCAGTGCGGCGTTCAGGGCTTGGGCCATGGTCAGCACGGGCATGGTGTCAGTTCTCCTCGGATTCGGCGGCCAGTTCGGATTCCACCTGCGCGTGCTGCTCCCGAAGTTGCGGGGTCTGCTCGGCGAAGACGTACCGGAAAAGGTCCATCGGGTCGGCGGCGCGGTCGACATTCATGCCGGCGCGCAGGGCCGATGCGGCTGCTTCGGCGTCCGCGGTGACGGCGGCTGCGGATGCGTCGTCGAGCAAACCCTCGCCCCGCAGGTACTTCTCCAGCCGGGCAAGAGGGTCGCGCCCGAGCCACTGCTCGACCTCGGCGGAATCGCGGTAGCGGGTGGCGTCGTCGGCATTGGTGTGGGCGTCGATCCGGTATGTATGGGCTTCGACGATGACCGGACCGTTGCCCGCACGGACGAACCGGACGGCTTCGTCCATCACGGCGAGCATGGCGACCGGGTCGTTGCCGTCGACCTGCTCGCTACCGACTCCATAGCCGACTCCCTTGTGCGCCAGCGTGGGCGCGGCGCTCTGCCGGGTCAGGGGAACGCTGATCGCGAATCCGTTGTTCTGCACCAGAAATACGACCGGGGCCTTGAACACGGCAGCGAAGTTGAGGGCCTCGTGGAAGTCACCCTCACTGGTCGCGCCGTCGCCGCAGAACGCGAGCGCGACGGTGTCGTGGCCCTTGCGGTGTTCGCCGTGAGCCACACCCGTCGCATGCAGCAACTGAGTCGCCAGCGGGGTGCATTGGGGTGCGCTGCGATGCCGGGCCGGGTCGTAACCGCAATGCCAGTCGCCGGCGAGCATGCTGAGGATCTCCACCGGGTCGATTCCACGCGCAGCCAGCGCCACCGAGTCGCGGTACGTCGGGAACATCCAGTCGGTGGGCTGCAGGCTCATCGCCGCCGCGATCTGGCATGCCTCCTGGCCCCGCGAGGAGGGGTACACCGCCAGCCTGCCCTGTTTGGTCAACGCCGTCGCCTGCTGATCGAAACGTCTGCCCAGCACCATGTTCCGGTGCATCTGCACCAGGCGTTCGTCGCTCGGCCTGGGATACCGTGCCTCGCTTCCGGTGAGCTCGCCGGCCGCGTCGAGGTACTGCACCGCGCGCTCGGCGGGCAGGAACTTCCGGTACTGCAGCGTGCCAAGGGGCTCCACCAACGTCACGTCCACCTCCAAGATGCAATGTGTTCGCCAATGCTCGCAATTGGCGGATAAAACAACAACGAATGAAAGAGATTGAAGACGAATGGTCTAATATCGCGGTCGACGTGACAAAACGTCTCACGACTGCGTCAGCGACCACGGCAGGAATGGACAGATGGCCACAGACACATCCGACGCCGCGAACTATGAACTCGACCTGATCGATCGAAGGCTCATCCACGAGCTCGTCGCCGACAGCCGCCTCTCGATGCGCGCGCTGGCGGATAAGGCGCACATCTCCCGCGCACACGCCTACGTCCGCATCGAACGGCTGCAGAAAGCCGGCATCATCGACAGCTACACCACCCGAATCGCGCACGAAAAGGCCGGACTGGGCTCCTCCGCCTTCATCGCCCTATCGATCAGGCAGGACTCCTGGCGCGGGATCGCCACCCAGCTCCGGACGCTGCCCTTCGTCGAGCACTATTCCTTGCTGGGCGGCGATTTCGATGTACTGGTACTCGTCCGGGCGCCGGACAACAACGCCCTGCGTCATGTCGTCCTCGAGCGGTTGCAGAGCCTCGAGGGTGTGCAATCGACCAGGACGTGGTTGATCTTCGAGGAGGCCAGCGGACCCGGGCCGAAATGGGTGTGACGATCCGGCCGTAGCGCTCACTCCGAGCGTTCGACCCCCTGTGGTGATTGCGCGTCTCATGAGCAACGGGGAATGACAGCGGTGAGATCTCCGCCGAATTCGTAGGCCGAATGATAGGCGAGCGCGTTTGCAGGACCTGCTGCTGCGGCGACGCGAGGGGAGTCCAGGGCCTCTGCGGGAGCGAAAACCGTCCCGTGTGCGTGCATGCTGGCCCAGGCCGGTACTCGGCTGAGCCCACGCATGCAACATGCCCTCTACCGGCGCATCGACATAAAGCCCTTCATTGCGCCTCGCCGTAGCAGTGTTGTTGGGCGGCGAGGTCGGCCACCGATAGGTTCACGTGATGAAAGCGCGCGAAATAGGAGTCGTTCATGACCGTGATGCAAGCAACGGACTGGCAACGATCGTCGCCAATGGAATGATACGCGATCGGCCTACCGACTCCGTCGTATCTGGCACCATCCACAGCTTGATCTACGGGTTGTCCGGATGCGCGTAGTCACCGTGGCTGGGCGGCGGTGCGTGTCCGAGGGCTGTGGTGGTGGCGGGGTTGAACTCGGTGACGGGTTCGACGAAGTCGGGGTAGGGCTCGTCGTCGGGGTTTTTCATGCCGACGCCGCGTGCTGGGTTTTCCAGGTAGCCGCATGTGCGGGTTGTGGCGGCGGTTGGCGCCGTCCAGTGCCACGTCTGGCTGTTGTTGGCGCGCATACCATTCCGGGATTTCGCAGATGACTTTGGCCGGTATGTGCTGCTGGCGATTTTCGCGGTCCCATCCTTATGGAGCCTTCAAGGGCACTATAGGTGATCTTGCTTGACCTGCGGTTTCTTGATCGGCCAACTTGCGGCCCGAGCACACGTACACACGCTTACCTGCGGAAACGACTGTCGCAGGTTTGTGCCCTCGGCGGGGCACAATATGGATGGGAACAGGACCGACCAGCATCTTCTTGTTGGTTGGCTGGTCATCGAAGCCTATTTCGCCCTGAGCAGCGGCAGGCGCTAGGAGGTCGGCAGCGCGACCTCCTAGTAGAGATCGGCCGTTCTCCACGGTGGCCCTCGCTTCAGGCGACAAGGTGGGAGCCAGCGGCTCGAGCGGGTTTTCACATCTTCAAAACAATTGAGGCAGCGTCGATTTCACAGCTGAATGCAGATCTTGCCCATGTGCTGCCCGCCCTCCTGATGCCGGAATGCGGCGGCGAGACCGTCGAGCGGATACAGCGAATCGATCACCGGCCGCAACCCGATGGTCTCGATCGCCCTGATCATGTCGTGCTGATCGGTACGGCTGCCGACGGCGAGCCCTTTGATGGTCACCTGTTTGGTCAGCGCGGCCCCCACATTCATATCGCCGGAGACACCCGACAACACACCGATCAACGCGATCCGGGCATTCATCCCGCAGGCGTCGATGGACTGGGCGAGGGTTCCCGACCCACCGACCTCGATGACCAGATCGACACCGCGACCGTCCGTGAGTTGTCTTGCCGCGCGGCCCCATTCGGGCACGTCCCGGTAGTTGATGATGTGGTCGGCGCCGAGCTTCCGGAGTCGTTCGAGCTTCTCGTCCGACGACGAGGTCGCGATGACCGTCGCGCCGGCCGCCTTCGCGAATTGCAGGGCGAACAGTGAGACACCGCCGGTCCCTTGGGTCAGGACGACATCGCCGGGCTTCACCATGCCGTCCACGACGACGCCCCGCCAAGCGGTCAGACCTGCGCACGGCAGGGTTGCCGCCTCGGTGAGATCGAGACCCGCAGGGGATCTGGTCAGCCAGGTCTCGGGAACCGAAATCAGTTCGCGCGCATAGCCGTCGACGGTGTCGCCGGGGATCGCGGACGTCGATTCCCGCCGGGCGGGGCCGGTCGACCATTTGGGGTAGAAGGTACTGATCACCGTGTCGCCTTCGGCGACCGTGTCGACGTCGGGACCGACGGCGACGACTTCCCCCGCGGCGTCGGACAACACCACCAGTCCGTCGGCGACGGGGAGCCACCCCTTCGCGACGACATAGTCGTGATAGTTGAGCGAGCACGCCCGCACCCGCACCAGCACTTCGCCGGGTCCCGGTACGGGCTCGGCGCGGTCGGACAGGACCAAGTTGTCGAGGTCGCCGGGCCGGCGGATGGTCATCGCTCTCATTTCTCGCCTCCATAGGTAGCGCTGTTTGCCATAGGGCTCGGCTCGCGGATTATCGATCCGGTTTCACCGGCCGCCGACGCGGTGGTCGGGTTCGCGGTCATAGGTCTTGGTCCGGGTGTAGTCGGGTTGGCTGCCGGGGGTGCGGGTGAGTCCGCCGGCGAGCCAGGTCAGGCGGGGGGACTTTATGTCCGGTGAGGTGCTCGCGAACATGCTGTTCGAGGTGTTCGAAATCCAAGGTGCACGGTTCGGCCGGAACGACAACGGCCGCGACCTGGGAGCCCCAGCGCTCGTGCGGGACACTGATGACGATGGCGTCGTGTACACCGCGGCCGGGCTCGGCATTGCGCTCGGCCACTCCGATCCCGCCGAAACCGGTTTCGGAGGAACCCACGGAATCGGTGATGAAGCGATCCGGGAACAGTTCCAGCAGTTCGTTTCTCACCGACTGCGACAGCAATGCCGCGCCGGAGCCAATCGACGCCAAGGACGACACGTTCGTGGGTGCGGCACGGTAAGCGTCGATCAGCGGCCTAGAGGTATCGCTGCCGTCCGTACTGCGTGAACTCATCGTTCAACGCGCGCTTGGCATCTTCGGTCATGATTCGGAAGTCCGGCACGCTGTCTTCCACTCGCCGACGACCCACCCAGTGGTACACCAGTTCCTGCGTGTGCCATTTGTCCGCTTGAAGCTCCCGCTTGAGCACCTTGTTGGAACCGGTGACCGGCAGCGAGTCCGAGATCCGCAGGAATCGCGGAGTGCCCTTGCTGCCGAGATCGTCCTGGTTGTTCAGGTATTTCGCGAACTTGTCGATGTCGAACAGGACCGGATCGGCAACCTCGATGGCCGCCATCACCTGATCACCCGAACGAGGGTCCGGCACCGCGTACACGCTCGCGGCGATCACGTCGGGGTGACGCCGCAGCACGCGCTCGATCGACAGCGCCGAAATGTTCTCGCCGTCCACCCGGATCCAGTCACCGCGGCGCCCGGCGAAGTAGATGAAACCTGCCTCGTCGAGGTAGCCCAGGTCGCCGGTCCAGTACCAGCCGTTGCGGATGCGGTCGGCGTCGGCCGCATCGTTCTTGTAGTAGCCCTCGAACCTCTTGGTGCCGAGCTTGTCCACGATCTCACCGACGGCGTCGTCCGGGTTGAGGAGTCGGCCGAGCTTATCCAAAACCGCTGGGACGCAATCGATCATGGTTTCGGAGTTGACGATCGCCACACCAGGGTGGGCCGGGCGGCCGAGCGCACCCTCGGGCTGGTCGGGATCCGGCACGACTGCGCCGCCGCCCTCGCTGGAGCCGTAGCCCTCGTACAGATCGGCGCCGAACCGGCGTTTGAAGTAGGCCTGATCCTCCGGCGAGGCCTCGGTGCCGAAGCCGCGGTCGAGCTGGTTGTCGGAGTCGTCCGGCTGTTCCGGGGTGGCCAACAGGTAGCCGAGCGCCTTGCCCACGTAGGTGAAGAACGTCGCGCCGAAGTACCGCACGTCGGGCAGGAATCCGGACGCCGAGAAGCTCGGCGTCAGGCAGACCGTCGCGCCGACGGCCAGCGCCGGTGCCCACAGCGCCATGATGGCGTTGCCGTGGAACAGCGGCATGCAGCAGTAGTCGACGTCCTCGCGGACATGGCCGAACTTCTCGACCGCCGAGTAGGCCATCCAGGCCAGCCGACCCTGGCTGCACTTGACTGCCTTCGACGCACCGGTGGTGCCCGAGGTGAACAGCAGCAGGAGGAGCGACTCGGGGTCGACGCCGTCCGCCGCCACGGGCTCGCCCCGGTGCGGCGCCAGCGCGTCGACGTAGGCCGGGTCGTCGACTACCAGGAAACGGTCGGGCGTCAGGCCGAGGTTCAGACCCGAAAGCCGTTCCCGCCCAGCTGAATCCGTGACGATCAGCTGGCAGTCCGCGTGCCGGACCTCGCCGGCCAGCTCCTCGTTGCCACGGGTCGGGTTGATGCCGACGATCGCCGCCCCCGACAAGGCTGCGGCACCCAGCCAGAATACGAAATCGGGCACGTTGTCCAGCAGCACGCCGATATGGAATGGACCTTCGATCGGGCACGAGTCGCGCAGCTCGATCGCGTATGCGCCGCGGGCAGCGGACTCTCGGACCACCTCGTCCCAGGTCCAGTCCCGATCCCGGGTGCGCAGCCCCAACCGCTCGTCACCGAGGCGATCGAGCAGCAGGGACGCGATGTCTTCTCGTTGAGCGGTTTCGGTCATCAGACGGTCGCGCGGTTCTTCTGATCGATGTACTTCTGCGGCAGGTCCTCCAGGCTCAGTTTGATGACGCTCGTCGGGCTGGTCGAGTAGGCGTCTTCGGCGATGATCAGGCCGTCGGCATCGATCGGCCAGTTGATCACCTGGCGGAACACCAGCAGGTAGTCGCCGTTCGGGTCGTCGACCTCGACGCCGATCGCCTGCGCGGCCGCGCCCGGGTAGATCATCTTCATCCAGCCTTCGGTCATCACCAGATCGTTGTCGACGGCCAGGCGATCGATCTCGAAGACGAGGTGATTGGCGTTGCTGGCCGCGAACGCCTCGTAGTAGGCCCGCACACCCTCGGTGGTCTTGGGACCATTGTCCGCATTGCCGTACCAGAAGTGGTATTCCGGGTGCGGGGCCAGGGTGGCCATCAGGCGATCCACGTCCGGCACGGCTTCGGCCTTCATGTGCTCGAGGACGATGCTCAGTACCTGGCGGTGGCGCTCATCGGTGGTACGCGACAGGCGTTCTTCCAGGGGCTCCCATGATTTGGTGGGGTCGATGATGGGCATGTGGGTACTCCTCGAATCTGTGACCGAACGTACGTTGTTCAGCGTGGTGTGGCCATCATCACGAACCCGACCAGCCCCGGTCATCCGATATGCGTCGGCTGATCCGCGCAAATTGTCCGACAGCTGTCGGATCCATCTACACGGTGCTTGTCGTTGCTGGGCCCATCACGGGACCCGGGGTTCGTCCGCCAGCTCCGCCGACGACAGCGCGATCCGCCGGATTGTCAGGATCAGGGTCGCCGAGAACCGGTCGAGCGGATCGTCCATGTCCCAGCCCAATTGGGACTCGATGTGTGCCAGCCGCGCGGCGACCGTGCTGTGGTGCACATGCAATTCCTCCGCGGTCCGCCGCAGCGAACCGAACAGGCAGAACGCCTCCGCCGTCTCCACCTGCAGCCTGCCGGTGGGGGTCGCCGCGATCTCGTTGATCCGCGTCAGCGCGTGATTGCCCCGCGTGCTCTCCGCCGGCAACTCGGCCAGCAGCTCCAGCGCGCTCAACCTCTCGTAGGCAACGGCGCGCCTGCCGAAGCCGGTCGACGACGCGAACCGCAATGCCCGCAATGCCTGTCCCCAGGACGTCGGTGCGGCGAACACTCCACCGGCGGCACCGAGGCCAACCCACGGTCCCCGGTCGGCACCGTCCGGCATCGGGGCCGGGTAGGCGTTGACGATCGTGTGGTCCAACTCGTCGGACAGCTCGCGCGTGTCGGTTCGGCCCTGGCACAGGAGAGCGGTTGCCGTGCCCAGGTACGCGGTCCGCACCGACACCGCCGACAGGGCGGAGGTGATGACGCGCAACGCTTCCGGCGACGACGGCGCCGACACCGCGAGGACACGGACCTCTCGGGACTCGTCGAGCCCCAGCAGCCTGATCGCCCGGGCCCGGTCCTCGGGCCGTTCCCGGCTCGACAGCACCACCTCGACCAGCGCCGGGTCACCGAAGCTGGGCGGTATCCGGGAGTTGATCGCCCCCAGCGTGTGCCGCACCCGGTCGAGCAGGACACCGTCGAGCGGGTGCGACGAGGTGTCACGCTCGAGCCACACCTCGGGCGCCTGGCCGTTCCAACGGACCCGCACCGGGCACCCGGCCACCGCCTGCGCCGCCTCCAGTACCGCGTCGACACCGGCGGCGTCCAAGTCGTCGAAGAACCGGACCAGGCGCAGCACCGACTCCGGGTCACTGCCCAGCTCGGACAACCGCAACGCGCTCACGCCGCCATTCTGGCAATGAATCGCGGGCAACGGAATCGCGGGTAACGGTCAGAAATTGCAGGACGCTGAACCGCCAGTCCAACACCTGCACGTGATGCCTTCTCCGGGGAAGCGTTCATCTCGATGAGGGCGATGGCACGTATCGGCTGCAAGGGCAGCGCGCCAGTGCTCGCCGGAGCCGTCTCGGTCGGAATACAGATCGGATGCCAGATCGACATGTCCTCCGGCATGACGATCGGTACCGCGCTCAACCTCGGGCTCAACCTCGGAGCCAACGGCAGCCTGACCATCTCGAACCCACCGGCGGTCACCCTCGGAGGCAACGGTGGCGCGAACGCCTGTGTGGCACCGACCATCTCGGCCACTCTGCGGCCCGGCACGATCGCCAGTCGCACCCTCGATACCAAAACCCCTCGCCAGCGCCTACGGCTCTACCCATCTGCGGGAGTTGTATGTGAAAACCGATGGGTGCGGGGGTTATGTCAGCATCCGCGCCTTCGCCTCCGTGCAGGTAGCGACCCCGAACGCCAACGACTCCTACAGCATCTTCGGCGACCCCACGTGGTTGTGAAACGCAAACCACAGGTCGCTCAGCCAGTTGTCCTGCGCCCAGCGATGGTTGAGTTCGGGCGGTAAATCCGTTGCTGTGGATAGTATTTGGTCGTGTGGTCTCAGTTGCTCGGCACGCTGGGTGGGGTGGTGATCGGCGGTGGGATCACCTTTCTCGCTTCTTATGTCAATGAGCGGTCCAAGTACCTTGGCTGCACGTGTGGTTCGGATGCGAGCGGGCGAGGCCGACCTGCACGGGATGTCATTGCAAGAGGGCGTTGTTCAGCTCGGGGAGCTCGACCGTGACCGTATTCAGCGGTGGCAGGAGGTGCAGTTGCTGGGCAGTCCGAAGGCAGTGGCGATCGGTGATGAACTGAACAGGTGCACATGGACTTTGGAGTGGTTCGCGTACGCTCACTGGTGATGCTGATTGGCTGTTGATCGTTCGGGAGGCTTACCAACTGCGCAAGGATTTCAGCATTGCGGCGCGCGAGGATCTCGGTGTCGCCGGGGTGAGTGTCGCGGTTCCGGAGTGGCAGGATGCGTGGACACCGCGTGACCACATGACCGCGGTACAGACAAGGGCTCAACCGCTCCCGCCGGCCCAGCCGTAACAAGATCGAAGAGCCTGTGCTGGACGGCCATCTCCGAGGCTGCCTTCATCTCGCTATAGGTGTCCTGAGCTGGGGTGTTAGCTGACAGCAAACCCTGGAGGATTCGAACCTGCGACACAGGACCTGCGGTTTTCCGGGTCGTGTGTATCGACCTGAGAATTGGAAACATCGTCTGACCTGGGCGAATGACGGTCCCGAAAGCGCCCCCGGCAGGATTCGAACCTGCGGCCTACCCTTTAGGCGATGGTTACGGCCTCTATGTGCCCCCGGCGGGGCACCATAAGGATGGGACCGGGCCTAACCAGCGTTTTTCGTGGGGAACATTGACGGTCGAAGCGGGATTCGGCTATCCGAAGTCGCGTTAGGTACAGGTGAGGAACTTGACCCCGAACCCGCTGTTAAGGGTTCGGGGTTCGCCCGTGTTCACGGCCAGTCACCGGTAGTCCCTAACACTCGCCCTACCTGTGGTTATCCCTCAACGGGTGGCAGAACAGGTCACGGACGATCACGCCCAGTCACGCCGAAAGTTTGGGGAAATTTTGGGATGGGTCAATTCTGATCCGTCGCCCGTCGCCCGTCGCCCGTCGCCCGTCGCCCGGTCGCAGGTTTCGCGCCCCCGGCAGGAAACACAAAACATGGGCAACTGGAAACGCCTGGTAATCATGGGGGCGTACGCCGTCTGAACACTGCAATCCAAACGCCATCGGGGCCGTTGCCGACACGGAAGCGCTGGCTACGGTCCCGATGGAGGCCGGTTCGGTAACTACTGGCTTGGTGGACCTAACGCTGATCAATCCGAACCATCCGGTGGCTGATAGTCCTGAACTTGGGATCAAGCCGATAGGTTCGGGTGGTCGGGCTGGTCGTCTCGATGGTGGTCAGGTTCGGGAGTTGATCGCTAGTCCTGCTCCATCATCTCGTAGAACCCCCAAGATCATTCCCTGACCTGGCGATCTTGGGGGTTCTACCCATTCTGACCTGGCATTTCATTGCCTCAACGCATCCCGCCAGTTCCGACCGAAACCCTTGGATTCCCACCATTCCGGCCGCAAAATGGCACGCAAAATGGCACTGGAATTCCCGTCGCATCGACCACGCGACCGTGCGCCTGGATTCCGACCTGCAGCGAAGATGACACGTGACCTGCGACCCCCCCTCTCCACGGCGAATCGCTCTGCCCGAATGGTTGTCGCACGGCCGCAGGCGGATTCGCAGATCGAACTCAGTCGTACATCGCGTCGATCTCGGCAGCGTATTTCTCTGCGATGACCTTGCGTTTGAGCGACATCTTCGGGGTCAGTTCGTCGCCACCCGGTTCCCAGATCATTGGCAGCACAGTGAACTTCTTGATCTGCTCGACGCGGGCCAGCCGCTCGTTCGCGGTCTCGATGCCAGCATCAACCGCGGTGATCACACCGGGATCCGCGGCCAAGCTGGCAGGTGAGGCATCGGACAGGCCGTGTCGGGCGGCGTAGGCGGTACACGCGTCGGGATCGAGGGTGAGCAACGCCGTCACATACTTGCGGTTGTCGCCGACTGCCATGACCGCACCCACCAGTGGGCAGCTGATCTTCACGGCCCCTTCGATATTCGACGGCGACATGTTCTTGCCCGCCGCATTGATGATGAGTTCTTTCTTACGGTCGACGATGCGCACGTAGCCGTCGGTGTCGATGGTGCCGACATCGCCGGTGTGCATCCAGCCGTCGGCGTCGATGGCCTCGGCGGTCTGGTCCGGGTCATGCCGGTAGCCGCGCATGACGAGGGGCCCGCGGACCAGCAGTTCGCCGTCCTCAGCCAGCTTGACCTCAGTGCCGGGTAGCGCGGTGCCGACGGTGCCGATCCGGATGGCGTCGGGCCGGTTGACCGTGGCGGCCGCGGAGGTCTCGGTCATCCCCCATGCCTCGCAGACCGGAATGCCCAGTCCGTAAAAGAAGAGCAGGGCGTCGGGCGCGATCGGCGAGGCCCCGGTGACCGCGCCGCGCACCCGGTCCATTCCCATCCTGGCGCGCAAGGTGCCCAGGATCAATCGGTCGGCAATCGCGTATTGCGCTGCGAGCACGGTGGGTATCGGTGTGCGTTCGGACTTGCGGCGGGCGACCTCGACGCCAGTGGCGATCGCCCAGTCCACCAGCCTCCGCTTCACCGGATGCTCTTGGGCCACCAGGGATTCGATACCCGCCTTGATCTTGTACCAGATGGCGGGCACAGCCAGCAACAGCGTCGGGCGCACCTGCGGCAGCGTGGTGACCAGCTGCTTCGGGTCGGCAACCGTGGTGACCTGCACGCCCTCGATAAGATTGTTGTAGTGGCAGAAGGCGCGGTTGGCCAGGTGCGCGTCCGGCAGGTAGGACACCACCCGGTCATCCTGGTGGACCTCGAAAAGGGCCGCGATAGCGTCGAATTCGGCCAGGATATTGGCGTGCGTGAGCTCGACGCCCTTGGGCGGTCCGGTGGTGCCGGAGGTGTAGACCAGGGTGAGCAGCGAACTCGCCTCGACCGCCCGCCAGGCGGCATCGAAATCGAAGTCGGGTGCGTCCAGCCGGGCCAGCTCGTCGAGGGTGAGACCGTTCTCGACCGGCCCGTCGACGCACACGAAATGCTCCACCTGCCCGGAGATGTTCGCGACCCGCAGCTTGTCGACGAACTGGGTCTCGGTGATGACGACCCAGTTGCCCGCATTCGCGAACAGATGCGAGATCTGCTCGGCGGTGAAGGTGTTGTAGATCGAGAATGGCGTCGCCCCCGCATGCAGCACGCCGGTATCGGCCAGATGGAACTCCGGCACATTGGTGAGCATGATCGCCACGGTGTCCCCAGCCCTCACGCCGAGCGCCGACAACCCGGTCGCGATCGCGCGGACCCGGTCGGCGTACTGCCGCCAGGTGAAGCTCGGTGTGCCGTCGTGGCCGCGGACCGCGATGCGATCCGGGTGGCGCGCGGCGGTCGCCTGGAAGGCGGCGCACAGACTGGTCGGCCGCTCGGTCAACGGGTACTCCGTTCGTGACAGACGTTGCTGCATTGGATGTTCAGTTGTTCGCGCCGCGAGCACGATCTTCGTAGGCTCGACGGGCGGCGGGATCGATGTCGTCGAGAAACGCGTGTGCCAAACCGAATTGGCGGGCCACGAACTCGTTCACCGCGCCCTGTAGGAACTTCTGCGCACCGACCAGCAGACCCGCGATCCGGGTGACCTCGACCCGCGGGCGAGGGCCGGTGACGAGCCCGGCGATGGCCTCCGCGATGTCCTCGGGCTCGGCGTTCTTCAGGCCCTTGGGTGTGCCCGCGCCGGCGATCAGTTCGGTGTTGGTGAAGGTCGGCAGGGGCGGACGGCCCCGGACGACTGCACGCTCACCTAAGCGAGCAGCCCCTTGGCCACGTGGGTCACCTGGATCTCGTTGGAACCCGCGTAGATCATCAGGGACTTGGCGTCCCGGGCGAGTTGCTCGACCCGGTACTCGGTCATGTAGCCGTTGCCGCCGAAGAGCTGCACGGCGTCCATGGCCACGTCGGTGGCGGCCTCGGAGGAGTAGAGCTTCATGGCCGACGCCTCGGCCAGCGAGGGGGTCTTGCCTGCCCGACCCTGCTCCAGGGCGCTGAACACCATGTTCTGCACATTGATTCGTGCGACCTCCATCTTGGCGAGCTTGAGCTGCACCAGTTGGAAGCGGCCGATCTCCTGGCCCCACAGCTTGCGGTTCTTGGCGTAATCGATACACAGCCGGTGACATTCGTTGATGATGCCCAGCGCCATGAAGGCGACGCCGATCCGCTCGGTGGCGAAACTCGAACGGGCGCTTTCGCGGCCGTCGCCGCCCTTGTGCTCCTCGGTCTCGCCCAGCAGGCGGTCCTTGGACAGGCGCACGTTGTCGAAGAACAGTTCACCGGTGGGCGAGGCGTGCAGGCCCATCTTCTTGAACGGCTTGCCCTGGGGCAGGCCCTCCATACCCTTGTCGAGCACGAAGGTCAGCACCTTGCGGTCACGCTTGTCGACACCGTCGCCCTCGTCGAGCTTGGCGTAGACCACCATGACGTCGGCGAACGGGCCATTGGTGATGAAGGTCTTCTGACCGTTGAGGATGTAGTCCTCGCCGTCGCGGCGGACGTAGGTCTTCATGCCGCCGAACGCGTCCGAGCCCGAGTCCGGTTCGGTGATCGCCCACGCCGCAACCTTTTCCATGGTCACGATGTCCTTGAGCCACCGCTCCTTTTGCGCGAGGGTGCCGCGCGAAATGACGGTGGTCGCGCCCAGGCCGATGGACACGCCCATGGCGGTCACCAGGCCCATGCACACGCCCGACAGCTCGCTGATGAGCACGGCCATCATGGATTCCTGGCCGCCCAGCAGGCTGCTGCCGGACTTCTTGTCCTTCTTCGGCTTCTCCGGCAGCGGCTCACCGGACGCGATCGCGTCGGCCTTGGCGCGCTGCTTGGCCAGCATCTTGTCGATGATCTCGCCGGTCATGGCGTCGATCCCGAACTCGCTGAACAGCTTCCGGATGACCGGGTACGGCTCCATCTCGCCGCTGTCCAGGGCGTCCAGATGCGGGCGGATCTCCTTGTCGATGAAGCTCCGCACCGCGTCACGGATCATCTCATCGGTCTCCGACCATTCGAACATCGTTGTCCTCCTAGGGATCTCAGGGCAGCCGGGCGGCGAGGTCGTCGATCAGCCACGGCCCCTCGGTCTCGATGGTCTTCGCGTCGTGCCAGCCCGCCAGCTCGGAAATCGCGCCGCCCTGCACCGCGAACACCTTGCCGGTGATGTCGCATTTGTCGGAGGCGAGGTAGGCGACCAGCGGGGAGATATTGGCCGGACTGAAGGCGTCGAAACCGCCCTCGGCCGCGGCGTCCTCGGCCGCGGCGGCCATCATCACGCCCATTCCGGGTGTGGCCAGGGTCAGCCGGGTCCGGGCGATCGGCGCGATGGCGTTCACGCGCACGCCGTAGCGGGCCAGTTCGTCGGCGGCGACCAGGGTCAGCGCGGCGATCCCCGCCTTCGCCGCGCCGTAGTTGCCCTGACCGGCGTTCGGCACAGTCACACCCGACGCCGACGCGGTGTTGACCACCGCCGCATTGGGCTGATTGCCCGCCTTGGACTGGTCCTTCCAGTACGCGGCGGCGTGGTGCAGCACCGCGGCGTGCCCCTTGAGGTGCACGGCGACCACCGAATCCCACTGGGACTCGTCCATTCCGGCGATGAACGTATCGCGCAGGATGCCCGCGTTGTTGATCACGACATCCAGCCCGCCGAATTCCGAGATGGCCTGGTCGACAAGCTTCTTCGCACCGTCCCAGGTGGCGATGTTCTCGGTGTTCGCGACCGCTCGCCCTCCTGCGGCGAGGATCTCGTTCACGACCTCCTGCGCGGGACCGATATCTGTGCCCTCACCGGAGTTGCTGCCGTCCAGGTCGTTCACGACCACGGCCGCGCCCTCCCTGGCGAACAGCAGGGCGTGCTCGCGCCCGATACCGCGTCCGGCGCCGGTGATGACGGCGACTTTGCCTTCCAGTGCACCCATGTGCGTTCGGCTCCTGTCGGTGTGTTGAATGTCGTTGGTCAGTCGGCGATCTCGGCGAGACCGTCCTTGAGGACGATGTCCTCGCCGACGCGGGTCTCGAATTGGAAAGTGGTGACACCATTTTCGGCATCGCGCCGCCAGATCGTGGTCTCGAGGTCCTGACCGGGCAGCACCGGCTTAGAGAACCGGACCGCCAGCCGCTTCAAGCGCGAGGTATCCGAGTCGGCCAGTTCGGTGAGCACCGCCCACGACGAGAACGCCATGGTGCACAGGCCGTGCGCGATGATGCCGGGCAGGCCGGCGTCCTTGGCGACGGCGTCGTCCAGATGCAGCGGCACCGGATCGCCGGAAGCCGGTGCGTAACGGAAGGTTTGATCGTCGTCGACGTGCTGGACCACCTTGGCGACCGGGGCCTGCGCCCGCAGCGCCTCATCGAATTTGTGGTCCGAGCCCAGTTCGCCGACGGTCTTGCCATTGCTGGCGTCCTCGCCGCGGAAGAACATGGTGACGTACTGGTGGTTCACCAATTCGCCGTCCTCGCCGCGGCATTCGACGTACACGACCGCGCGGGTGCCATTGGGGAGTCCCTCGTAGCCGACCATCTTCGCCCGCGAGGTCAGCGTCTCCCCCGGCTGGATCAGCCGGTGGAAGTGGAAGTCCTGCTCGCCGTGCAGGCCCCGGCCGAAGATCTCCAGCGGCACCACCTCGACGGCCGGATCGATCATGGAGTCGAACACCGGGACGATGGCGAACACCGGCGAACCGTGGTCGCCGTCGCGGTGCGCCGCGATCGGATCATTCGTCGCCGCGGCGTATTCCGCGATGCGCTCGCGGGTGACCTCGAAACGCTCGTCCTCGGTCCAGACATTCAGACCCTCGTCGTTGAATTCCAGCTCGGCCATGAGTGAACTCCCTTGTCGGCGTGGCGAAATCAGGCGGCGACGGCCAGGCCGTCGAGGGCCTCCAGCGACTTGTCGAGCTGCTTGAGGCCGTCCTTCTCCACCGCCTTGCCCAGTGCGCCCTTGATCAGCGCGCCCTCGAAGTCACCGGACACCGCGACGGTGGAATCGCCCGCGGCATTGGCGGAGATGTCGAAGGTGAATTCGACCTTCACACCGGCCATGCCGGTGCCGCCCAGGGTCAGCTTGTTCGGCGCCTCGACGCCGACGACGGTCCACTCCATCTTGTTGGCCATGCCCAGCATGACGATCTTGGCGACCAGCTTGGAACCCACGGTCAGCGTGGCCGGCGGCTCGTCGATGAAGCACTCATGGATGGAGAACCAGCGGTCCCAGGTCTGCGGGTCGGACACGACGGCCCACAGGGCCTCGGGGGTGGCGTTGACGTCCTTGGTGGCTGCGATGTGGCCCATGAAATTACCTAACTCTCGGGGTTTCCACGCTCCCGGCAGAGCGGGAGCGCGGAGGGGACGATTAGAAGGAGGGTGGTCAGCGATCCGCGCGCTGATAGGCGGTGACGACGGCCGCGCCGCCGAGGCCGATGTTGTGCTGCAGGGCGGCGGTGACGTTGTCGACCTGCCGCTTGTCCGCCTGACCGCGCAACTGCCAGATGAGCTCGGAGCACTGCGCTAAACCTGTTGCGCCCAAAGGGTGCCCCTTGGAGATGAGGCCGCCGGACGGGTTCACGACCCACTTGCCGCCGTAGGTGGTCTGGTTCGTGTCGAGCAGCTTCCCGGCCTCGCCCTCGGCGCACAGGCCCAGGGCCTCGTACAGCAGCAGCTCGTTGGCGGAGAAGCAGTCGTGCAGCTCGATGACCTGGAAGTCCTCCGGGCCGAGACCCGACTGGTCGTAAACCTGCCGTGCGGCAGCGACATTCATGTCGTAACCGATGAGGTTCTTGGCGCTGCCGTCGAAGGTGGAGCCGAAATCGGTGATCATGGTCTGACCGACGATCTCCACCGCCTGGCTCGCCAGGTCGTGCTTGTTCACGAAGTCCTCGCTGGCCAGCACCACCGCGCCGGAACCATCGGAGGTAGGCGAGCATTGCAACTTGGTCAGCGGGTTGTAGATCATCTTCGCGTTCAGGATGTCCTCGAGCGAAAACTCGTCCTGGAACTGCGAATACGGATTGTTCACCGAATGCTTGTGGTTCTTGTAGCCGATCATGGCGAAGTGCTCGACGGTGGTGCCGTACTTCTCCATGTGCTCGCGTCCGGCCGCACCGAACATCCACGGCGCCACCGGGAACAGCACCTCGGAAATCTCCGCGAGCGCGAGAATGTGCTTACCCATGGGGTTTTCGCGATCATCGAAAGTGGTACCAAGCGAGCCGGGCTGCATCTTCTCGAAGCCCAGCGCCAGCGTGCAGTCCGCCAGCCCGCCCCGAATCGCCTGCGCCGCAAGGTAGAGCGCGGTCGAGCCGGTGGAGCAGTTGTTGTTGACATTGACCACCGGGATGCCGGTCATGCCCAGCTCGTAGACCGCGCGCTGGCCGGAGGTGGACTCACCGTAGACGTAGCCGACGTAGGCCTGCTCGACCTCGTGGTAGTCGATCCCGGCATCCGCGAGGGCCTTGGTTCCCGATTCGCGAGCCATGTCCGGGTAGTCCCAGGCGCTGCCGTCTTCGTTCTTGCGCCGCCCCGGCTTCTCGAACTTCGTCATGCCGACGCCGACGACGTAGACCTTGTTCGTCATCGAACTCCTCACGTAGGTGCTGAAACAAACATACGTGTATGTATGTAACTACACAAGCGCGAGATAGTCGATGATCGAAAAATCGAATGAAAGACCAGGTAGAACCAATAACCGCGAGGCATACAGAGCCGCACACAGACGCGAATCAGAGTCGAGTGGCACGCCATAGCGCACTCCGAGCTACCCACCCTCGGGCATACTGGATCGGCCGGGCACCCGCAGCGTCCGGCCGATGGCCGTCAACCGCTCACTCGTCGACGAGCAGCCCCGACAACGCCGGACCGGACGCCGCCCGCATGTGCGCGGACGCTCGTCGCCAGCACCGGCGGGCACGATCGGGATCCGGATCGATGAAGTTCGACACCAGGATGCCGCGCAGGGCATCCATGGCCGTGTAAAGGAAATCGCGAGCGTCCTTGCGGTGCATCTCATCCGGAACGAAGCGCAACACCGCGTTGTTGACGAAGGGTTCCACCCTCTACATCTCCGCTGCCAGTACCGGATCGGTGCGGCCCGCCACCCACAGCTCGACCGTGGCGATGAACAACGGCCCCTGATGCAGCTCCCGGAGATGGTCCAGCACCGCCCCGATGGGATCGCTACCGGCATCGATCCGGCCCATCTCCTGCAGCGCAGCCTCACTGCGCCGCTGTGCCAGATGACTCACCGCCGCCACCACCAGATCGGCCTTCGAACCGAAATGATGCGACTGTGCACCCCGGGTCACCCCCGCCCGTTCGGCCACCCGCGGCGAGGTAGTACCCGCATACCCGTACTCCACCAGGCACTCGACGGTCGCATCCAGCAACCGCACCCGCATCTCACTGCTGCGCTGCTCCTGCGTACGACGCGGCGACTTTCCGGCAATAGTCCTGGACACTCCAGCGATACACTTACATACAGATGTGCATGTTATTCACGCTTGGCGGATCCAAGCCATGGACGGCGCGCCCCCTGCAGATTCGAACCGCCACAACCGCTATCAAAGCCCCACGCATCCCGCTCAGTCCACTCGAAAGCACCTGGCAGCCATGCATTACGCGCTGTTTCGGGCACTGACCGACCTAACCGTCGCGGCATGACGCCAACGACGCTGCCAGCACTCGACAAACCTCATCCAGGAGATGATGAAGAAGGAATCGACCGTTCTGCAGCCGCACTCAACGCCGTCACATCGAAGACCGTCGTTGCGCGGGCACACCAGGCTGATTCACCCGAAGGGCAGACCTCGCGCACCGGAAACACCGGATCCCTCAAGCCGCCGAATCCATTCGAGATGACATCAAAATGACACTCTGCGGCCCAGCGAAGTCGCGCACAACGCCTTGACCAGCAGAAACAGTCAGTCCTTAATCATCCACCCACCGATGAGGAAGGATTCAACCCCAACGGGCCACTCTCGAACCGGCTGAAAGTGGCACCCAAAGTGGCACTTCACAGCCACAAAACGCCCACCGAGCGGCCAAAATGCCTGGTCCTAGCGCATCACTTTTTCATCATCTCGTAGACCCCCAAGGATCGCGCGTGACTTGCGTGAATTGGGGGTATACCCGTATTGACCTGGTGTTATGGCCCCCATCGAGTCTCGTTGATCCTCGCTGTTTCCCATGGATTCCCACCGTTTGGGACGCAAAGTAGCACCCAAAGTGGCACCAGGATTCCCGTCGTTTCCCAACGTCGTACAGCTGTTGGCGCGGCTTATCGGGGATGTTTGGGTGCGGCAGGCGCGTCGCTCGATCGGATTACCGTGGACGGTCAGGCGATGCTGCCGCTGCCGTCGTCGCGCGGGAAACGGGGTGGCGTGCGCTTGCTGCCCGCACTGCCGCTGGCCGGTCGTGGCGCGTTAGGCCCGCGGCTGAAAGCCGTCGTCGTCGCAGGTTGGTGCCCCCGGCAGGATTCGAACCTGCGGCCTGCGCTTTAGGTGATGGTTACGGCCTCTATGTGCCCCCGGCAGGATTCGAACCTGCGGCCTACCCTTTAGGAGAGGGTTGCTCTATCCCCTGAGCTACGGAGGCTGGCCGGTACGGTGTTGGTACCGGGCTCGCGCGAGTCTAACCGATGTGGGGGCAGGGTGGGATTTCGGGACGGGTCAGGGGTGGCGGGGAGTGGGGGCGGTGGATTCTTCGTAGTCGGTGGGGGTGAATTTTCTTGTCTTCCAACGGAAGAGGATCGTGGCGCCGGGCCAGTTGTTGGTGATGCGGCCCGAGGCGTTGCGGTACCAGCTGGAGCAGAAGTTCCAGGGGGTGTCCTTCAGGCGGCGTTGGAGCCAGTCGTCCCAGGACTGTTCGGTCGCCGCGCGGGCGGACAGGTAGTGGCCGGGGCGGGGGGACAGGTACCGGACGATCCGGCGGATGTAGCGGGCCTGGGATTCGAGCATGTAGATGATCGAGCCCGCGCCGACGTTGGTGTTCGGGCCGTACATCAGGAACAGGTTCGGGAAGTCCGGCACCGACATGCCCAGGTAGGCGCGGGCGCCCTCGGGGGACCAGACGTCGGCGAGCTTGCGCCCGGCGCGGCCGTAGATGTTCATGGGGGCGAGGAATTCGGTGCCCTTGAATCCGGTGCCGTAGATGATGACGTCGACCTCGTGTTCGACGCCGTCGGCGGTGCGGATGCCGGTCGGGGTGACCGCTTCGATGGCGGTGGTCTCCACGGTCACGTTCGGCCGGCTCAGCGCCGGGAAGTACTCGTTGGAGAACAGGCCGCGCTTACATCCGGCGGCATAGTCGGGGGTGAGTTTGCGGCGCAGTTCGGGATCCGGAACACCTCGCGCGCGATGACGATCCGCGATCGCGACCACCGGAGCCTTGATGCCCGGGATGTCGGTCAGAGCGAGTGCCATCACCTCGAAGAACAGCCAGATCGCGAACCGCTCCGCCCATCGGCTCGGCGGGAAATAGGTGAACAGCGCGTGGTGGAACGCGGTGTACTCGGTGTCGAACTTCGGCAGCACCCAGGCCGCCGAGCGCTGGAACAGCGTCAGATGCGCGGCCTGCGGCTGGATCGCCGGAATGTATTGGATCGCACTGGCTCCCGTGCCGACGCAGGCCACCCGTTTGCCCGCCAGATCGACGCCGTGATCCCATTGGGCCGAGTGGAACGCCGAGCCGGTGAAGGTGTCGATGCCCGGGATGTTGGGCAGCGCCGGACGGGACAGCTGGCCGACCGCGGGGATCAGCACGTCCGCGGTGAGGGTGCCGCCGTCGGCGGTGCGGACCTGCCAGACGCCTTGCTGCTCATCGAATTCCGCGTCGGTGACCTCGGTGCCGAACCGGATCTTCTCGGGCAGATCATATTTGGTCGCCACCGAACGCATGTAGGCGTGGATGTCGGCCTGCTGCGAAAAGCGCCGTGGCCAATCGGATTTCGGCTCGTACGACCACGAGTACAGCGGTGAGGGCACATCGCAGGCGGCGTTGGGGTAGGTGTTCTCCCGCCATACCCCGCCGAGATCGGCGGCCTTCTCCAGGATCGTGAAATTGTCCAGGCCGTTGCGCTTCAGCTCGAGCGCCATGCCGAGCCCGGCGAATCCGGCTCCGATGATGAGAATGGACGGCGTGCGGGTCATGGCACGAGATTATGTGGTCGGACCTGGTTTTCTAGGGGAACGACGGACATTCGATCAATATTTTCGGCCAATCTGGGCGGGGGTGTCCTCGGTTCACCCGGGCGTTGACCAGGCATTCGGCACCGGTCGGGTGGCGGTGTGCCGAATGTCCAGCCGGGATGCCCACTCGTCGATCTTCGCGGCCGGAACAGATTTGCGCGACGTTCGCCGGGCGAGCATGGCCTCGATGAGCTGCGCATTGCTCGCACGGGCGGGGGTGCTCGTCGCGGTTCGGCCGCGCGCGGGGGCGGACGAATTTCGAAGTTGATCATGATCGACGCGTTTACCCTGCTCCCGGGGTGTGTTGCAGGTTGGTCTGGCTTCAGTCGACTCAATAACGATGACGAGCGGTATCAGCTATCCTCGCGGCAGGTGTGACCTCGTTCACGGGTGAAGGAGTGGCGTTCGGATGTTGAGCACGATGCAGGACGAGCAGTTATCGCTGGCTACGCTGTTGCGGTACGCGCAGAGTTTCCATGGCGATGCGACGATCTCGACGTGGACCGGTGAGGGTGTTCGCACCACGACTTATCGCGAGATGGGCGCCGACGCGGCGCGGCTGGCCAATGCGCTGCGCGCCTTGGGCATCGAGGTGGGCGACCGGGTCGGCACCTTCATGTGGAACAACACCGAGCACATGGTCGTCTACGCGGCCGTCCCCGCGATGGGCGCGGTGCTGCACGCGCTGAACATCCGCCTCTTTCCCGAGCAGTTGGTCTATGTGGCCAATCACGCCGAGGACCAGGTGGTGATCGTCGACGGTTCGCTGCTGCCGATGTTCGCGAAGTATCTGCCGCAGCTGCGTACGGTCCGGCACGTCATCGTCGTCAACGGCGATCCGGCCGAGCTCGCCGCACCCGCGGGCGTCCAGGTGCATTCCTACTCCGAACTCCTTGCCGCGCAACCGGATACGTACGACTACCCGGTCCTGGACGAGCGTTCCCCCGCCGGAATGTGCTACACCTCCGGCACCACCGGGGATCCCAAGGGCGTGGTCTACTCGCACCGGTCCAACTGGCTGCACGCCATGCAGGTGATCTCGCCGAACAGTATGGGATTCAGCGATCAGGATCTCGTGCTGGCCATCGTGCCGCTGTTCCACGCCAACGCCTGGGGTATGCCGTACGCGGCCATGATGACCGGGGCCAGCCTGCTGATGCCCGACCGGTTCCTGCAGCCGGGGCCGCTGCTGGAGATGATGGCCGCGGTCCGGCCGACGTTCGCCGCCGCGGTGCCGACCATCTGGGGTGGCGTGCTGGCCGCGCTCGACGCTCATCCGCAGGACATCTCGCATCTGCGCACGTGCGCGGTCGGCGGTTCGGCGCTGCCGCCGTCGATGATGCGCGCGTTCCAGGAGAAGTACGGCGTGAAGTTGTTGCACGCCTGGGGAATGACCGAGACCTCGCCGCTGGGCAGTATCGCCCATGCGCCGAAAGGCGCCGCGGGCGAAGAGGAATGGGCATATCGTGCCACCCAGGGCCGATTCCCCGCCTCGGTGCAGGCGCGGATCGTCGCCGATGACGGCGGCGTACTGCCCAACGACGGAAAATCCGTGGGCGAGTTGGAGGTTCGCGGCCCGTGGATCGCCGGATCGTATTACTCGCCCGACGGCGGCGAGGTGGATGCGAGCAAATTCGACGACGGCTGGCTGCGCACCGGCGACGTCGGGCACATCAGCCCGAACGGCTATCTGACCCTCGTGGACCGATCCAAGGATGTGATCAAATCCGGCGGCGAGTGGATCTCCTCGGTGGATCTGGAGAATGCGATGATGGGCCATCCCGCGGTCGCGGAGGCCTCGGTGGTCGGGGTTCCCGACGAGAAGTGGGACGAGCGTCCGCTGGTGGCGATCGTGCTGAAGGACGGCGCCACCGCCGAACCGGCCGAACTGCAGGGCTTCCTGGCGGACAAGTTCGCCAAGTGGCAGCTGCCCGAGCACTGGACGTTCATCGATGAGATCCCCAAGACGAGCGTCGGTAAGTTCGACAAGAAGCGTTTGCGTGCCCGGTACGCCGACGGTGACCTGGAAGTCGTTACGTTGTAGGGGATTTCATCTATGACAGTGGGTTTGCTCCGCACTCTGGCGGTGCGGGCATGGACCGAGCTGGAATATCTGCGGCTGTGCGTGGGCAGCGGCGTAGTCGGGATCGACACACCCGCGACGCTGCTGTCCGCGGGCGGCGCACTGCTGAAGTACGGGGTTCTGCCCGCGATACTGAACCTTTCGGCGTCGCGTTACGGCGATCGGACCGCGGTGATCGACGAGCTGGGCGCGCTGAGTTATCGCGAGCTGGACGACCGGTCGAACCGGCTCGCCAATCAGTGGCGCGTGCGCGGGCTGCGCGGCGGCGAGGGTGTGGCGATTCTGGCGCGCAATCATCGCGGAGTGCTGGACGCGGTCTTCGCCGCCGCCAAGTGCGGTACGCGAATCATCTTGCTGAACACCGATTTCAGTGGACCGCAGTTGCAGGCCGTCGCTCGCCGCGAGGGCGTGGATCTGCTGGTGTACGACGAGGAGTACGAGTCGATCCTGGGTTCGCTGAGTCCGCGTCGCGGGGCCTACCGCGCGTGGTCCGATACCCGGGAGGCGAGCGATCTGGAATCGCTCATCGCCGCGGGATCACCCGACGCGCCGCCCGCGCCGGGGACGAATTCGACCATCGTCCTGCTGACCAGCGGCACCACCGGCACGCCCAAGGGTGCGCCGCGGCCGGAACCGCGGTCGCTCGAACCGCTGGGCGCGATCCTGAGCCGGGTGCCCTTCCGCACCCGCGAGGTCATCGAATGCCCTGCGCCCCTGTTCCATACGCTCGGTTTCGCGATGGCGATACTGGCCGTCGGGTTCGGGTCCACGCTGGTGGTTCGGCGACGCTTCGACGCGGCGCGCGTACTCGAGAGTCTGGCCGAGCACCGGGTGACCACGCTCATCGCGGTGCCGATGATGCTGGCCCGGCTGACCGAACTGGATTCGTCGGCGTTCGCGCGAAAGGATCTGTCCGCGTTGCGGATCGTCTTCGTCGCGGGGGCACAGCTGGGCGCGGATCTGTGCCGCCGGGCGACGGCGATCTTCGGGCCGGTCGTGTACAACCTGTACGGGTCCACCGAGATCGCCTACGCGACGGTCGCGACGCCACGGGATCTGGCGGCCGAACCCGGTTGCGTGGGCAAACCGGTGCTGGGCGCGGTGGTGAAGATCCTCGACGATGCCGGGCGGGAACTTCCGCGCGGGGAGACCGGACGCATCTTCGTCGGCAATGCCGTTCAGTTCCAGGGGTATACCGGCGGCGGCGACAAGGAACGCGTGCGCGGGTTGGTGTCCTCGGGGGATGTGGGCCACTTCGATTTCGCGGGAAGGCTTTTCATCGAAGGCCGCGACGACGACATGATCGTCTCCGGCGGCGAGAACGTCTTCCCCGACGAGGTGGAGGAACTCCTCAACTCGCACAGCGCGATTCGCGAGGCCGCGGTCATCGGCGTACCCGACGACGCGTTCGGCGCACGGCTCAAGGCGTTCGTGGTGACCGACGAGGACGCGCAACTCACCGAGGACGAGGTGAAATCCCATGTGCGGGCGAACCTGGCCCGCTACAAGGTCCCCCGCGAGGTGGTCTTCCTCGCGGAGCTGCCGCGCAACCCCACCGGTAAGGTGCTCAAGCGAGTCCTGCAGGGGTTCTAGGCTTTTCGCGACTCGGTCCACGGAAGACCGGTGCGGGCGGAAGGGGATCGCCCGCACCGGAATTCGATCCGGATCAGCAGTTGCGGAGCTCGGGGCTCTGGTTCAACAGCTGGGCGCGGGTGGAGATGAAGGTGCTGTAGGTGTCGCCGCCGACCGCGGAGATCGGGAAGGCCGCGACGCGGTGGCAGTTCTGGAAGGCCAGTTTGATGCCGAAGTGTCGCTCCAGGCCGCCGCGGATGGAGTCCGAGGCCATGGCGCGCAACAGCTGACCGCGTGCCGTCTCGTCCGGTGGCGGTGTCTGGTTGTCGGCGAATTCCTCTGTGCCGGAACGCAGATCGGCAGCGACGCGACTGACCACCTCGTAGGCGTAGGGCAGTGAGTTGCGGACGCATTCGACGAATTCTTCGTCGGACACTTCGCCGCGTTCGGCGCGCTCGAGCAGTGCGGTGGGTACATCGAGTGACATGACGCTCTCCTCCTGGGATGGCGGATGATGCCCTACGAGTCTAAACGAAAAACGTTGTCAATAACACTGGATTCTGCGCGAAAGCGCCTTTTCCAGAGCCGCTTTCGCCTCCTCGGACAGTCGGCGCACCAGCTCGCCGGCTGGTTCGCGGCCGGTCAGCGCATGGGTCTGGCCCGCCCAGAGGTTCACCGCGTCGGCGTCGCCGGAGGCACGGGCCGCGGCGCGCAGTGGGCCAGTAGCGTAATGGATTTCGGGATAGGCGACCGGTGCGCCGGGGTGCTCGACCATGAACCGGTTGCGCAGTCCGCGGGCGCGGCGGCCGGTGAAGGCGCGGGTGAGCATCGTCGGGATGTCCAGTGCCAGCGCGTCGCGATGCACCTGTGCGGTTCCGGCCTCCGGGCAGTCCAGGAAGGCGGTGCCCAGCTGGGCGGCGGCCGCACCGGCGGCCAGTGCCGCGGCGATGCCCGCGCCCGTGGCGATGCCGCCCGCGGCCACGACGGGCAGATCCACGGCGGCGGTGAGCAATTGCACGAGTGCGAGGGTGGTGAGCGGGTCGGTGAGGTCGTCCTCGGTGCGGTCGGCGAAGGTGCCGCGATGTCCGCCCGCCTCGGCTCCCTGCGCCACCAGCACGTCGGCCCCGGCCTCGCGCGCGACGCGGGCCTCGGCGACCGAGGTGACCGTCACCCAGATCTCGGATCCGGCCGCGTGCAGACGTTCGATCTCCTGCGCCGACGGGCAGCCGAAGGTGAACGAGACGGCCGGGACCGGGTCGGCGGTGAGCAGATCCAGTTTCGCGGCCCAGTCGTCGGCGTCGAACCGGGCCTCGCCGAGGGAGAAGTCGCGGCCGAGTTCGGTCAGGTATCCGGCGTACCGGTCCGCGGGCGTCGGCGTGCCGGGGACGAAGAGGTTCACCCCGAACGGTCCGCCGTCCAGGGCGCGGGTGGCGGCGATTCGCTCGGCGGTGGCCGGAGCGGCGAGATACCCGGCGGCCAGGAAGCCCAGGCCGCCCGCGTGCGATACCGCCGCGGTCAGTTCGGGCGTGGACGGTCCGCCGGCCATCGGCGCCAACACGATCGGGGTTCGGAGCTCGTCGATGATCACTCTGACAGTGTGGCTCGGACACGGCCGCGAGATGCTGGTGATCCCACTCTCACCTGCGTTTATTCCGAGAAAGGTTGCGAAAAGGTCACGACGGAGTACAGTTTTCGTCACACCGATGCCGAATCGTTACCGAAAAGCAGGTTTCGACTTCGGGAGCGTTCCGGCATCCACAATCCAAAGTGAATCGACGCTAGGACGAACCTTGCCGCAGCACCGGGAGACATCCAGTTCCGTATCGGTCAGGGACCTGCTCGGAGATGGCGTCGCGAGCCGCTCGACCCGGCACCGGGCCGAACCGCGCCACGATCGGATGCGGCTGGCCGCCGGTACCGCCGTCGCGACCGGCGCGTTGATCGGCGTCACCGGCCAGTTCGCCCAGGCCGCCCCGCTGCCGGGTATGCACACGGCCAACAGCGCCGACACCATCGCGCTCAAACCGGCCGTCGCCCCGGCCGCCCAGGCTCCCGCCGGGATTCCGCTGGAGGCCGCGGCACCCACCCCGGCTGCCGCACCGGTCGCCGCGCCTGCCCCCGCGCCCGCGCCTGCCCCCGCGGCCGCGCCGTTCGGCCTGCAGAATCTGCCCCCCGAGGTGGCCGGGCCGCTGTCGCAGGCCGAGCAGGTGATCAAGAATCTGCAGCAGCAGGCCGCGCCCGCGCCGCAGGCCCAGGCACAGGCCGTTCGGCCGGTCGCCGGCCAGCTCACCTCCGGATACGGTTCGCGTTGGGGCGCATTCCATTACGGCGTCGACTTCGCCGATCCGATCGGCACCCCGATCGAATCCGTGGAGAACGGCACGGTGATCCAGGCCGGGCCCGCCTCGGGATTCGGGCTGTGGGTGCGGGTCCGGCAGGACGACGGGACCACCGCCGTCTACGGCCACGTCAACCAGATCCTCGTGCACGAGGGCCAGCGGGTGAACGCGGGCCAGACCATCGCGACCGTCGGCAACCGCGGCGATTCCACCGGGCCGCATCTGCACCTGGAGATCTGGGATCCGTCCGGCCGCAAGATCGACCCGGCGCCCTACTTGGCGGCCAAAGGGGTTGTATTACAGGCGCAGTCGTGGGGATCGGGACAGTAGCGGTGGGCGCCGCGGGCCGCACGCGGCCACGGCTCGCCGTCGTCGGGGGTGGTCAGACCGACGTGCACGAACTGTTCGATACCGGCTCCCTCTACGGGCGCACCTACGCGACCCTCGTCCAGCACCCCCGGGCCACGCTGGCCGAACTGGCCGCGCACCTGGAATGCCCGCCGGAACTCGTCCAGGCCGCCCTCGACCGATTGTGCGAGGTGCAGGCCGCGGTCCGGCTCGACGCCGGGGGTCGCAGCGTCTGGGATGCGCACGCACCCGAGGCGTTGTCCGAGGCCGAGGCGCGCCGCCGCCAGCAGGACACGGCCCGGATGCACGCCGCCGCGGCGCGGCTGGGCGAGACCTTCCGGTCGGTGCGGCGATCGGGTCGCGGCGACGGCGTCATCGTGCCGATGTACGAAACCCGGGAGATCATCGCGGAATTCGAGGATCTGCATCGCGGCGCGCGCAAGAATGTGCGGCTGATCGAACGCGGTCCGTACGTCTGCGATGCGGAACGTTCCGAGCGGCTGTTCGAGCTGAAGTCCGCGCGGCTGGCCGCCGGGGTCCGCTATCAGCTGCTGTATCAGGACACCATCTATCAGGATCCGGATCGATTGCGGCACGCGTTGGCCGTCACCGCCGCCGGGGCGCAGGCGCGCACCCTGCCCGATCCGCCGCTGAAGGTGATCGTCGCCGACGGCGAACGGGCCACGATCGTGCTGCACAACGACGAGCGCCGCGGGGACCCGATGGGCCTGCGGATCGGCCCCTCGCCGACCCTGGACCTGATGATGCGCACCTTCGACGTGCTGTGGTCGCTGTCGGCCCCGATCTCGGTGAATCCGAGTGAGCCGCTGGACGAGCGCGACCGCGCGATTCTGACCTTGATGGGCCTGGGCGCCACGGACGACACCATCGCCCGCCGGTTGGGCATGTCCCGGCGCACGGTCGTGCGGCGCACGGCGAGTCTGCTGGAGCGGCTCGGCGCGAGCACCCGTTTCCAGGCGGGGGTGCAAGCGATTCGCCGCGGCTGGCTGTGAGAGGCGTGGTACTCGCGGGGTGGATACGCACCGGGTGCGGGTGAGAATCCGGGCCGTAATGCGGAACCGCTCGGCGAGGTCCCGTGTGATCGCCTATTGTGCCGGGTACGCCGGGACAGTTCGTGTCGCCGCGAGTAACCGTCAGGCGCGGGAGTTCTCGCGCAGACGCGGTGACCGCGGCGTGTGGATCCACGCGGGACCCGGTAGGAATTGCCGAACGGCCGGGCAGGCTCCCGTGTGGATGCCTGCTGCGCGGGCTCATCCGAAGCGCGCGGTGCGAGCGGCCGATTCCATACGGTTCGTCGCAGGTTCAGGGTAGGTACATTCCGCAGCGGCAACACCGAGATCCGCAGCCGTATATGCTTTCTCGGACCGTGCGAGTGGGGCTCGACCTTTGTTCGGCGGTGCGGACCTGCCGACCGCGAGAGGTGACACCGCTCGAATGCATACAGCTCGTCGTACCGTACGGGGAAATCGTCGCCGACGTTCCGGCAATCCTCTCTTCGGTCAATTGCTCACCGCTGCAGTGGAATCGGCCGCCGATGCGGTGGCGATCCGGGCGGGTTCGAGTGGTGATCCGGCCGGTGCGCGCGAGCTGAGCTATCGGGAGTTCGACGAGGCGTCCTCGCGCCTGGCCCGCGAGTTGATCGCGCGCGGCATCGGGCCCGGCGATGTGGTGGCCGTGGGTATGGACCGCTCGATCGAATCGGTGCTGTCGGTCTGGGCGGTCGCCAAGTCCGGTGCGGCCTGCGTGCCGGTGGATCCGGCCTGCCCGCCGGAACGCCTCGCGCGCGTCCTCGCCGAATCCGGTGCGGCACTTGGCTCGACGATCACCGCATACCGTGCCGGCCTCGGCGACGACGTGGAGTGGCTCGAACTCGACGATGTGCGGACGAGTGAACGCATCGCCGCGCGCGCCGCGCATCCGATCTCCTATACCGATCGGGTGCGCCTGCTCACCGAGCAGCATCCGGCCTATCTCGTGGCGCCCTCCGGTTCGTCGGGGAGCGTCGTTGTCACCCACACCGGTCTGGCCACCGTGGTCAACGCGATGCGCGAACAGCTCGGGGTGGACGGGGAGTCGCGCGTGCTGCATCTGGGCGCGCCGGATTCCGACCTCGCGGTGCTGGAGTTGATGCTGACCTTCTCCTCGGGTGCGATGCTGATCGTCGCCCCGCCGGAGTCGTCCGGTGACGAGCTCGCGGAACTGCTGCGGCGCGAACGGATTACGCACCTGCTGATCACCTCGGACGTACTCGAGTCGGTGGACCCGTCGGACCTCGACGACCTCGAGGCCGTCGCGGTGATCGGCGACAGGTTCGATCCGGAGGCGATCGGGCGATGGGCCCGCGACCCACACGCGGTGCACACCGCGTACGGGCTTGCCGAGGCGACGATTCTGGATACCATCAGCGGCGTCGTGCAGCCGGGCGAGATCACGACGATCGGCACTCCGATCGCGGGAATCGGTGCGTTCGTGCTGGATTCGCGTCTGCGCCCGGTGCCCGCGGGCGTGGCGGGTGAGCTTTACCTGTCCGGACCGATTCTCGCGCAAGGGTATTCGGGCCGCCCGGGGCCGACCGCGGGACGGTTCGTGGCCAGCCCGTTCGGCGCGGAAACCGGACAGCCCGGCCTGCGCTTGTTCCGGACGGGAGATCTGGTGCGGCGCAACGACTCCGACGGTTCCATCGAATTCGTCGCGCGATTGCCCGAGCCGACCTCCGCGATGCGCGGGCCGGTCGCGTCCGCGTTGCTGGAGCGGACCGTCGCGGAGACGTTCGCCGCAATGCTGAGTCCCGCCGACGCCGAGCCGCGCCGAATCGAGACCACCGACGACTTCTTCGAACTGGGCGGGGATCCACCGCTGGCCGCCGTGGCCGCGGCGCGGATCGGCGCCGCGCTGGGGTTGTGGATACCGGCCCGGTTCGTCTTCGAGGCCTCCACGGTGCGGGGCCTGGCCGAGCGGATCGCGCGGCACGTGGACGCGGTGTCCGCCCGGGAGCTGCGGCCCATGCCGCGTCCGGAGCGGATCCCGCTCTCCTACGCGCAGCAGCGGATATGGTCCCGCAACCGGTTCGATCCGACGAGCGCGACCGACAACATCCCGGTGGCGATGCGGCTGGGCGGCCGGTTGGACATCGAGGCACTGCGCGCCGCCGTCCGGGATCTGGTGATGCGGCACGAGATACTGCGCACCGTATTCCCCGAATTCCGGGGCACCGGTTACCAACTCGTCCTGCCGATCGCCGACCCCCGTGCGACGCCGGATGTTCCGGTGGTCCGAGCGGCCGAGAGCGAACTGCTCGGTTCGGTATCCGAAATCGTCGGCGCCGGATTCGATGTGACCACCGAACCGCCGATCCGGCTGCGCGTGCTCACCTCCGGCGAGACCGATCACGTCCTGGTGTGCGTCCTGCATCGCATTGCGGGAGATGGCTTTTCGATCGGTCCGCTGACCCGGGACCTGTTGACCGCCTACCGGGACCGCGCCCGGGGCGAGCGCCCGGAGTGGGCGGCGCTGGAGGTGCAGTACGCCGATTACGCGCTGTGGCAGCGTGAGGTGCTCGGCCCCGACGACGATCCGGATTCGATTCCGGCACAGCAGATCGAGTTCTGGCGCGGGGAATTGACCGGACTCCACGAGCAGGGTGAGCTGCCCGCGGATCAGCCGCGACCGCCGATCGCCTCCCAGCGTGGCGCGACGCTGGAATTCGAGATCGACGCCCGGGTGCATACCGTGCTGAACCGGGTGGCGCACGAGCACGGCGCGACCCTGTTCACCGTCCTGCACGCGATGCTGGCCATCCTGCTGGCGCGATTGTCCGGCACCCGCGACATCGCGATCGCCGCCCCGGTCACCGGACGCGGTGCGGTCGCGTTGGACGAGCTCGTCGGCATCTTCGCCAATACGCTGGTGTTGCGCGCGAGTATCGATCCCGGGGTCGGATTCGCCGATCTGCTCACCGCGGTGCGCGATACGGACCTGGCGGCGCTCGGCAACGCCGATGTACCGTTCGAGCAGTTGGCGGAGGAGCTGGATCCGGTGCGTTCCGCGGCGCGGCATCCGCTGTGCCAGGTCGCGTTGACCCTGCGGAACACCGGTCACACCCGTCCGGAACTACCGGGCCTGACCGTCGACGATATCGAATTCGACACCGCGCGAGCCGAATTCGATCTACAGCTGACGATGACCGAACGCCTCGACGAGCACGGCGTCGCCGAGGGGATGACGGCCCGGTTCACCTATGCCACAGATCTTTTCGACGACGCGACCGTGCGTGATTTCGCGCATCGTTTCGGCCGGGTCATCGACGCCGTCACCGCCGACGACCGCGTCGTCGTCGGCGATATCGACGTGCTGATGCCGGGTGAGCGCGAACTCGTACTGCGCGAATGGAATACGTCCGGGGCTGCCGTGCCGCCGGTGACGCTGGTGGATCTGATCATCGACCGGGCACGCGAACGTCCCGGTGCGATCGCGATCCGGTCCGGGGAGATCACGCTGAGTTTCGGGGATCTGATGCGGCGCGCGAACCGGGTGGCGCGGGCGTTGATCGACCGAGGTGTCGGGCCGGAATCGCTGGTGGCCGTGATGGTCGAACGGACCGCGGAACTGCCGGTGGCGTTGCTCGGTGTGCTCGTGGCCGGGGCCGGATACGTCCCGATCGATCCCGACTTGTTCGTACAGCGGTCCCCGGGAACTGCCCCCGGGCCGGACTCGCTCGAGTTCGTGCTCGCCGATACCGCGCCGGTCTGCCTGCTGACCACGGGCGACTTGCGGGATTCGCTGCCGCACAACGGAACTACCGTCGTCCTGCTGGACGAGGCCGAGCGTTTCCCCGACACCCCGGTGACCGACGCCGATCGGATCTCCGCACTGCGTCCGGCGAATACGGCCTACCTGATGTACTCCGCCGGTGTGTCCGGGGCCGCGGCCGTCACCCATCGCAATGTGCTCGAGCTGTTCGTGAACGCCCGGCCGCTGTTCGACGTCGTCGAGACCGATGTGTGGGCGCTGTGCCATTCGTATGCGGTCGATCTCTCGGTGTGGGAGTTGTGGTGTGCCCTGGCGACCGGCGCGGCGGTCGTGGTGGTCGACCAGCCGACGTCACTGTCGCCGGAGACGTTCCGGGAGTTGCTGATTCGTGAGCAGGTGACGGTGTTGCAGCAGACGCCGGCGGAGTTCGACGGGCTGGTCGAGGCCGATCGGGCCGCGAGCGGCAGCGAATCGGGCGGCTCTGCCAGGCTCGCGTTGCGCTATCTGGTGCTGGGCGGGGTGGGATTGAATCCGTGGTCGGTGCGGCGCTGGTACGAGCGGCACATGTCGCATGCGCCGCAGCTGGCGAACATGTACGGACTCGCCGAGTCCACGGTGCACGCGTCGTGCCTGGCGGTGGACGAGCATCTGGCGGACGATCCGGTGAGCGCGATCGGGCGGGCGCTGCCGGGTCTGGCCGGTTTCGTGCTGGACGAGCGGTTGCATCCGGCTCCGATGGGTGTGGCCGGGGAGATGTACCTCGCGGGTGGGCAGCTCGCTCGCGGTTATCCGGGGCGCGCGGGGCTGACCGCGACGCGGTTCGTGGCGAATCCGTTCGGCGAGCCGGGATCTCGGATGTATCGCACGGGTGATGAAGGGCGATGGATCGGCTTCGGTGGCGAGGCCGTCCTCGAGTACGTCGGGCGCAGGGAGCGGATTCGGCCGGATGCGCCGGACATGCCGGTCGGATTCGCGGACGAGGTTCTCCTCGACATGCCCGAATCAGACGATTTCACAACGGAATCCATACCGAGGGACGGTTGGACGGCCAGTGGCGCCGGACCCGCGCTGTCGCAGACGCTGGCGACGATCGTCGAGAACGATCCGGATGGCCCCGCGCTGGTGTCCGGTGCGGCCCAGGTGTCCTACGCCGAACTCGACGCGCGGTCCTCACGGTTGGCGCGGCTGCTGATCGACCGCGGCTGCGGTCCGGGCGTCGGCGTGGCGGTCCGGTTCGATCGCGGGATCGATGCCGCGGTGGCCGTCTGGGCGGTGCTGAAAGCCGGTGCGGCAGTGGTCTTCACGGGAGACGCCGAGCCGGGGCCGGAGGTGGCGGTCGGGTTGTCGGACCTGCCGATGTGGGATCCTCGCATCGAATGGCTGGTTCCGGCGGAGCCGCAGGTCGCCGCCGAGATCGAGAGCCGATCCGCCCATCCGGTCACCTATGCCGATCGCACCCGTGCCCTGCGCGGTGGTGATCCGGCATTCGCCACCCCGGGCACCGTGCTCGGCTACGACGAATTGGCCGCGGTGGTGGATCGATTGCGTTCGGGCACCGAATTGGATATCGAATCGCGCACCTTTCATCGGGGGTCGCCGCACTCCCCGGCCGCATTGCTGGAAATCGTGGCGGCCGGTGTGGCGGGGGCCGCGCTCGCGCTGCCGGAGAATGAGGATGCCGCGGCGCTGGCCGCGGAATGGGTGACGCATCTGTTCACCGATCCGGCCGGGCTCGCGGGGCTGGATCCGCACCCCCTGGTGGATTTGCGCGCGGTCGTGCTGGACAATGGTCCGGTGCCGGTCGGGGGCTTCGGGGTCGTCCAGGCGTTCATGGTGCTCGACGAGTTGATCCGGTGAATTCCGGCCCACCGGGTGACCATCGGGGCTCCGTACTCCACAATGGTCTGGTTCCGCGGGCGGCTACCCTCCGCCACGGAATATCCGTACGACGGTGATTATCGGACGCCGTCGTGCTCGATTGATCGAGGGTGGCGTCCCAGCGGCGCATGAGCAACAACAGGCAGGGTGTGAGGCAACGTGCTTCGGGTGTTCGGACGGCGCAACGTGACCCGGCAAGGGATTCCGGCATGAGCGTTCCGAGTCGCCCCCGCCCCCGGCCGTCCCGCAGCCGCCGGACCCGCGTGGTCACCCTGCCCCAGCTGATGTCGACCGCGGTCGAGGCCGATCCGGACGGCATCGCGATCGTCCTGGCGGATGCGACGGGCACGCTCGCCGAGCTGACCTACGCCGAACTGGACGAACGATCCACCCGCCTGGCGCGACTGCTGATCGCCCGCGGGATCGGCCCGGAAGACCTGGTGGCCGTGGCTTTTCCGCGGTCGCTCGAGGCGGTGGTCGCGCTGTGGGCGGTCGCCAAATCGGGCGCGGGCTTCGTGCCGGTGGATCCGGACGACCCGGCCCAGCGCATCGCGCACATCGTCGTGGATTCCGGGGTGGTGCTGGGCCTGACCGTCGCCGCGATCCGTCCCGCACTGCCCGGCACGACGCCCTGGCTGGCCGTCGACACCGCCGGAATCGCCATCGAGCTGGAGCAATTCGCCGCCGACCCGGTCACCTACGCCGATCGGCTGCGGCCGCTGCGCGCGGAACATCCGGCCTACGTGGTGTACACCGTCGACGCGATCGGCGCACCGCACGGCGTCGTCGTCGCCCAGGCAGGACTATCGGTGCTGTCCGATGCGCAGCGGGCGCGTTATCAGGCCGACGGCGATTCGCGGACGTTGGCCTTCGCGGCCCCCTCGGACGACGCGTCGGTGCTGGAACTGCTGCTCGCCGTCGGCGGGGCTGCCACGATGGTGGTGGCCGCGCCGACCGTGCGCGGCGGCGAGGAACTGGCTCCGCTGCTGTCGCGCGAGGACGTCACGCACGCCTATCTGCCGTCCGAGGTGCTGGAGGCGATGGATCCGGACGGGCTGGACGAGCTGCGCGTGGTGATCTGCGCGGGCCGGGAGTATCCGCCGGAGCTGGTGGACCGGTGGACGCAGCCGATCGGTGCGGGCCCGTTCGGTGCGGCCGTGCGCCGTTTCCTGCACGGATACGGCTCCGCGGAGACCACTGTTCTGACCAACGTCGGCGCGCCGCATTCGCCGGCCGAGGCGCGGGGAATCGGTGCGCCGAACCCCGGGGTCACCGAATACGTTCTGGACGAACGGCTTTCACCGGTCCCGGACGGGGAAATCGGCGAGCTGTACGTCGCCGGTGCGCAGCTGGCGCGCGGATATCTGCGGCGACCGTCGCAGACCGCGGCGCATTTCGTGGCGAATCCGTTCCTCGGCGGTCCCGACGGTGTCGGGCTCTCCGCGGCCGATTCCCGGCTGTTCCGCACCGGGGATCTGGTGCGTCGCTCGTCCGACGGATCCGTCGAGTACATCGGGCCGGCCTCACCGGTGGTGGCGGCCGGCGTCATGCCCGGTGCGCGGAACCGGCTCGAGCGGGCGTCGGGCGGGGGCTCGTCCGATCCGAGCGTCGAAGGTGCGGGTGTCGGCGGGGAGAGTGTCGCGTCGGACGCGGTTTCCGGGGATGTCCCGTCCGATGTGACGGTTGATCGTCCGCGGACGGTGCAGGATTCGTCCGGCGGGTGGAATTCGGGCTTGCGGCTCGGGGATTCGGCTCAGGTCGGTTCGAGCGTGACAGGTGCGGGTCCTGCCGAGGCGTCGTCGGACGTGTCGGGGGTTGATCGGCCACTGACAGTGGAGAATTCACCTGCTGGGTGGGGTTCCGGTCGGGGGCTCGGTGATTCGGCTCAGGTCGGTTCGAGCGTCACGGGTGCGGATCCCGCCGAGGCGTCGTCCGATGTGGCGGTTGATCGGCCGTTGGCGGTGGAGGATTCACCTGCTGGATGGGGGCCGGATTCGCGGCTCGGGGATTCGGCTCAGGCTAAAGTTGCGCTCGCGGGTTCGGATTCGTCCGTTGGGGCGGAGAGCGATCGGTCGCTCGCCGTGCAGGATTCGCCCGGCGGGTCGGGGTCTGCGGATTCTCTGGGCGGCGAAAGTGCCGATTCGGTTGCGCGCACGGCTGACGTATTGCCGGAGGCGGAGAGTGGGATCGATCCGCTGCCGGTGGAGAGTGCGCACGACCAGTGGGGGCGGACTGCGGAAAGTGCCGGTGCGGGTTCGGTTCTCGCCGATATTTCATCGGGCGTGAAGTCGGAGAGCGATCGGCTCGCTGAAAGTAATTCGGTCGATTCGGAGGAATCGGGCGTGCGGCGGGAAGAAGTTCCGGACGGAGAAATCGCCGCTGCGGAAGGGAATTCCGCGAATGTTTCGTTCGAGGCGGCGGAAGGCGTTCAGTCATTGGCGGATCCGGCCGGTGCGCGGGAGCCGGTTTCGCGCGACGCGGTGATTCCGTTGACGGCGATGCCGCGGCCCTCGACGACCGTGGAATTCGAGGACGCGGTATGGCCCGGGGCGCCGTTGTCGGCGGCGCAGGAGCGGATGTGGCGGCTCAATCGGGCCGATCCCGAGACCGTGGCGCACAACGTGTGCTTCGCGGTGCGGATCAGCGGGCGGATGCGGGTGGAGGCGCTGCAGGTCGCGGTGGTCGACGTCATCGAGCGGCACGAGATGCTGCGGACGGTCTATCCGGTGGCCGACGGCCGCGGCTATCAGGTCGTGCTGCCGCTGGATAAAGTGCTCGCGGATCTGACGCCGGAACCGCTGGCCGAATCCGAGATCGAGGACTGGCTGGGCGACTACGCGCGGCTCGCCTTCGACGTGACCACCGAGATCCCGGTCCGGATCGGCGTCGCCCAGATCACCGAGGACGAACACGTGGTCGTCGTCGTGGCGCATCGCATCGCCGCGGACGAGGCCAGCGTGACGCCGTTCCTGCGCGATCTCGCGGTGGCTCTGCTGGGGCGGCGCAACCGGGCCAGGCCGTCGTGGTCCCCGCTGCCGGTGCAATATGCCGACTATGCGCTGTGGCAGCGGTCGGTGCTCGGCGATGCGGCGCAACCGGATTCGCTGGCTGCACGGGAGATCGACTACTGGCGAACGACTTTGGCGGGGATCGCGGACGGGCCGGATCTTCCGGCGGACCGGCCCCGGCCCGCGACACCGTCGGGGCGCGGTGCGGCATATGCCTTCACGGTGGATCGCGGAGTGCACGCCGGACTCCTCGAACTCGCCCGTGCCGCGGGCGGCACGCTGTTCACCGTTCTGCACGCGGGATTCGCCGCACTGCTCGGACGGCTGTCGGGCGCCGGTGACATCGTCGTGGGCGCCTCGGCTCCGGGCCGAGAGGCGCATGAACTCGACAGCGCCATAGGCCTTTTCGAGAATCCGCTGGTGCTGCGCGCTCGGCTGGACCCGACCATGTCCTTCGCCGATCTGCTGGCGGCGGTGACCCGCGAGGATCTGTCCGCATTCGAGCATGCCGAGTTGCCGTTCGGGCTGCTGGCCGAGGCGCTGGGAGAATCCGCGCGGGCGTATCCGTCGTGGTTGCGGATCGCGCTGACGGTACGGGAGCGGGAACTCACGCAGGTGAATCTGCCCGGATTGTTGGCTACCGCAGTCGAATTCGACAGCGGCGTCGCGGAATTCGAGCTGCGGCTGAACGTTTTCCCGCGTGAGCGGGATGGTGCGCCCGACGGTTTGTCGGCCACGTTCACCTATGCCACCGACCTGTTCGACGAGATCACCGTCGCCGGATTCGCCGAACGTCTCGTCCTGCTGCTCGAGGCGGTCACGGCCGATCCGCGCCGTCCGGTCGGGGACGTGGAGTTGTTGCAGCCGGACGAGCGGATGCGAATCCTCGGCGACTGGAACAACACTCGGTACGCGGTCGAGCCGGGGCTGCTGCTGGACGGTTACCGGCGCGCGGTGCGGGAGCATTCGGACGCGATCGCGGTGTCGAGTGCCGACCTCGAGCTGACCTACGCCGAGTTCGACACTCGGGTGAATCAACTTGCACGCCTGCTGATCTCGCGCGGCGTCGGGCCGGAGACCATGGTGGTCCTGGCGATCGCGCCGTCGCTGGATCTGCTGGTCGGCATGTATGCGATCGTGACCGCCGGTGGTGCGTACGTGCCGGTGGATCCGGATCATCCGGCCGAGCGGATCGGGTACATCCTCGAGACGGTGCGACCGGTCTGTGTGGTGACCACCGTCGCGGATTCGGTTCCGGTGCCGCCCGATACGCAGGTCCTGAAACTGGACACCATGGATCTGAGCGGCTTCGATCCGAGCCCGGTTCGGCCCGAGGAACTTTCGCGTCCGCTGCGTCCCGCGCACCCGGCCTACGTCATCTTCACCTCGGGGTCGACCGGGCGTCCCAAGGGCGTGGTGGTCTCGCATGCGGCCATCGACCACCAGCTCGCCTGGATGCTCGCGGCATATCCGCTGGCCGGCGACGATGTGTACCTGCAGAAGACCCCGCCGACCTACGACGCCTCACTGTGGGGATACTTCCTGCCGCTGCGGGCCGGGGCGCGGCTGCGGTTGGCCGCGCCGGATCGATCCGATCCGCTGTACCTCGCGGAATCCATTATCGCGCACGGCGTTACGGTCACCGACTTCGTTCCATCGCAGCTCGCGGGATTCACCGACCGCACCGCGCCGGGGATCTGCCCGACGTTGCGGGAGGTCTTCGTGATCGGCGAGGTGCTGCCCGCACGGACAGTCACCGCGTTCCAGCGGATCAGCGACGCGCGGGTACACAACCTCTACGGTCCGACCGAGGCCGCGGTCTCGGTGACGTACTGGCCCGCCGGGAGCGCGGACGGTGCGAATGTGCCGATCGGGTTGCCGCAGTGGAACACTCGGGTCTACGTGCTGGACAACCGGTTGCGCCCGGTGCCGGTGGGCGTCCCGGGTGAGTTGTATCTCGCGGGCGCGGCACTGGCTCGCGGCTATGCGGACCGGCCCGATCTGACCGCAGATCGGTTCGTGGCGGATCCGTTCTCGGATCGGGACGCCGGAGCGCGGATGTACCGCACCGGCGATCTGGTCGTCTGGCGGGAGGGATCGGGCGAGTTGCCCGCGCGTCTGGACTTCCTGGGACGCACGGACTTTCAGATCAATCTCGGCGGTCGCCGGATCGAACCCGGCGAGATCGAGGCCGCCCTGCTCGCCCAGTCCTCGGTCGGGGATGCGGTGGTCGTGGCCCGGGACGACCGGCTCGTCGCCTATGTCGCGCCGCGCCCCGAGAAGCGGATCGTCACCGAGCGGGTGGCCGCCTCGCTGGCGGAAGTTCTTCCGGAGGAACTCATTCCGGACGTCGTCGTGCCGATGGAAGCGCTACCGCGCACGGCCGCGGGGAAACTCGACCGTCGCGCGCTGCCGGATCCCTCACTCGGCGTCGAAACGTCGTCCTCGCTGAAGGTCGTGCGGGTCGAGTCTCTCGAGCCGCGTCGCACGCCCGATTCCGTTTCGCCGTCGTCGGCGCAGAGCGGGGCTTCGGTGCAGAGCGAGTCGGATCCCGCCGCGGAGTCGGGGTGGTTGTCCAAGCAGTGGAAGCTCGGTCCGCTGCCGGATTCGGACGCGTCGGCGGGATCGGATTCGACGGAGTCGGAGTCTCGTGCGAAACTTCCGCGCCGGTCACGGGGTGAGGCTCGCCGCCGAGCCGTCGCCGACGAGGCCGACGCCACATCAGACTCGGATCATACTGCGCTGGAAGCGAATTCGCCAGAGTCGGAGTCTCGTGCGAAACTTCCGCGTCGCTCTCGTGGTGAGGCTCGTCGCCGAGCTGTCGACGACGAGGCCGACGCCACGTCGGACTCGGATGATACTGCGCTGGAGGCGGATGCGGGCTCGGGGCCGGATGATTCGGATGTATCCGAGCTGCGGTCCGGAGTCGATCGAGGGGCGCGATCGCGGGCCGGTTGGTCGCCGCGGGTGGTGTCCTCGCCGAAGTCCGAGTCGGCGGATGATGATCGGACGGATTCGTCTTCGCATTCGGTGTCCGGTCGGTTGCCGCGTCGGGCCGCGGGATGGTCGCCGCGGGTGGTCTCGTCGCGGGTGACCGATGCGACCGGCGACGGGCGTTCGAAGTCCGAAGAGCCTGTGTCGGCCGTGGAGCAGGATTCGGTCAGGCCGCAGTCCGGGCTGTCATCGCTGCGGGCGGGGTTCGATCGTGGATTGCGTTCGGGTGGCGGATCGCCGTCCCCGGCGGACTCGGAGCCGACACCGGAATCGTTGTCGGACGACGATTCTCGGCAGGAACCACAGACGATGCTGCTGCCTCGGCCCTCGGCGCCGCAGGAGCCGGAGTCGGATGCGGCGGTGCGGGCGGATGTCGAGCCGGTGGCGTTGTCGCCCGCGCAGGAGTGGCTCTGGGCGCTCGAGCAGTCGGACCGTGGTGCGGGCGGGCATGTTCCGGCGGCCTACCACCTGCCGTTCGCGTTGCGGCTGGCCGGAAGCCTGGATGTGGACGCGCTGGGTTCGGCGGTGGACGACGTGATCGCTCGGCACGAGGTGCTGCGCACGGTGTATTCCGCTGCGGAAGAAGCTGATTCGGATGTCGTACAGCGAGTGCTGCCCGCCGAGTCGCGCCCCCCGCTGACGGCGCGGCGCATCGCCGGGGCCGAGGTGGCGGCGGCGGTGCGGGAGTTGGCGGCCGCGCCGTTCGACCTGACCACCGAGCTGCCGCTGCGGACGCAGTTGTTCGAAATCGGTGATCCGGCACCGGGTTCGCGCCGGGAATACGTCCTCGCGGTGGTCCTGCACCGCATCGCCGCGGACAGCTCCGCGCTCGGCCCGATCGTCGGCGATCTGATGGCGGCCTACGCGGCGCGGACCGCCGATCATTCGCCGCGCTGGGCGCCGCTTTCGGCGCAGTACGCGGACTACGTCCGCTGGCAGCGGTCCATGCTCGGCTCGGCGTCGGATCCGGAATCGGTTGCCGCCCAACAGATCGCCTACTGGCGAGATGAACTCGCGGGGCTGCCCGAGGTACTCGACCTGCCCGGCGGACGCCCTCGTCCGGCGGTCGCATCGATGGTCGGCGCGTGGACCGGCATCCACATCGATGCCGCCACCCACACGGCCCTGCTGGAACTCGCGCACACCCATGGGACGACCCTGTTCACCGTCCTGGAGACCGCGGTCGCGGCATTCCTGGCCCGCCTCTCGAACGGTGACGACATCGCGATCGGCGCGCCGGTTCCGGGTCGCGCCGCGGGCGAATTCGAGGATCTGATCGGGGCGTTCGTCAATACCGTGGTGTTGCGCACGCGCCTGGATTCCGCGGAGTCGTTCAGCGATCTGCTGATTCGCCAGCGGGACAGGCAGGAGCAGGCGTTCGCGCACGCGGACCTGCCGTTCGCCAGCCTGGTGGAGGCGCTCGACGTCCGCCGGACCGCCGCACACAACCCCCTGTTCCAGGTGGGTCTGTCGGTGCGGGCCCCCGCGCACATCACGGTGGACCTGCCCGGCCTGACGGTCGAGGACATCGATACCCAGCTGGAGGTCTCGCCGGTCGATCTGAACCTGACCGTCACCGAAACCTACGACTCCGACGGCAACCCGTCCGGCATCGATGGCCGAATCACCTATGCCACAGACCTTTTCGACAGCACCGCCGCCGAAGCCCTGACCGCCGACCTGACCGGCCTCCTGACCACCCTCGTCACCGACCCCGCCCGACCGTTGGGCGCCATCGGCATCGGCACCCTCGAACCACCCGCGGGGTCACGCGACGCGGCCACACCAGCAGACACCGCCGAATCCCTTGCCGCCCTGACGATCCCGGCCCCGGCCCCGGCCGACGCCGAACGTGTTCCATTCGTACTCGGCGCAACACCGGCCGACACCGGCTCCCAGGATTCCGACCCCGACCATCGCCCTACTGCGCCCGCAAACCTCCCACGGTTGGCCCGGCGTCGCGGGAACCCATCTGCCGCAACGGAAACCGACAAGCGCCGCGGCGTCGATGAGGCGCAGTCACCCGGCGGCTCCACTCCGGTCGCCGACAGCGATGCCGATTCGGCCGACCGGTCTGATTCGGGTCGGTCGTTCACCTTGCCTCGCCGGGGTGCGGACGCGGATGACCGGCGCGCGAGTGGTGGTCCGCAGTCGCCGCGTGGTTTCGCATCGGTTGGTGACAGTGATGCCGATGAGCGTCATCGGGATGTCGATTCGGCGAGCCGGGTTGATGCTGGTGGGCAGGTTGCGCTGCCTCGTCGGGGTGTGGATGCGGATGACCGGCGCGCGAGTGGTGAATCGCAGTCGCCGCGTGGTTTCGCATCGGTTGGTGACAGTGATGCCGATGAGCGTCATCGGGATGTCGATTCGGCGAGCCGGGTTGATGCTGGTGGGCAGGTTGCGCTGCCTCGTCGGGGTGTGGACGCGGATGACCGGCGCGCGAGTGGTGAATCGCAGTCGCCGCGTGGTTTCACATCGGTCGGGGACGGCGTTGGCGATGAGGGCGGCGGGGAGGTTGACTCGGCTGACCGAATCGATGCACTTCCGCCGCTGGCTCGGCGTGGTGGTACTCGTGCTGCCGCGGCGGAAGCTGACGAGGGGAGCGGGAGTGGTGAATCGCAGTCGCCGCGTGGTTTCTCATCGGCCGGTGCGAGCGATGCCGAAGGGGACCGCCGGGACGTCGGCGCTGTCGATCGGATTGGTACCGGTCAGCGGTTCGCGTTGCCTCGTCGGGCAGCGGCGGCTGCGGCCGCGGCTGAGCGGCGCGGAGATGTCGGAACAGCCGACGAGCCGGGACGTTCTCGTGGCTCGGCGGCGGCCGAGGGCGATGCTGGTGATTCCGGTACCGGACAACAGGAATCCGGGACAGCCAGGGGATCGGTCTTCGGGCTTCGCGGCCTGCGACAGAATTCCGGGTCGGGTGATGAAGCCGAGTCCGTGGATCAGATCGGATACGGGTCCGATGATTCGGAGCCGGTGGACGAGTCTGTGGATGAGATCCATCGCGACGAATCCGGCAGCGGGCGCTGGGATTCGGCGGGCACGAGTGACGCTGCCCACGACGATTCCGTGCTCGACTCGCGGGGCGGTGCCGTCGATGAGAGCGACATTGTCGCCTCGGGGAGCGAATCCGACAGGAGCAGTTGGGGTTTCGAGTCCGGCGATGACGGACGCGCAGATCTGGCCGAGCATGGGATCGTGGATTCCGGATGGCGGCGAGAGGCCGAAGTAGGCCACGATGCGAGCTTCGGCGGGGCCGGTGACGGTCCGACTCTGGTCTCGATGCTGGAGGAGGTCGCGGAGGCCGGTCCCCAGGCGGTGGGGATCATTACCTCCTCGGCCGAGAATGCCGGTGGGGCAACGGGGTTCACCATCGGGGATCTGGATGCGTGGGCCAATCGGTTGGCCCGGTATCTGATCTCGCTCGGCGTCGGGCGGGGATCGGTTGTGGCGCTGGCGGTTCGGCGCTCGTTGGATCTCGGCGTGGCCGTGTATGCGGTGGCGAAGGCAGGGGGTGCGTCGCTGCCCGTCGATCCGGAGGGCGCGGTGGAACGCAACCGGGAGATCCTGGCGGGCGCCAGGCCGGTATGTGTCCTGGCCGACGCGGAGTACCCCTTCGTCGCCTCGAATCGCCCCGGTGGGGACGGGAGTTTCGACGCGCCGACCGAGCTGCTGAGCCCGATCGGGCGCACGCCCGCGCATCGGCCCGCCACGGACGGACAGCCCATGGTCGTACGCGTCGACAAGCTGAATCTGGAGGGCATTCCGACCCATCGGCTCGTGGATGGCGAGCGGATCGAACCCCTGCGCGCGGACCATCCGGCATGGGTCATCCAGTCCGCCGGGGCCGAGCGGGTGGTCGTCTCGCATGCCGACGCGGTTGGTCAATTGACTGGCAGCACAACCGAATTCGGTCTCGATGCCGATGGTCGGGCATTGCTTGCGACGGCCTCGACATTCGATCTGTCGGTCTGGGAATTCTGGTCGGTCGCCCTGGGCGCGCCGGTTCAACTGGGTGAGCAGGCTGCCCGGCCGCGCACCATCCCGGAGGTGATGGCCGCCGCCGTGGCGGCGAATCCGGACGGTCCGGCGGTGGTGTTCCGAGGACGCAGCTTCACCTACACCCAGCTCGACCGCGCCTCGTCCAAGCTGGCGCGGCGACTCATCCAACTCGGCGCCGGACCGGAGAAGCCGGTGGCCGTGGCGATTCCGCGCTCGCTCGAGGCGCTGGTGACGCTGTGGTCGGTCGCCAAGACCGGCGCGGCGGTGGTGCCGGTCGAGCCGAGTCTGCCCGGTGATCGGATCACCGATCTGGTGTCGGATTCCGGTGCGATCCTGGGCGTGACGGTTCGCGCCGTGGTCGCGGGCCTGCCGCAGATCGACGGCGAATGGCTGGTCCTGGACCACCCGAATTTCGCCGCGGAGGTGGATTCGCAGTCGGGCGAACCGATTTCGGATGCCGAGCGAATCACCGGCCTGCTTCAGGACGACGGCGCGTACGTCTTGTACGGGGCGGCCGACATCGATCACAGCCAGGGCATCGTGGTGGCCCACGAGGACCTGGCCGATCTGGCCGAGCAGGCGAGTCACTATCGGCTGCACCATGATTCACGGGTACTGGCACTGGCCGCGCCGTCCTCCGACGAGGCGGTGCTCGAGCTGGTCCTGGCCCTGGGCGCGGGCGCGGCGCTGGTCGTGGCTCCCGCGACCATCGGCGGCGGACCGGAGCTGGCACGGCTGATCCGCTCCGAACGGGTGACGCACGCCTTCCTGCCCGAGGCGGCGCTGCGAACGGTCGATCCCGCATCCCTGGACGGCGTCGAGGTCGTGGTGACCGATCGCGCGGTGGCAGAGGAGGAATCGGCCGAACCAGAGTCGTATCTGCCTGATTACCAAGATCTTTCGGGATCCGACGACCCTGCGGACGAACTGTCGCATTACGGTTCCGGCGCCGAAGACCTGCCGTCGGCCGAAGGACGTTGGCACTCCGAGCAAGCCGAATATTCGGAGCAGACCGACTATTCGACGCATGCCGGGTACTCGAAACAAGCCGGGTACTCGGAGCAGCCCGCGTACCCGGAGGGCGCCGACTACTCCGAGCAGTCCGGCTATGCCGAGCAGTCCGGCTATGCCGAGCAATCCGGGTATGCCGACCAGTCCGGCGGCTATGCCGAGCAATCCGGCTATGCCGAGCAATCCGGGTATGCCGACCAGTCCGGGTATGCCGAGCAATCCGGGTATGCCGACCAGTCCGGTTACGCCGACCAGTCCGGTTACGCCGAGCAGTCCGGATACACAGAACAGCGCGATTACGCCGACCAGTCGGGGCAGCCCGAGCCCGCCGAATTCTCCGAGCAGTCGGAGCAGTTCGGTTACGCCGACCAGTCCGAATACCCTGAGCAGCCGGAGTACTCCGAACAGCAACACCCCGAGTACTCCGAACAACACGGGCTTTCCGCACCGCCCGAACGCTCCATGACCCCCGCGGAACGAATCATCGCCGAGGCCCGCGCGAGCGCCCCGCCCCCGGAGGAATTCGACAGCGTCACAGCCTTGTCCGCGCCGTTGCGCACCCGAACGCGACAGGCACTCTCGGACCACGGCCCACTCGTTCCCGCCCTCCCGCAGCGCGGCGCGCGGGCAGCCGAACCCACCGAACCGGATGCACCCGCCGGATCGATACCGTCGATCCCGGAAACCGAGTCGCACGAACACGGCTCACTCCCGCTACCGCCGCGAGCGGTGCGCCTGCTGGAGATCGACCCCTCCGGCCGGGAGAGTCGCGCCATCGCCCTGGACGTTCCGGCCGGAGTGCCCACGGAGAACATCCGTGCCGCCGTGCAGACGGTCCTGAACCGGCATCCGCTGCTCTCGGCCCGTCTGGCGGCCCCGGGCCGGTCCGGTGACGACCCGCTGCGCGCCTGGTCGCCCGTCTTCGCGGGCTCGGCACGCGAGGCCCGGCTGGTGCTCACGCAGACGCCCCCGGAAATATCACCGCGCCGTTTCGTGTACTCCGAGGGCGTCGCGGAGATGGCGGTGCGCACACTGGCCGTGGAGCTGGATCCCGGACAGGGCCGCAATATCGGCTTCGGCCTGATCGATCCGCCGGAATCGGCTGATCCACAGGACGATTCGCGCATCCTCGTGGTGGCGGCCAACGGCCTGGTCGTGGACGACGCCTCGTGGCGGATCATCATCGACGAACTGTCCCAGGCATGGTCGGGCGGCCACACGCTCCTGGGCGAGGCCGCACCCGACCGAGTCGCGCACGCGCTCGCCGGTCGCGCCGCCGACGATTCGGTGCGCGGCGAGGTGTCCTGGTGGCGGCGCGCACTGGCCGATCTGCCCGCCGAAGGTCCTTTCGACGGTGTGGATCTCACCGCTCGCGGGCGGGTGTCGCTGGTGATCACCGAGGAGGGCGCGGCGGCGGTGGCCTCGGTCGCGGCCGCGTACCACGCGGACGTCGAGGACGTTCTGCTGACGGCGCTCGCGTTGGCCATGCGGCCGGACACCCGCGCGGCCGAGATCCTCGGCCCGGTGGTGCAGCTGACCGTGGACGGCCGTTCGGTCGCGGGAGGCGAATCCGCCGGTGCGGTAGGCGGATTCACCGCCACCCATCCGCTGGCGCCGAATATCGACGGTGTCGACCTGGACGACGCCCTGAGCGGCGGTGCGGCGGCCGGTGCGGCCATCTCCCGGGTGAAGGAACAGCGTCGCACGGTGCCCGCGGGTGGTGCGCACTACGGGCTGCTGCGTTATCTCGATCCGGCGACCGTGCCCGAGATGGCGGCACTGGCCTACGGCCGCACGGCATTCCGCTATCGCGACCTGCGGCCCGCGCGCCCCTACCCGGACACTCCGGCCGCCGATCTGTTCCTCGACATCACCGTGGACGCGACCGCGGAGGGCTTCCGGGCCCGATTCGATTACGCGTCAGCGATTCTGGACGCGGATGAGGTCAAGGAGCTTGCCGGACACTGGGTTCGATCGCTCGGCGGCCTCGCCGAACACGGAACCCGGCCGGAGGCAGGCGGTTTCACACCTTCCGATTTCCCGATGGTGCCGCTCACCCAGGACGATATCGACCGGCTCCGGTACGACCACCCGGATCTCGCCGAGATCTGGCCGGTCTCACCCGGCCAGGCGGGCCTGCTCGCGACCGCGCACACTGCCGATGCGGCCCAGTTCGCCGTCGACCTGCGCGGCCCGCTCGACGACCGGCGCCTGCGCCTGTCCGCGCAGGCGGTACTCGATCGGCACGACGGGCTGCGCGTGGCCTTCGGCGAATGGCCGGGCGGACCGGTGCAGGTGGTTTCGGATCCTGTCGACATATCTTGGCGGACAGTCGATTTCACCGACCTGGCGACGACCGAGGCACGGGCCGAGGTGGAGCATTACCAGGCCGCGGAGCGACTCGCGCCGTTCGATCCGTACTCTGCGCCGCTGATCCGGTTCGCACTGCTGAAATCGGCGAGTACCACGCACCGGATCCTGCTCACCGCGCATCCGCTGCTGCTCGACGATCGGTCGTTGCGGCTGGTGATGCGTGATCTGCTCACCGTCTACGCGCGCGGTCCGCGCTCGCGGCAACTGCCCGCGGTGTATCCGTATCGCGCCTACCCGACGTGGCTGGCCGCGCAGAACGGCCCCGCGGCGCGGGCGGTCTGGCGGGAGGCGCTGTCCGGATATCGCGCGCCGGCGTTGCTCGGGCACGCTGACGCCGATCGCGAAATCTCTTCGGCCACTGCGGAAGTAGCGGTGGAACTGCAACCCGCCGACGCCGTGGAGCTCAGTGGTCTGGCCACCCGCCTCGGCGTGACGGTGCAGATGGTGGTGCAGGCGTCCTGGGGTCTGCTGCTCGGGCGGTTCGCCGATCGCGACGACGTGGTGTTCGGCGTCGCCGCGCCCGGTCGATCACCGCAGGTGCCGCATATCGACACCATGGTGGGCCGGTTCGGCGGCATCGTTCCGGTGCGGGTACGTCCGGAACCCGAGGAGTCCCTGGAGGAATTGCTGCTGCGGATCCGCGCCGAGTGGTCGGCCCGGCCCGGTTACTACTGCCCGAGTCAGGCCGATATGGCCCGGTCGCTGGGTGTGGATCGGCTGCTGGATTCGGTGGTGATGTTCCGGGACGACGCGGCCGACCTGGCCGAACTGTCCGGAATCGTCGACGGCATCCGCATCGACGAGGTCGATTCGGCGCCCGCGTTCGCCGATCGGGTCGCGGTGGCCGTGGTGCTGAACGGGCCGATCCGCCTGTCGCTGCGCTATCTGACCGAGGCGGTCAGCGAATCCGTGGCGAATGTTCTGGCCTACGGGCTTGCATCGGTGATCCGGCAGATCGCGGCAGCGCCGCAGACCCTGATCGCCGATCTGGACCTGCATATCGAGCCCGCGCCGAGCGATGCCGGGGTCGGCCGATAATGTTCCGCAATCCCGGCCGGATGCCCCGCGTGGCTGAAATCGCCTCGGACAGTGACGATCCGGCATGATAAGGCGGCTGTTCGTCACGTATCGTCGGGCGGGATGTCGTACGGCCCGCGGGGGAGTCGGCGCACCGGTTCCGACCGGACTGCTGGAAATTCGAACCGATAGTGAAGGTGTGCACAAGTGATTCGTCGACGTTTCCGGCGTGGCGTTCGAGCCGCCGCTGTCCTGGCGGCCACGGGAGTTCTCGCCGGTGTCCTGACCGGGGTCGGCGCGACGACCGCCTCGGCCGGCGATCCGATCATCACGTCCAAGGCCCTGCTGGCCGATCCGAAGGCGCCCGACGGTTCGCGCATCACCCGGGCCACCTACACCGACAATCGCAACATTCGCCTGTACGTGTATTCGGCGGCGATGGACGAGACCTTCCCGGTGGACGTGCAGCGTCCCGCCGACGCGTCCAAGGCGCGCCCGACGCTGTACCTGCTCAACGGCGCGGGCGGCGGTGAGGACGACGCGTCATGGGTGAAGAAGACCGATATCGTCAAGGGCTTCCTGAGCGACAAGAACGTCAACGTGGTTCAGCTCATCGGCGGTAAGTGGAGCTATTACACCGACTGGATCAAGGATGATCCGGTTCTGGGCCGCAACAAGTGGAAGACCTTCTTCACCCGGGAGCTGCCGCCGCTGGTCGATGCCGCGCTGGGCACCAACGGCGTGAATGCCATTGCGGGCCTGTCCACTTCGGGTACCAGCGTGCTGAATCTGGCGATCGCCAAGCCGGGCTTGTACAAGTCCGCCGCGGCGTATTCCGGGTGCGCGCAGACCTCCGATCCTACCGGCCGCGAATTCGTCAAGCTCACCGTGGACGTCTGGGGCGGTGGCGATGTGAAGAACATGTACGGTCCCGACGGCGCACCGGCCTGGGCCGAGAACGACCCGTATGTGCACGCCGACAAGTTGCGCGGGCTGAACCTGTACATCTCCTCGGGCAACGGTCTGCCGGGCGTCTACGACACGATGAACAACAAGTACGCCCTGCCCGGCGCGTATGGCCTGGCCAACCAGCTGCTGATCGGCGGCGTCATCGAGGCCGGCGTCAACTACTGCTCGCACAACCTGCAGACCAGGCTGAGGTCCCTCGGCATCCCGGCCACCTACAACTTCCGCAACACCGGCACCCACTCCTGGGGTTACTGGCACGACGATTTCCTGAGCTCCTGGCCCGTCCTGGCCAAGGGCCTGGGGCTGTAATTCGGCCTCCGCTCCGCTACTGCGGGCCGGGGCCCTCGTGACCCCGGCCTTGGAGTCGGCGTTGTTCAGAGTGGGGGGAACTGGGTTGACCTCGGGGGCTGGTGTTCGACCGAGAGTTTGCGTGGTCACATTTTTCGGGTGTCCTATGGACGAAAGTTCGGGTAGCCGTAAACTGAGCATGTGAGCATCGCGATCGTTGGTCCGGCTGCCGCGTTCCGGCGGGCGCGGTCGGCATCGATACTGCTCGGGCCCGCGTTCGTCGCGGCGATCGCGTATGTGGATCCCGGGAATGTGGCGGCAAACGTCAGCGCGGGTGCGCAGTACGGGTATCTGCTGGTGTGGGTGGTCGTGCTGGCCAATGTGATGGCCGCGCTCGTGCAATATCTCTCGGCGAAACTCGGGCTGGTCACCGGACGCTCCCTGCCGGAACTGGTGCGTGCCGCCGCCGGGCCGCGCACCCGGCTCGGGTATTGGGTGCAGGCCGAATTGGCAGCCATGGCAACCGATCTCGCGGAAGTCGTCGGCGGCGCGATCGCGCTGCAACTGCTGTTCGGGCTGCCGCTGCTGCTCGGCGGGCTGATCACCGGCGTGGTCTCGATCCTGCTGCTGACGGTGCAGAACCGGCACGGGCAGCAGCGGTTCGAGCGGGTGATCATCGGATTGCTGGCGATCATCTCGATCGGCTTCGTGGCGAGTCTGGTGATCTCGCCGCCCTCTGTCGCGGACACCGCGGGCGGGCTGGTGCCGCGCTTCCAGGACACGCACAGTGTGCTGCTGGCCGCGGCGATGATCGGCGCTACGGTCATGCCGCACGTGATCTATCTGCACTCGGGAATGTCGCGCGATCGGCACGGCCACAGCGAGCCCGGTCCGGCTCGCACCCGGCTGCTGCGCGCGAGCCGATGGGACGTCGGTATCGCGATGCTGATCGCGGGCGTGGTGAATCTATCGATGCTGCTGATGGCCGCGCACACCTTCGCCGGACACGGCGACGTCTCGACCATCCAGGACGCGTACCACGCGGTCGATCACTCGCTGGGCGCGGTCGCGGCGCTGCTGCTCGCGATCGGGCTGCTCGCCTCGGGCCTGGCCTCGACCTCGGTCGGCGCCTACGCGGGCGCGATGATCATGGAGGGGCTGCTGCGCCGCCGCATCTCACTGCTGTTGCGGCGCACGGTCACCCTCGTGCCCGCGCTGCTGATCCTCGCCGTCGGATTCGATCCGACGCGCGCGCTGATCGTCTCGCAGGTTGTGCTCTCGTTCGGCATCCCGTTCGCACTCGTGCCACTGGTGCGTTTCACCGCGAACCGCACTCTGATGGGCGTCGACGTCAACCACCGCAGCACGACAACACTGGCGTGGCTCATCGCGATCCTGATCAGTGCTTTGAACCTGTTCCTGATCTACCTGACCTGCGTCTGATTGCTGTGTTTTCGGCCTCCGCTTCGCTCCGGCGGGTTTGCCGTGTTTTTGGCCTCCGCTTCGCTCCGGCGGGTTTGCCGTGTTTTTGGCCTCCGCTTCGCTCCGGCGGGTTTGCGGCGCTCTGAGGCTCACCGCCCGGTCCCGTGTCGGGTACTCGTTCCTCGCACCCGCCACGCGTCCGGGCGGCGAGCCGCGCCGCAAACCAGGTGTTGGTGTTGTCCGGGGTTGAGGGAACGAAGGTGTGTGAGGGAACGAGGTGTATGGGGCCTCTCCTAGCCGCTCGTTTCCGCGGCGCGGCGATAACCCCGGATAGCCGGGTAGGCGAACACGACGATCGCCCCGATCGTCCAGGCGAGGGTCTTGAGCAGCGGCAGTGTGACCGCGCCGTCCCAGCACAGGCCGCGCATGGCGTCGATGGCCGTGCTCATCGGCTGATTCGCCACGGTCGACTGCAGCCAGGTCGGGTAGACCGTGGTGGGCACGAATCCGGAGTTGAAGAACATCAGCAGGGTGTTGACGATGGCGACGATGTTCACCAGCATCACCCCGCCCGAAATCGTCGCCAGCGCGGTCACCAGCACCGCGAACGCCACGCCGAACAGGACCGGGATGCCGATCATCGCCAGGGCGGCCAGCGGGCCGTTCCAGAATCGGAAACCTATGCAGAACCCGACCGCGATCACGAACAACGTGGTGATCAGCACGCGAATCGCCTCGGCCAGCAGACGTCCGGTGAGTCCGGCGGCCCGATGCACCGGCATCGTCCACATCCGGCCCAGCAGCCCGGTGTACTGCTCGTTCTTGAACCCGAGCGCGCTGACCACCGCACCCGACATCGCCGCGACCAGCGTGATCATCGGTACGGTTCCGTACTGGCTGGGCATGCCGGTGGCCGAGGTGATCGAATCGCCGAGCACGATGCGCAGCATCAGCAGCGTCAGCGCGGGATAGATGAGGGTCTGAATGGTCGTCGCGGGATCGCGCACCCACACCAGCAGAAGCCGTTTGCATTGAATCAGGCTGTGCCGCACCCATGCCGAAAGCGCGCGTTCGGATTGCGGCGGCACGATCGGCAGCGGGGCCTGTCCGCCGGGGGTCTGCGCGGACTCCATGACAACAGAACTCATTCCCGCCTCATACTCGCCCAGACCGCCAGGGGCACGAAGCAGACCGCGAGCCCGCCCAGCCACACCAGCGGCACCCACAGCACATGCCAGCTCACTCCGCTCGCGGCGGCCATATCCCGCAGGGCGAAGGAGAATTGCGAAATCGGCTGATTGCGCACGAACGGCCGAATCCAGGCCGGAAAGCCCGTCTCCGGGACGAATCCGCAGGAGAGCATGCCCAGGATCAGGGTGGGCAGCGTCAGCGCCTGGCTCAGCGACTCCGGACTCTTGGTCAGGCAACCCAGCGCATCGGCCCCGATGGCCAGGACCGTGCCGACGCCCAGCGAGAAAACGCAGAACAGCGCGGATTGCCAGACACTCGAATGCAGCCGGAATCCGATCGCGTAGCCGAACACCAGCGCGGCGATCAGCGAGGTCACCGATCGCACCAGGCCCGCCGACAGTCGCGACAGCAGCGGAACCAGACGCCCGACCGGCATGGTCTGCATGCGCGTATTCAGGCCGCTGGCCGTTTCGAACGCCGCGATCTGCGCGTTGGACATCATCGTGAACGACATGGTCTGCAGCACGATGATCGGCATCACGAACTGCTCGTAATCGATGCCCTGCACCTGCATCACCCAGCGCAGCGGCAGATAGAACCCGAGTGTGAAGACCAGCGGCGTGATCACCGCGACGATCAGTTCGCCCTTGGTGGCCATGGTCCGCACGATCCGCCCGGTCAACGCCCGCCACTGGGCGAATCCGGACGGGCGCACCAGGGTCACCCCGGTGAACAGACCACTGCCGGGCTCGGTGAGCTGTTCCGTCACTCGTGCCCGCCCGAATGGCCGGTGATGGATAGGAACACGTCGTCGAGGGAGGGCCGTCGCAGGCCGATATCGGCCAACTCCACCCCGCCCGCGTCCAGGCGGCGCAGCGCCTCGGACAGGGTGGCCGCGCCTTCGGGCGCGGGAATCGAGACCCGGTCGGTTCCGGCGGGCTGCTCGGCGAATTCCTTGGCGATCGACTCGGGGACCAGATCGCCCAGCGCGTCGATGGCCTTCACGACCTGGGTCGGATCCAGCGGGACGATCTCGCAGTAGCTGCCGCCGGTCTTCTCCTTGAGTTCGTCGGCGGTGCCCTCGGCGATCACCGTGCCGCGGTCGATGACGATGATGTTGTCGCTGAGCACATCGGCCTCTTCGAGGTACTGCGTGGTCAGCAACACCGTGATGCCCTGGTTCTTCAGGGCGATGACCAGATCCCAGACGCCCTGCCGGCTGCGCGGATCCAGGCCGGTGGTCGGCTCGTCGAGGAAGACCACCTCGGGCCGTACGACCAGCCCGCAGGCGATGTCGACGCGGCGGCGCATACCGCCGGAGTAGCCGCGCACCGCGCGCTTGCCCGCCCCGACCAGGTCGAACTCCTCGAGCAACGTATCGGCACGGTCGCGGGCGGCCTTCTTGGTCAACCCCATCAGCCGCCCGAACAACTCCAGGTTCTCCCGCCCGGACAGGTTCTCGTCCAGCGCGGCGTACTGGCCGGTCATCATGATCGATCGCCGCACACCGGCCGCATCGCTCAGCACGTCGTGCCCGGCGACCTCGGCCGTGCCCGAATCGGGGCGCAGCAGGGTGGACAGGATCTTGACCATGGTGGTCTTACCCGCGCCATTGGGTCCCAGGACGCCCAGGACCGAGCCGCGTGCGGCGGTGAAGCTGACGCCCTGCAGCGCATGGACGTCGCCGAAGGACTTGCGCACGTCGGCGACCATGACCGCGGTTTCGGGCGGCGACTCTGCGTTGTCCAAGCTCGGCATCGACTCTCCACTATGGCCGGGGGCGGCTATCGGATTGTCCGGATCGCCGTTCGTGCGTCCCGGATTGGTGATCCCTTCCACCGGGGGCGATGTTACTGGTTGGGAGTGGGGTCATGGCGGGGCCGCACGGGTAACGCGCGGATCGGGGGTGGGGCGGCCGCGGTTCGAGCGGTCCGCGAGACTTGCCGGTAATTGTGGCGTTACTCACAATTCGGGAAACCGACCGGTACGGCCTTCGTGTCGTCGCAGGTCCGGGGACGAACCGGCCGGTACGGCGAGTGCGACGGAACCTTGTCGCATTGGCCCGGCCGCCCATACTCTGACGGCAAGGGGAAGAGACGGACACTCACTTGTCCGCGGCAACCTCGTCCGGGCGGGACGTCGGGCTGCCGTGGACTCACGTCGGCGAGAGGTTGACCGATGGCAGAGTCTGCCCGAGGTGTGCACAGCGGGCCCACGGCCCGCTCCCGCGTCCTGACGTCCTTCGACCCGCGCACCGGCGAATCCGTCGGTGACTACGCGGTGATGGGCCGGGCCGAACTGACGCGCGCGGTGCGGACCGCGCGGTCCTCCGAGAAATGGTGGGCGGCACTGGGATTCGCCGGACGTAAACGCTGGTTACTGGACTGGAAGCGGATCATCGTCCGGCGCGCGGGCGAACTGGTGGACCTCATCTGCGCCGAGACCGGCAAACCCGAGGCCGACGCGGCCATCGAGGTGATGCAGGCGGTGGAGAATCTGGACTGGGCCGCGCGCAATGCCGAACGGGCACTGGGCCGTCGGCGCCTCGGCGGGAGCTGGTTCACCCGCAGCGAGCGCGCCTCGGTCGGCTATCTTCCGCTCGGCGTGGTGGGTGTGCTCGGGCCCTGGAACAATCCGGTCTACACGGCGATGGGTTCGATCGCCTACGCCATGGCCGCCGGTAACGCCGTGATCTTCAAACCCAGCGAACTCACCCCGGGCGTCGGGGTGTGGCTGGCCGAGAGCTGGGCCCGGCTCGCCCCGAATCAGCCTGTGCTGCAGGTGGTTACCGGGGACAGCACGACCGGCGCCGCGCTGTGCCGCGCGCGGGTGGACAAGATCGCCTACGCGGGCTCGGATGCCGGTGCGCGCGAGGTGATCTCGCTGTGCGCGCAGACCCTGACGCCGGTGGTCGTGGAACGTTTCGGCAAGGGCGCCATGGTCGTTCAGGTCGACGCGAAACTCGATGACGCCGCCGATGCCGCGGTCTTCGGCGCGATGTCCAACGCCGGGCAGAGTTCGGCCGGAATCCAGCGCGCCTACGTCGCCGAATCGGTGTACGAGCCGTTCCTGGAGCGGGTCGCCGCGCGTGCGGGAAAGCTGCGACCCGGTGGCGACCGCCGCGCCTCCTACGGCCCGATGATCCTGGAGTCGCAGGTGGAGGTGGTGCGTCGGCAGGTCAAGGATGCGGTCGCGCAGGGCGGGCGGCTGGTGGTCGGCGGTCTGGACTCGATCCGCGAACCCTATGTCGAGCCGATCGTGCTCGCCGACGTGCCCGAGGACTCCCAGGCGATCACCGGTGAGGCCGCGGGGCCGGTGCTGATCGTGAATCCGGTGGCGAGCATGGACGAGGCCGTGGAACGCATCAACGCCGCCGAGCACGGCGTCGCGGTCGCGGTGTTCACCCGCGATGTGCGGATGGTCCCCGAATTCGCCGAACGCATCAGAACCGGTGTGGTGACGATCAATTCATCGATGGCCTACGCCGGAATCCCCGCGATGCCCTTCGGCGGCGTCGGCGAATACGGCCAGGGGCACACACACGGCGAGGCGGGCCTGCGCGAATTCAGCCGCACCCTGTCCATCGCGCAGAAGCGTTATCGCGGCATGGTCGATCTGACCACGTTCGACCGACATCCGCGAAATCTGCGCCTGGCCAAGGCGATCTTCCGAATGCGGCACGGGCAGGGGTGACCGGGCGCGCGGTCTCAGCCTTCGGCAGGCGTGCCCAGCAGTACCGCGCGCATGAGTTCGTGGACGCGAGCAAGGCTTTCCGGGCGACGGTCGAAGCGCAGGCGGCGGCCGACGTCGACGACCTGGGCGATCGCGGCGTGTACGCGGAAGCGGGCCTCGGCGGGGTCGCCGTCGAGCAGATTCGCCCACTCGAGGACGTTCTGCCGCTGTATCGCGCGCAACCGATGCTGTTCGGCTGCAGGGAGATTCGAGAATTCGGCGAAGTAGACCGGGAGGATTTCCGGCATCGCGAAGGTGAATCGGGCGAAACGGTCGGCGATGCGCAGTGCGGCGTCGGCGCGATCGGTCGCCTCGGCCAGCGCCTCGGAGTTGGCGATCGCGACGCGCTCGCCGGTGCGGTGGAAGGCCGCGGCCAGCAGATCCGATTTGCTCGGGAAGTAGCGGTAGACGCTCGAGGCGTTGATACCGACGGCCGCGCCGATCTCCTCGATACTGGCCTCGTGATATCCCTGGCGGCCGAAGATCCGGATCGCCTCGGTGAGCAGCTGTTCGCGTTTGGAGCTCAGCGGCACGCCCCGCACGGGCGTCTCGGGTGCGGGCTCGGTCGGCGCCGGGGTCAGTTCGGTGCGCACGATCGACCAGCAGATTTCCTGCAGCAGATCGGTCAGCCGAGCGGTGGACAGGGTGGTGCGGTGCAGGGTGATGCTGCCGATCACGCCGAGCATTCCGGTGCCGATCACGTTGATGTCGGTCGGACTGTCCTCGGGGCGCAGCGCGGTGATGGCCGATTCCACCGTCGCGTGCAGTTCGTCGTAGATCTTCCGGATGCGGCGGCGGTCCTCGGGCTCGAGATACCGGCGCTCCCAGCGGTACAGCCCGCCTTCGCGGCGTACTTCGATGGTGTGTTCGGCCAGTGCGCGAATCTGCGCGGTGAGCCGGGCCTCGGGTTCGAGTGCGGGATCGTCGGCCGCCTGCGCGGCGTCCAGCAGCAGTTGCGCGCCACCCTCGGCCGCGGCGACGAGCAGCGCGTACTTGTTCCGGAAGTGCCGGTACAGGGCGGGGCCGGAGATGCCGACCTCGGCCGCGATCTCGTCGACACCGACCGGGTGGTAGCCGCGCTCACTGAACGCCTGGGCCGCGACGCGCACGATTTGTGCTTTCCGGTTCTTGGGCCGGCGCCGGACCGTCGTGCCGTCCTCTCGCGCGGAAGCGAGTCCGGACTCGCTGCGATCCGCGACCATGCACCTCTCCTTCTCTCGCACCGCCGCCTGGTTGACAGCGCCGCACAACTCATCTTAAGTTAACCACAATTCGCAATGTTAACCGTCATTCTCGCGCCGCCGCTCGCATCGACGGCCTACCTGGGAGTTGTTATGAGCAACGTCGAGCAGACCACCGCCCCGACGGGCCTGCGTGTCGTCCACGACGGCCCGGTGCTGCGTGTCACCATCGCCAATCCCAAGCGCAAGAACGCCATCAACTACGACACCATGGTCGCGCTCGGTGACGTGTTCGAGGCCGTTGTCGAGGATCGCACGGTTCGCGCGATCGTGCTGACCGGTGAGGGTACCGATTTCTGCACCGGCGCGGACCTGTCCGGGGTGGCATCCGAGGCGCAGCGCGGCATCACTTCCGATATGACCATGGATGCGGCGAACCGGCTGGTCAAGTCCATCGTCGACGCGCCGGTCCCGGTCATCGCGCGGATTCGCGGCGCGGCGGCGGGCGTCGGCGTCGCGCTGGCCCTGGCCGCCGACCTGACCTACGCGAGTGAGGACGCCTATCTGCTGCTCGCGTTCATCAACATCGGTCTGATGCCCGACGGCGGCGCGGCCGCCATGGTCGCCGCCGCGGCCGGACGCCCCCTCGCCGCGGAGATGGCGCTGCTGGGCGAGCGTCTGCCCATCGCCGAGGCGGTCCGCCACGGCCTGATCACCGGCGTTCTGTCCGCCGACGAACTCGACGCGAAGGTCGAGGCCGCCGCCGCGAAACTGTCCACCGGCCCGCGCCGCGCCCTCGCACTCACCAAGCGTGCTCTCAACGAAGCCACGCTGACCTCGCTGGACGCCGCCCTGGCCGCGGAGAAGACCGGCCAGGGCGAACTGCTCCAGTCGCCCGATTTCCTGGAGGGCGTGACCGCCATGCTCACCAAGCGCAAGGCCGTTTTCGCCGACTAGGGCCGCCGCGTCACGGTGCCCACGTTCGTCATACGCAGGGACCACCTGGGTTCCGCCTATCCGGGACACGCCAGCTCCCATGGCCCCGTCTTGGACCGAAGGAAGCGGGAATTGGCCGAGTTCGTTTCGCCTTGGGCGGCATCGGAACACCTCATATCATCTGCGTTTCGCCCACACCGGGACACTCCAGCCCCAAGACTGGGGCCCGCTCCGGTCCTGGACTGACCGGAGCGGAGGGAGGGAAGGACCGGAGTCGCGAGGGCCTCGGCCCGCCGTAGCGGAGCGGAGGCCATGGGCAGAGCCGCGCAATATCCGGGTGATGCTCATCGGCAGGTAGGCGCTACTGTGACTACATGAATTACCTGGTTACCGGGGCAACTGGGTGTATCGGTCGGTATCTCGTCCCAGAGTTGCTGAAACATAGCGGTGATATTCATGTTGTGGTGCGTCCCGGGGCCGATCCGGCGTACCGATTCGATCGGTGTGTGCGGGAGTGGGGCGCGGGCGAGCGGGTGCGGCGGGTACGCGGAGATCTCGGCGCGCCCGGCCTCGGGATCGACTCCGATTGGATTGCCGCGCACCGCGGTTCGATCGATCATGTGATTCATCTGGCCGTCGGGTACGACGCGGCGGGGCTCGGCGCGGGGACCGGTCACGTCGTTGATCTCGCCGAGCGGTTGGAAGCCGGTGCGCTGCACCACATGTCGACCGTCGAGGTAGCCGGTGCGGCCGAGGGACTGTTCGGCGAGGACATGTTCGACGTGGGGCAGGTGCTGCTCACCCCACAGCAGCGAGCCGCGTTCGAGGCCGAACGGATCGTGCGTGAGCGTTCGGCGGTGCCCTGGCGGATCTACCGGCCCTCGATCGTGGTCGGCCATTCCCGCACCGGCGAGATCGATCGGATCACCGGGCCGTACTACTTCTTCCGGCTGCTGCGGATGGCCGCGCAGTTACCGCGAATTCTGCCGTTACTGGTGCCCAAGCTCGGCGAAACCAATATGGTGCCAGTGGATTTCGTCGTCCGGGCGCTCGGACATATCGTGCACCTGCCCGTCGCCGCCGGGACCACCTACCACCTGGTCGATCCGCGCCGCCAGAGCGCCGCCGACGTGCTCAATCTGTTCGCCCACGAGGCAGGGGCTCCCCGGCTGCTGGAGGTCATGCCGCGCCAAACCTTGGACATGATGCTGCAACTCCCAGGCGTGGGCTCGATCCTGCCGCACCTGGGCGTGCCCCGAGAAGTGCTCGAGCAGAACGAATTCGGTTGCTGGTTCGACTGCCGCAATACGACCGCGGCCTTGGCGGGCACCGATATCCGGGTGCCGCCCCTGGCTGGTTACGCCCCCGTCATCTGGAAATACTGGATCGAGAACTGGGTGTGAGCCCGCCCGCTGAGTGAGCCCCGCCGGTCGGATGTGGTTGTCAGGCTGGGGTTTACGGCATGCGCGAGGTGCGCCAGGGTAAATGCGCCGTCGTTGGTGGCCCGTCGGCCGTCGTGGTACTTCGCCTCGCTCCGGCGCTCTCGGACCGGGGGTTCGTGGAATTGCGGATGCGGCCGTCGATCGGGTGTTGTGGTGCGGCGCTGTCGGTTGCGCGCCATTGTGTGGGCACGTGGCGGTTGGGGCTGTCGATGCGAGCTCTCAGATTTCGTCGAACGCGGCATCGGCACGGTCCTTCGCAGGCGCGTATTCGTAACCGAGCCAACGGTTTCGGTTGGTCCAGCCGACCAGGTCGTAGCGCCAGTGGAACGGCCAGGTGCGGGCGACGGTCATGAACAGGACCGTGGCCAGGGGCAGGTAATCCGCGTGCTCGGACAGCAGTGCGCGCTGCTCCCGGGGCGAGGCGGTGAAGAACGCCTCGAACATCGAGATCGATTGTTCGGTAGTGAGTCTGCCGAGGCCGTGAACCCCGCGCATCCGCATCCAGTAGACCAGGCGCGCCTGCCATGGCCACAGGTCCCGCACCGGGTCGCGGCCGGCCCGCAAGGCGTCGATCGCGGTGTCCGCCAGGGCGAGTGAATCCGCCACGCTGTATCCGGTGCACGGGTGCATCATTCCGCCCCGGGAGCCGAAGGGCACCGCATCACCTGCCCGTCCGGCGGCGCGGATCGCGGGCGGCGGCTGATCCAGGGGATAGTGCGCGGCCTCGCTGGGCTCGTCGCCGCGCAATGTGATTCCATGCGCGGCGAGACGATTGAGTGTCCGGCGACGCAACTCACGTTGTGGCATACCGCCGCGCAGCCCCAGGCTCGTCTCCTCGAAGATCACCGTGCCGTCGCCGAGCGGCACCGCGTACAGGAACGAGGGCGGCTCATCCGGTCCGGCCCCGTTCTCCGGGCGCCAATCCAGCAGCAGCCCTTCGCCATCGGCGACCATCGGCGCGGCGCGTTCGGCGTCCACGAAGATCCCGTGCGCACTGGCGGTCCGCCGCGCACCGGGAGAGGGAAGGCCACGCGTATCGAAAACCGTTGCGGCCGTGACGGTCGTACCGTCATCGAGTTCGACCCGATGCGCTCCCACTGAGGTCGCCCGCGCGGCCAGCACGGTCGCGTCGTCGAGCGGCAGCGCCTCGCGCAGACCGGGTTTCGACAGCACGCAATACGGCCGCTCGATCCGATGCGCGGACTGCGTCCACACCGTGGGTGCCTCGATCCGCTGCGCGATCGTGCTCTGCGGCAACCACTCCGGCAGCTCGTCGATCCAGCACGAGAACGTCGGCGGCCACAACCGCTCGGGCCGCGGATCCACCGCCACCACCCGCATCCCCGCCCGCACCGCCCGATGCGCCAGCCCCCGCCCGGCAGGCCCCAACCCCACCACGCAGAGATCCGCCTCCCCGACACGTTGACCACTCATATCTCTCATTCAATCAGTCCCGTGCCGATCATCCACACCGGTCCACAGGATCCGTCGAACGTGTCGTCCGGTGAACGAGACCCCGCTGTTCAGAGCGCTGCGCGGCTGGTCGCACCCACTCTCGGCGGTCGTGCTCGAGGCGATGCGCCTCGAATCGAAATACACAGGGTAGTTCAGTCGTCGGTTGCCAATTGTCAGGCGACGTTCCACCCTGTTTATCAGTACGAATTCGTGGAACTCGGTGTGAATGTCTGAGCGACGCCCGATTACTTCGGAGTGATCCAGGTGGTGATGTCCGCGTGGACTACCTCGATGCCGTTCTTGTCGTAGATCGAGACGGGGACGGTGAGGTCGCGGCCTTCGGTTATCTGGGTGAAATCGGGGATTTCGGGGAGTTGGGCGACCGCGCGGAGGCCGGATTCGGCCTTGGCGAGGTATTGGACGTTCATGGCCTTGGGGATCCAGCGGTGTGTGGTCGGGACGGTGGCCTCGCTGAGCATGCCCATGGCCACCTCTGCGAGGTTGCAAGCGGCGATCGCGTGGAAAGTTCCGAGGTGGTTGTGGATGCCGAACCATTTGGGTGCGGTGACCTCGCATACGCCCGGTTCGAGACGTACGACGTTCGGTACGACGGTGCCGAAGTAGGGCACTCGGGCGACCATGCCCAAAGAGAACAGCGCATGCCCGATGCGGTTGTCGGGAAGCTTCTTCCAGCCGCGGAAGGTGGCGGTCTCGTTCGTCATGCCCCTATCTTACTCGATAGTAAGTTGTGGTGGGCGTCTGTCGGTGACTGCGCGTTGGCGGGGTGGAGTCTGGTGCGAGTCCATTCTAGTTGCTTTCCTTTTGGAAAATTCTATTTCGATATCTGCCCAATATAAGTGGCGATGGTCTTACCCGATCTTGTCCCTGACCTGCGCGCCCTTCTGGAAGGCCCCGATGCGAGGGAGGATTTCCAGGCGGTCGTGACGTACATTGAGGGAGTCGGCGAATTGCTGCCCGGTGAACTCGAATCCTTCGCCGAACCACTCGGCCCCATCGCCAAGGAGGTCATCGTGACAACAGCTGAAATGCGAGAAGCGCGCGGTCGCGCGGCAACACTGATCGACCAGTTGGTCGAGAAGTTCGGTGACCTGGATTCTGTGGTTGAGCAGGCTGTGTACGCGGCCGATGTCGAACAGTTGAGGGTGTGGTCGCGGCGAGTGCTGAGGGCTGCCACTCTCGAGGAGACGCTTTCGTCGAGCAGCTGACGTGTGTTGGGGTGGGCGAGTGTTGCGGGCGACCGCGCTGGATTAGATGTTGGCCTGGGTATTTCGTGACCTGGGAAATTCGGCGGCGGGCCGTGCTTCGCATCGGGGTGGGTACACGGGGATTTCTCGGGGCGCATCACTCGTGTGGGGAGGGCGGATCAGCTTGCGAGGTGATGGAATTGGGGGCGGGGGATTTCTACGATGGGCCTGTGATGGCTGTTGGGCGGATGAGGCGGTGGGGCCTTTTCACGCTGGTGGGGGTGTTCCTGCTGGTGGGGATGAGTGGGGTCGCGGGTGCTGATGCGCCGTCTTCGGGTGGGGATGTGGCTGTTGCGCAGACGCTGGGGGATCGGGAATTGACCGTTGTGTTGCGGCGGGTGACGTCGGTGCCGGGGCCGTTGCAGGTCGAGGTGGTTACTCATGCGGGGAGTGCGGGTGGGCGGTTGTCGTTGGCGTTGACGTCCACGGGGGCATCTTCGAAGGCGTCGTCGCCTCCGCCGGGAGTGCCCACCGATCGGGGCGCGGTGCAACTCGGTAATGCGCCGGGGATGTATTCGACGACATTGCGGGTGGATCGCCCGGGGCCTTGGGAGTTGGCCATCGATGACGGGCGGCAGGTCGCGCGGATACCGTTCGTTGTGTCCGAGCAGGTGACCACGCCGCCGGAACGTTTCGTCTACGGCGGATTCCTGGCTGCCGGTGTGCTGCTGCCGGTTTCGATTCTGGTGGCGGTTCGGGCTCGGCGCAGTGCGTGGGCACTGTTGCCTGCCGGGGGGATGGTGGCGGGGCTCGCGGTGGCGATCACCGCCGCGGTGCTGTCCGCCTCGTTGCCGCTGCCACCGCAGCCCGGGGTGCAACTCGATCCCGACGTGGACAACGTGAGCAACCCGTATGCCCTTGGGCAGCCGTTGGTTTCGGACTTCTCCCGGCCGCCGGTGATGCTCGGCCTGTCCGGCGCGCCGCTGAGTGCCGGGCAGCCCGGCGATCTCGACCTGAATCTGACCGATGCGGCCACCGGAGCTCCCGTGGACGATCTGATCATCGAGGACGGCGCGCTGATCCACCTGCTGGCGGTCGGCCCCGGCGGTGAGCTCTGGCATCTGCATCCGATCCGAATTGCCCCGGGCCACTTCAGGATTCAATTCACCCCACCCGAAGCCGGACACTATGCGCTGTCCGCCGAACTGGCCCGGCGCGGCGGGGGCGTGCAAATGGTCCGCGCCGCAAGCGGTTTCACCGTCGCGCCGGGACGGGCCACCGGCACGGCACCGCCACACACCGCGAACCCGGTACATCTCGGCCACGGTGTCACGACCACGTCGACCACGGTGGACGCCACCCCGATCACCGTGACCACCACCGCGGCAACGGCGGGCACCCCCATCACCCTCACCGCGACCGTCGGCAACACCTCCGACCTGCAACCCTGGCTCGGCATGGTCGGGCACATGATCGTCGCCGGACCGCTACCCGATTCCGACACCGACATCGGCACCGCCGTGCAGAACGCCCCGGTGTGGGGCCACGCGCACTCGATGGGCGGCATGTCGATGCCGGGAATGAACAACCAATCCGGAAGCGGAACAACGACTTCCGGCATGGCAACGCCCGACGTGCATTCCGAGCCGGGGCCGATTGCAACGCCTCAGGCCCGGTCGACCACTCCGAACATGCCTGGAATGAACGATGGTTCGGCCACGAGCACTCCACCCATGCCCGATATGCCGGGGATGAGCAGCAGTTCTGGCACGAGCAATCCGGTGATGCCGAACATGCCTGGAATGGACAACAGTTCGAGAAAGAGCACTCCGAACATGCCGAACACGCCCGGGATGAACGACAATTCCGGCACCAGCACTCCGGTGATGCCGAACATGCCCGGTATGAACGGTGGTTCGGATATGAATGCACCGAATCCGGGGATGAACACAGCGAATCCCGGTGGCGCGATGCTGATGTTCCCGGTGAACGGCGACAGCGCTCCCGACGAGACGGTCGCCGCCTACGGTCCGGCAGTGCCGTTCACCTTCACCTTCCTGGCCCCGGGCCACTACCGGGTCTGGATCCAGGTCGAGCGGAATTACAGCGTGATCACCATCCCGGTCGTTCTCGATGTCGAGCCCTCGGGAGCATCGCGATGACAGTCGGAATATCTCGTTCGTGGTCACCGAAATCGGCAGCGGCACAGATGATTACGCAGGTGGATGCGGGGGGTTTCAGGCGGTCGGAAGGTCATCGTGAACCCGCCGCCGGGTCGGTGACTGCCCGGGGTTCGGAACGAATGCCCGGCGAGCGGACGGTATATCGCGGTCCGGCCCGACATGCGGTGCCGAGGGATGGCGAGGCTGTGCGATGACGACGAACCCGAAGGCTGTTGCGGAACCAGGCGAGCCCGTGGTCCGCGAACCCCGCGCACGATCGGTGCGGGTGGCCGGGGTTCCCGTACTGGTGGTCGCGCTCGTTGGTCTCGTCGGATGGTTACTGTGGCCGACGCCTCCGGGGCATCTCGTAATGCACAGCGGCACAGCGGATCACATCGTCACTGTGACATTGGGCAGTTCTCGGATGGGGGACACCGGAGTCGATATCGAACTGACCGATCGTGCGGGTCGGTCGGTGAACAACGCCGTTGTCCAGGTGCAGGCGGTGGAACCTCGGATGGGGTACTCGGATGCGCCTGTCACCGCGACGGTGAGTGGGGAAGGTCGTTATCACGCACCGGACGTGTCGTTCATGATGACCGGGCCGTGGGAGCTGCGGTTGTCCGTCGTTGCCGGTGACGCGACCGATCACCTGTCCGTACCGCTGTGGATCAGCGGATGAGAAACATCGCGGTGCGGCAGCACCGGATGGGAGGATCACGATGAGTGAGTACAGGGAGCGACCGGTCGGATCGCTGTCGGATACTCGGGAGAGAACGACCCGTTCGCGGGAGAATGCGGGGGAGACGTTGTGAGCGCATCGATTCCGTTCGACGCGGCGCAGGGCGAGCGGGCGGTGCCTGCCAGCCGCATCGCCGTGGCCGAGACCACCGGGACGGCGGCGCGGGCGGGAGCCTGGGTCGTTCTGCTCGGCATCGTCGTCACAACGGTCGGGACGAGCTGGGATATCCAGTGGCACACCGACGTCGGGCCGGACACCTTCTTCACCCTGCCGCATCTGTTCCTCTACTCCGGCAGCGCGATCTCCGGATTCGCCAGCCTCGCCGTCGTGCTTCTGACGACCTCGGCGCAACGGGCGGGCCGGGAGGCCCCGCGTGCGGGCGGCACGCCGATCCGGGTCTTCGGCGGGACGCTCACCGCACCGATCGGCTATATGGTCTCCGGCGCGGGCGCGGCGTTGTTCCTGCTCTACGGCCTGTTCGATCTGGAGTGGCATTCGATCTACGGATTCGACGCGGTACTCAACACCCCGTCGCACGTGGCGCTGTTCCTGTCCATCGCGACGACCATGATCGGCAGCATCATCGTGTTCTCGGCGCATCGCGACGAGCTGTGGGGCCGGGTCGGGCTGGTGTTCGCGACGGTACTGATGATCTCCTACGCCCCGATCCCCGCCGACGGGCTGAACAATCTGCGACTGCCGGTCGACGCCATGGTCGCGGCCACCGTGCTGTTCGCGCCGATGCTGCTCATCATGGGCGCGCTCGTCCTCGGGCGCGCCGGATCCGCCCTGGCCATCGGCGTGGCGATGAGCGTCACGCAGGGGCTGCTGTGGTGGTTCTCGCCATGGGCCGCGCACGTGTACGCCTCGGCCGTCGGCCTGCCCCTGCGCGACAGCCTGCTGCCGCTGCCGCCCTCGTTCCCGAGCATCATGCCGATGTTCCTGATCGTCGCCGCGGTCGCCGTGGAGGGAATGTTCGCGCTGGCCAGGGCCCGGAATCTGGATCCGCATCGCACCGTGCTGGCGACCGGCGTGGTCGCGGGCGTCATCCTCGGCGTCGGCCTGCCGCTACAGACGATCCTGACCGATCCGGTCGCGCAGATCACAGCGTCGATGTTCACCGTCATCGCGGTCCTCGGGATCCCGTTCGGGCTCGTCGCCGGATTCTTCGGCGGACGTTTCGCCGCCGTGCTGCGCACCCTGGTATCGCGGGAGACCTTGTGACCGAACGTATTACGGGTGATCGCAGCAGTATCGCGATCGCTGGCACCGCCCTGCGCCGGCTGACCGTGCTGCTGCTCGCGGCGGCCACGCTGGGCCTGATCACGGCCGGTCCGGCCGCCGCCTACCAACCTGTGAACATCGTGCACACCGAACGGGTGCAGGTCGGCTCGTACGGCGTCACCGTCGGATTCACCACCTGGCCGATCCGCGCCATGCAGTCGCTGGACTTCACCTTCCTGCCCGACGGCGGCATCGCCGGAAAATCCGGAACCCTGAAGATCAACGGACCCGATCGCCGGGCCACCCGCCGGGTGCAACCGCTCGTGCGACACCCGCGCAAACGCGACTCCTGGGGTCTGGACGTCAAATCCCTCAACGTCTCCGGCGACTACGGCTTCACCTTCGTCATCGACGGTCCGCAGGGGCGCGGCGAAGGAACGCTGCAAGGGGTCCGGGTCCTCGAACAGCCCGGCCCGCCGTTGCCGCTGAGCTGGACGTTGGGTCTGCTGCCGCTGGCCGGTCTGCTGGTATTCCTCGTGGTCGTGTGGCGCAGACTGCGCCCCGGTAAGCTGCCGCTGACGATCTGAAGCAGGGAGAACGCGGGGTCATCGGTCTCACAGGACCCCGATTTGGAGTCGCCGCCGGGGCTCGTGCATACTTGTCGGGTTGCCTTCACCGGGTGGCCTGTGTCTGTATCGGTGGAGGCGGGCAGTACCCACAGTATCGGTGTCGAGTCCGGCGCGGATACGTCCGGGACAGCGTTCTACCGGCCCAATGGAGAGTTATCCGGGGCCGAAGAATGAGCGGAAAGGCGACACGCCCGACCGCGTGGACCGGAAGAACCATGACAGATGAACAGCGGCGATGGATCGGGCAGCCTCTCTCGAAGAGATCCGGTCGTAGGTAGTACGGATGCGTCTGCTGTCTTCGTAGGTTCGGGCATGCAAATGAGGGTGCTTCGGGAGGCGACTCCCGGATCACGACGAAAGCGGAGAAAAGGACACTCAGCGTGGCGGGACAGAAGATCCGCATCAGGCTCAAGGCCTACGACCATGAGGCGATCGACGCGTCTGCGCGCAAGATCGTCGAGACGGTGACCCGCACCGGTGCCCGCGTCGTCGGGCCGGTGCCGTTGCCGACCGAGAAGAACGTGTACTGCGTCATCCGTTCGCCGCACAAGTACAAGGACTCGCGCGAGCACTTCGAGATGCGTACGCACAAGCGGCTGATCGACATCCTCGACCCGACGCCGAAGACGGTGGACGCGCTCATGCGCATCGACCTCCCGGCCAGCGTCGACGTCAACATTCAGTGACGGGGACTTCGAATATGACTGACAACAAGAGCCGTCCGGCCGCGGGCATCCTGGGCACCAAGCTCGGCATGACCCAGGTCTTCGACGAGAAGAACCGCGTCGTTCCCGTGACCGTCGTCAAGGCGGGCCCGAACGTCGTCACCCAGATCCGCACCGTGGAGCGCGACGGCTACTCGGCCGTTCAGGTCGCCTTCGGCGCCATCGACCCGCGCAAGGTGAACAAGCCGGAGTCCGGCCAGTTCGCCAAGGCCGGTGTCACACCGCGTCGCCACGTCGCCGAGATCCGCGTCGCCGACGCCTCGACCTTCGAGGTGGGCCAGGAGATCAGCGCCGACGCGTTCGAAGAGGGCGCGTTCGTCGACGTGACCGGCACCAGCAAGGGCAAGGGCTTCGCCGGAACCATGAAGCGCCACGGCTTCCGCGGCCAGGGCGCCTCGCACGGTGCGCAGGCCGTGCACCGCCGCCCGGGTTCGATCGGTGGCTGCTCCACTCCCGGTCGCGTGTTCAAGGGCATGCGGATGTCGGGCCGGATGGGTAGCGACCGTGTCACCACGCAGAACCTCTCGGTCCACAAGGTGGACGCCGAGAACGGCCTGCTGCTGATCAAGGGTGCGATCCCGGGCCGCAAGGGCGGCGTCGTGATCGTCAAGAGTGCAGTGAAGGGTGGTGCCCGGGCATGAGCACCGAGACAGTGACCGCTGAAAAGAAGACCAACCTGACGCTTCCGGTCAAAGAGCCGGGCGGCAAGACCAACGGCACCGTCGAACTCCCCGCGGAGATCTTCGACGTCACCGCCAACGTCGCGCTGATGCACCAGGTCGTCGTGGCCCAGCAGGCCGCGGCTCGCCAGGGCACCCACGCGACCAAGACTCGCGGCGAGGTCCGCGGTGGTGGCAAGAAGCCGTACCGGCAGAAGGGCACCGGCCGCGCCCGCCAGGGTTCGACCCGCGCGCCGCAGTTCACCGGCGGTGGCACCGTGCACGGCCCGCAGCCGCGCGACTACTCGCAGCGCCTGCCCAAGAAGATGAAGGCCGCCGCGCTGCGTGGCGCGCTGTCGGACCGGGCGCGGAACGAGCGGATCCACGTGATCACCGAACTCGTTGCGGGACAGACCCCTTCGACCAAGACCGCCAAGAACTTCCTGGCCGAGCTGTCGGAGCGGAAGAACATCCTGGTCGTCGTCGGTCGCGAGGACGCCACCGCGTGGAAGAGCGTGGCGAACCTGCAGGGCGTGCACCCCATCGCTCCCGACCAGCTGAACACCTACGACGTCCTCAAGAGCGACGACGTGATCTTCTCGGTCGAGGCGCTCAACGCCTTCGTGCACGGCCCCGCCGAAGCTGCACAGGAGGACAGCAAGTGACCACCATCGCCGATCCCCGCGACATCCTGCTCGCGCCGGTCATCTCCGAGAAGTCCTACGGACTGATCGAGGAGGGCACCTACACCTTCCTGGTGCACCCGGACTCGAACAAGACGCAGATCAAGATCGCCGTCGAGAAGGTTTTCGGCGTGAAGGTGACCAGCGTCAACACCGCCAACCGTCAGGGCAAGCGCAAGCGGACCCGCTTCGGTTACGGCCAGCGCAAGAGCACCAAGCGCGCGCTCGTGACCCTCTCGGCCGACAGCAAGCCCATCGAGATCTTCGGAGGCTCTGTCGCGTAAGCGGCGGAGAATCCAGAAAGCAGAGAAGAACTCATGGCAATCCGTAAATACAAGCCGACGACGCCGGGCCGTCGTGGCGCGAGCGTCTCGGACTTCGCCGAGATCACTCGTTCCACCCCGGAGAAGTCGCTGCTGCGTCCGCTGAGCAAGTCCGGCGGTCGTAACGCGCACGGCCGGATCACCACCCGGCACCGCGGCGGCGGCCACAAGCGCGCCTACCGTCTGATCGACTTCCGCCGGTTGGACAAGGACGGCGTGCCGGCCAAGGTCGCGCACATCGAGTACGACCCGAACCGCACCGCCAACATCGCGCTGCTGCACTACGCGGACGGCGAGAAGCGCTACATCATCGCTCCCAAGGGCGTGACGCAGGGCACTCGCATCGAGTCCGGCACCGGTGCGGACATCAAGCCCGGCAACAACCTGCCGCTGCGCTCGATCCCGACCGGTACCACCGTGCACGCGGTGGAGCTGCGTCCCGGCGGCGGCGCCAAGCTGGCCCGCTCGGCCGGTATGAGCATCCAGCTGCTGGGTAAGGAAGGCGCCTACGCCGTCCTGCGTATGCCCTCGGGCGAGATCCGCCGCGTCGATGTGCGCTGCCGCGCCACCATCGGCGAGGTCGGCAACGCCGAGCAGTCGAACATCAACTGGGGCAAGGCCGGCCGCATGCGCTGGAAAGGCAAGCGCCCCACGGTCCGAGGCGTCGTGATGAACCCCGTCGACCACCCGCATGGTGGTGGTGAGGGCAAGACCTCCGGTGGTCGCCACCCGGTCTCGCCCTGGGGTCAGCCGGAAGGCCGTACTCGTAAACCCAACCGTCCGAGCGACAAGCTCATCGTCCGCCGTCGCGGCAAGAAGCGCTAAGAGGAGGTTAAGACATGCCACGCAGCCTGAAGAAGGGCCCGTTCGTCGACGAACACCTCCTCAAGAAGGTGGACGTCCAGAACGAGAAGAACACCAAACAGGTCATCAAGACCTGGTCGCGGCGTTCGACCATCATCCCCGATTTCATCGGCCACACGTTCTCGGTCCACGACGGCCGCAAGCACGTGCCGGTGTTCGTGTCGGAGAACATGGTCGGGCACAAGCTCGGTGAGTTCGCACCGACCCGCACGTTCCGGAGCCACGTCAAGGAAGATCGGAAGAGCAAGCGGCGATGAGCACTGAAACTCAGAATCCGACCGCACGCGCGACCGCCAAGCACGTCCGCGTGACGCCGATGAAGGCGCGCCGCGTCGTGGACATGGTTCGCGGCCAGCGGGTCGAGGACGCGCTGAACATCCTGAAGTTCGCGCCGCAGGCCGCGAGCGAGCCGGTCGCCAAGGTCGTGGCCTCGGCCGCGGCCAACGCCGAGAACAACCTGGGCCTGAACCCGGCGACGCTGGTCATCTCGACCGCGTACGTCGACGAGGGCGCGACCATGAAGCGCTTCCAGCCGCGGGCCCAGGGCCGTGCGTTCCGGATCCGTAAGCGCACCAGCCACATCACCATCGAGGTCGAGAGCGTGCCCACTGCCGCCCCGGCTCGTAGCCGCCGGAAGGGAGGGGCCAAGTAAATGGGACAGAAGATCAATCCCCATGGCTTCCGACTCGGGATCACCACCGACTGGAAGTCGCGCTGGTACGCGGACAAGCAGTACGCGGACTACGTGAAGGAAGACGTCGCGATCCGCAAGCTGCTCGCCACGGGCATGGAGCGGGCCGGCATCTCGAAGGTCGAGATCGAGCGCACTCGTGATCGCGTCCGGGTGGACATCCACACCGCGCGTCCGGGCATCGTGATCGGCCGTCGTGGTGCGGAGGCCGACCGCATCCGCGCCGAGCTGGAGAAGCTCACCAAGAAGCAGGTGCAGCTGAACATCCTCGAGGTCAAGAACCCCGAGTCCGATGCGCAGCTGGTTGCTCAGGGTGTCGCCGAACAGCTCTCGAACCGTGTGGCGTTCCGTCGCGCGATGCGTAAGGCAATCCAGTCGGCCATGCGTTCGCCGAACGTCAAGGGCATCCGCGTGCAGTGCTCGGGCCGCCTCGGCGGCGCGGAAATGTCGCGCTCGGAGTTCTACCGCGAGGGTCGCGTTCCGCTGCACACGCTGCGTGCGGACGTCGACTACGGCCTGTACGAGGCTCGGACCACCTTCGGCCGCATCGGCGTGAAGGTCTGGATCTACAAGGGCGACATCGTCGGCGGCAAGCGCGAGGTCACGGCCAGCGCCGCCCCGTCGGGTGAGCGTCGTGAGCGTCGGGAGCGGCCGAACCGTCCGCGGCGGTCCGGATCGTCCGGTACCACCGCGACCAGCACCGAGGCCGGGCGTGCCGCCACCGCTGTGGCGGATACTCCGGCGCAGACACCTCAGGAGGGCTGACCCATGCTGATGCCTCGCAAGGTCAAGCACCGCAAGCAGCACCACCCGGGCCGCTCCGGCATGGCCAAGGGTGGCACCTCGGTGGCGTTCGGCGAGTACGGCATCCAGGCTCTGGAGCCCGCTTACGTCACCAACCGGCAGATCGAGTCGGCGCGTATCGCGATGACCCGCCACATCAAGCGTGGCGGCAAGATCTGGATCAACATCTACCCGGACCGCCCGCTGACCAAGAAGCCCGCCGAGACCCGCATGGGTTCCGGTAAGGGTTCGCCGGAGTGGTGGGTCGCGAACGTCAAGCCCGGCCGGGTGATGTTCGAGATGAGTTACCCCAACGAGGAGACCGCTCGTGAGGCGCTGCGCCGCGCGATGCACAAGCTCCCGATGAAGTGCAGGATCGTGACGAGGGAGGAGCAGTTCTGATGAGCGGAACACCGGCCGCAGAGCTGCGGGACAAGGATCAGGACGAGCTCGTCGCCGCACTGCGTGAGGCGAAGGAAGAGCTGTTCAACCTGCGCTTCCAGATGGCGACGGGTCAGATGACGAACAACCGTCGGCTGCGTGTGGTCCGCCACGAGATCGCGCGCATCTACACGGTCATGCGCGAGCGTGAGCTCGGTCTGGCCACCGGTCCCAAGACTGAGGGAGACGCCGCATGAGCGAGACCAAGGGCCCGGCCAAGACGCCGGCCAAGCAGGAGGAGCGTGGCAGCCGCAAGGTTCGCGTCGGCTACGTCGTCTCCGACAAGATGAACAAGACGATCGTCGTCGAGCTGGAGGACCGTAACCGGCATCCGCTCTACGGCAAGATCATTCGCACCACCTCCAAGGTGAAGGCGCACGACGAGAACGAGACCGCCGGTGTCGGCGACCGCGTTCAGCTGATGGAGACCCGTCCGCTGTCGGCCACCAAGCGCTGGCGTCTGGTCGAGGTCCTGGAGCGGGCCAAGTAGGCCCTCTCCACGTCTGAAAGCCGAAAACCGAAGGCCCGCTTCCCATTTCCGGGAAGCGGGCCTTCGGTATATCAATGGACGCGGATATGGCCGCGACAAATCGGATCTCCAGGCGCCCACTGGTAGAAAGATCGGGGCGAGTGGAATACGCTTCGCGCGGAGAAACCCCGCGTATGGAGGGATGATGTGACCACCCCGAGCACGGTCCGGCAGGGGGCCGGGGGAGCTGGCGAGCGGCCCCCGGTGCCACTGACGAAGCTGGTTCATTTGATGGCCGAATACGAGAAGCTGGGCGTGCATCGCCAGACTTTTCTGCCGGCCGCGATGAGTGACGACACTTTCGTGCGTGCCTGCGGGTTGATCGCGGGCGGCCTGGCGATCGTCGCGGGGATCTGCGCGACCGCCTCGTGGTGGACCGGCACGATCGTGTTCGCGGTTCTCGCGCTGATTCCGTTGGTGGCGGCCTGGTTGCGCGGCAGCCTCACGGGTGCGGTGCGTACGGCCCGGATGGACGTGTTCGATCACGGTCTGACGGTGTATCGGTCGGGTCAGGAGATCACCGCGTTCCGTTGGGACAGCGCCGAAGTGCGGCAGTCGGTCATCCCGTCGCAGGGGTCGGCCGCCGAATACTCGATGACCCTCGACGGCCCCGACGGATCGCACGAATCCTTCGACGAACGCCAATTCGACTGTGCGCACGAATGGGGTCCGGTGATCCAATCCGCGGTGACCGCAACACAACTCCCGCGCACGGTGGCCGCGATCGATGCCGGGCAGAGCGTGCCGTTCGGCGAAATCGCCGTGGATCTGGCCGAATTGACCTTCGCGGGCACGAGTTATCCCTGGGAACAGGTCCATACGATCGATGCGCAGGGCGGTCTGATCCGATTCAAGTCCGGCGCGCGATGGGTCACGTTGCCGCCCATCGAATCCATTCCGAACTTCTATATCTTCAACGAGGTCGCCGAGCGATTGCGGATGGCGGCGGCGGCCGAGTTGGCCGAGCGGAATGCGGTACGGCCCGAAATCGCCGATCCGCCCGCGGATCCGGCGCCCGCCGCTGCCGACTCGCCCGCGTCCGGGGAGGATGAATCACCCGGCGAGGAGCTCCCCGAGGAGCGGGCTCGATCGCGGAAAGCCGATACCGCGGGTGTCGAAACCCGCTGAAATACCGTGATTCGCTGATTCGTAGATCTCCTCGACCGTGCCGACGCGCGATCCGCCGTCGGGACGGCGGGCCGCGCTGATACCGGAGGACGATTCAGTGTGCCGGCGTACGCGTCAGTTCTTCGGCGGATTCGGGTGCATCCGTGCGACGCAGGCGCCCGGCGAGGGCGCGCGGATCGCTGTGCAGCATCGGCCGTCCGGTCAGCCACAGGCTGCCCGGAATGCGTCTGGCCACCTCGGTGATGCCGATCGCCATCGCGACGACGGTCAGATACAGCACCACCGTGCCCCAGAACAGCCCGAGATGGTTCTGTAGCGCCGGAATGACCGGTGCGAGCACCTGCAGTGCGATCGGGTGCGACAGGAAGATGCCGAACGATCGGTCCGAGCCGTAGCGCACGACCCGGGAGAACACGTCGTGCTCACTTCTGCGCGCGGCCCACCAACTGCTCACCGTGTAGAGAGCGAAGATGATCAGCACGTAGCAGAACAGCAGGTGCGGCATGAACACGTTGTTGGCCTGCCAGGCGGGCATCTGCCGCGTCTGCCACAGGAAGTACACCTCGGCCAGCGCGAGCCCCACGATCGCACCGGCCACGAACAGCGGGCCGAACCGGCGTACCGTGCGGGCCACCGAGTCGATGTGCCAGGCCGCGATCGCGCCGAGCAGAATGTAGAGCTGGTACGGGATCACCGTGGCGTACAGGTGGTTCCAGATGCCGAGCGGTCGTCCGGTCAGCGTCGGCGGATGCACCAGCCACCACAGGACGCCCAGTTGCAGGGTCGCGCTCGCCGCGAGGACCCACCGGTGATTTCCCTGTGTCGCGCGCAGCAGGCGCATTATCAGCGGGAACAGCAGATATGCCTGCATCGTCACCAGCAGGAAGTACAGCTGGTACCAGGCCCCGCCCGTCGCTGTCTCGAACACCAGCCGCCACAGCGCGCTGTGCAACGATTCCCCGGGATGCAGCCCGGCCACGACCGAATACCCCCAGTAGATCACCGACCAGGCGAGATAGGGGATGCCGACCAGTGGAAAACGTTTACGCCAGAACGCCCGGGTGTCCAGCGACTTGCCGCGATACTGGTAGACCAGCACGAATCCGGTGAGCGCGAAGAACGCGTCGCGGGTGAAGTGCAGGGGCATGACCACCGCGTTGGACGCGGTGTTGCCCGCATCGATCGAATTGCCGACCACGTGTGCCCCGATGACGCACGCGAAGGTCAGAATTCGGAACAGGTCGATCTGATGCAGATGCGGCCGTTTGCGTCGTGGAGCGGGGGCGTCGGACTTCTCGGACTTTGCTGTTACGGAGGGGGGTGCGATGTCGATAATCATCAGGCCACCGCAACCTGGGCAATCAACGCCGTCACCTCCGTCATGGACCCCCGGTCTACGCTCTGCCTCATATACTTCCCTCGGTCGGCCCTTCTCGCCATCGTTCCCACCGACCCTGTGAACCGACTGATCGATTCCTCCGAATCGACTGTGCCGGTCGAGGAGCCCGTCGTCCGACGGTCAGCGGGTCAGACCGTAGTGCCGGAAATCCGAGGCAAGGCGGTTGGCGATCCACTGATGACCGGCCGCGGTGGGATGTAGCCGATCTGCCACTGTAGGGAATACCCAATGTGACGACAAAGGATCGAAGACGTACACCTTCGGGTAGGCCGCCCTGGCCGCGGTCACGATGACCTTGTCGGTTGCCCATGCGGCCGGAGTCGCCTGCCCCTTCGGGAAGACCGTGATCACGCCGACCGCCGCGTCCGGGGCCTGGGTGCGGATCGCGCTTATGACCTTGCGCACATTGGCGGCCAGCTGGGCCTCGGGTTTACCGATGTCATTGTATCCGGCCTGCACGATGACGACCGTCGGGTGGTCGGCGGTGAGCTGTAACTTGCCCAGCAGCCGTTCCATGGGGCCGAGCTTGTGGTAGCCCGTCGCGACGTATCCGGCGCCCGGATCGGCGCTCACCGTCGAACGCCAGCCGAGTTGGTGGGCCAGCAGGACGGGCCAGCCCTTCTGCGGGGAGCCCGCGCCGACCCCGTCACTGATCGATGCCCCGACCACGGCCAGCGTCGGGCGATCCTGCGCTGCTTCGGGTCCGGTGGCCCCCGCGTGGCCATGCTGGGTACCAAGTCCGATTACGGACGCCGCCGCGACCACAGTGGCGTAGATGCCGAATCTCGAAACGCGCTTCACGTAGTCAGTGTTATTTGGTTGAAACCTGGGGTCAAGCTGTGAATCGTGGTGACCTACGCCACCTGGGCATATCGGGAGGTCAGTGGGGTGCGTGTCGGTCCGGATTTCGATCAACTGCTGACCGCGTACGGGCGAGCGAGGCGGCGCGCCGCCTCGAGGATGCCGAGAATACGCGAGCCGGGCAGGCCGATCGACGCGCCGATGGCGGCCGGGGTCCAGGATTCGTCCGCGAGGGTGAGGACCTCGGCGAGCTGTTCGACGGGAAGTTTGGACAGCCGTCGCGCGGAGATCTCTCGTGCCACCGCCCAGACTCCGGTCTCATCGCTGTCCGGGTCGATCTCGTCGCCGTCGTCCCACGGGTCGTGCGCCTCGGGGACGTAGCTCTGTGCGCGGGTCTCCGGTTCGGGGTTCGGCACGATCCGCGGCCGCGTCCGTCGCACCGGAGCCTCGGCCATCGCCTGCTCGTCCAGTGCGAGCTGGGTGCCCTGCTCCGCCCTCGCGGCCGGGCGGGTGGCTTCGGCGGACTCGGTCATCGCCGCCGCGCGCCGGGCGGGATGCTGGGCGGGTGTATCGGCGCGAGGTGGGGTCGCGGACCGCTGCGGCGAGACGGCAGACGACTGGCTGCCGGAGGGCTCGTCGGTTCGGCTCCCCGTGAATTGTTCGGTGCCATCGGCGGGTTCGGGGTCGTCGACAGTCGCAGTGGGACGGGATGCGGCTTCCGCCTGGGCCGATGCGGATGCGGTTCCGGGAATCGTGTCGTGCGGCGTCGAGGCCGCTGCTTCGTACACGGATCCGGCGGCTCGGTCGCCAGCGCTGAATGAGGTCGGAACCGGTGTGGAATTCACGGATTCGGTGTTCGCGGCCTGCTCGGACGCGATCGCGGCCGCGCTGACATCGTGAGCGGCTGTCGCCGAATCGGCGATCATGTTGTGCGGGACCACGGTCGGTGTGGAATTCGTGGCACCGCTGTCGGTGAACGAGGTGGACCCGACGTTCGTCGGCGCGACTTCGGATTCGGGGGTGCGGTAATTCGTGGGGAATTCGGCGGGAGCGCACTGCGGGGACGCAGTGGTGTTGGCGACGGATGCCGCGGCGGGAGTCTGCTGCGGTGCTGCTGCGGGACCCGCGGCCGGATGCTGCGGTTGGCCCGCGGCGGTTCCGTTGTGGTTGTCGTGGATTGGGGACTCGCTGGGAATCGGGGGTTGCTGCGGAGTCGCGGTGGGCGATGCGACGCCGTTCGGGGCGGCGGGTGCGCCGTGCGGGTGCGCGGTGGGCGGCGGCGCGACGTTCGTTCGGGCGAATTCGCCGTTCCCGGCCGACGTGGCGAAAAAGGCTGCGGCGGGGTCGAATCGGGCGGCGAAGGTGTCGGGGCGCGCGGTGCGACCGATCGGGAGGGCTACCGAATCGGTTGGCTCGGGAGTGAATTCGGGAAATGTGGCGCTGCGGGGTTCGCCGAACTCGACGGTGGTGCGGGTGACGCGGCGGGGCGGCTGGTCGGGGGCGGCGTCGTTCTCGACGGGGATGGCATCGATGAGCTGGGCATAGCGCGCGGAAACCCAGGCGTGCAACCAGATCACCACGCCGACCATGACTGGTGCGACCGCGGATTCGGCGGCGCGGGCCAGCTCACCCGCCACCACATGCGGGCCCGCGTTCAGGGCGATGGTCACGCCCAGCAGCGCCGCCTCCAGGAAAACGACCTTGCCGCGGGCGATTTCGCGGCCCCAACGGGCGGCGGTGGTCGCCACGACCATGATGGTGATGATCGGGATCGAGATCATCGCCTCGAAACCGTAACTGAGCCAGTACAGCGGGTCGGCCATATCGCCGCTGGGCACCAGATTGTGCTGCACGTTCACCCCGGCCCACAGCATGCCCAGCACGACGACGCCGATCAGTGCCCGCGAGGACCATTCGGCGCGGCGATACAGCTGGGCCAGGCGCGCGTCGGGACTGGACACCCGCCGTCGCGGGGTCGGAGGGTTCGGAATTGCCGGTCGACCGGTTGTCGAGCATGGCGCGCCTTCCCGGGTGCGGATGCGGTTGCGGCAGCAGCCGAACCGATTACTCGAACGTATGTGTGACCGCAGTGAGAGTAATGCCCGGCCTATCCGAGGTCAATGCTTCCACCGAACATCCGTTCGGGTGGATCTCGAAAAACCTCGTCCACCGGCAACTTTCGAGATATCGGCGGGAAGGCGTCAGTGCAGCGCGGTGTGCCAGAGCAGTGCCGCGGCGAGCGCGCCGGCACCGTTGAGCGACCAGTGCAGTGCGATCGGCGCGAGCAGGCTGCCGCTGCGCCGCCGCAACCAGGTGAAGACCGCGCCCGCCGCGCCGGTCGCCAGGACCGCCAGCGCGATTCCCGCGATCTGTGCGGCCGGGCCGTTGCCGAGAACGCCGCTCAGTCCGCGATTGCCGCTGGTGAGGCCGAGTGAGGAGGCGATATGCCAGAGCCCGAAAAGCAGTGAGCCCGCGGCGAATACGCCGCGCACGCCATAGGCGCGGTCGAGTGCGCCGTGCAGGACGCCGCGGAAGGCGAGTTCCTCGGGAATGACGGTCTGGAGCGGGATCACGATCATCGACGCGATCAGCGCGCCGGAGATGGTCGCGTAGCGATCGGCGAGGAAGAACGGCCGCGTGATCGGCAGCGCCGCCCCGATCGCCACCGCGCCGAGCACGATGCCGATCGCGCCCAGCGCGTACAGCGTGCCGCGCCGCCAATGTCGCGGCGACAGGCCGAGTTCGGCCCAGCCGAGCCCGCGTCGGCGCATCAGTAGCACCAGGACCACGGCGGCCACCGGGACGGTCACGATATTGGCCCAGGCCGAGGTGAAGTGGGCGATCAGATTCGTGCCGGCCAGGGTGAGGACGACGACGGCCACGTCCACGTAGGCGTGGATCCGGCGAACCGGTCCGGCTGCCGCGGGCGGTTCGGCGAGGGCGTGCGCACTCGCGCCGGAGCCGCTCACGTCCGGTGTGCCGTCGTTATCGTTTCGAGACATCAGGCCCAGTTTACTTTCGTTAGCTGAGAGTTCGCCATATTCCATCGATCACGCAATCGGAAACAGCCTTGCGCTATATGTATACGTCTACGTATAGTGATGACGAGGCAAGGCGACGACCCGACGATGGGTGGCCCTCGAGGTTGCGGGCGGTCGCCGGAGCCTTGATCGCACGGTTCCCCGTGCATCGAATGAATTACTTGATGCGCATCTGTGCATCAATTCAGGAAGGCGGAAGTCATGACCATCGATTCGCAGCAGACTGTCCCGGTCGACTCCTCGGATTCGGCCGAGCGCGGCGCCGAGGCCGGATTCACGACCATCGAGCTGGCCGACGGCCCCGCCGGTGCGCGGACGAAACGTTTCGAGGGCCGATTCGTGGTCCAGGGCCGCGAATTCGGTAAGCGTGAGGTCGAGGTGACCAAGGTCTACCAGGGGCGCTCGGGCAAATTCGTGGTGCAGCGGCAGCGGTTCGACTGGGCCGAGATGGCGTCGCGCGCCAATTTCCAGGGCAACTGGAAGAACTGGCTGAGCATGCTGGGCGGCGGCGGATTCGGCGTGGACACGGACGCCGATCCGAGCTGGGGCGATTACGAGGTCGAGGTCGTGGACACCCTCGACGGCCTGCACGCGGTGCTCTCGCCCAAACTCCACCGTCGCGTCGTCGCCGTGGTCGAGCAGCCGCGCGTCGAATACCTCGACATCTGAATAGCCGAGATCAGTTGTCGCGGTGCGGTTCCGGGGGCAGTCCGGCCGACCATCCGGCGGGGTCGGTCCAGGCCTGCAGGGTTCGGGTGGTCTCGAAGCGGCGGGCTGCCCTGGTAACCGGATCGGCGAATTCCAGTGTGGCGGCGAGCAATTGCAGGGGCCGGGTGAAGTCGTCGATGGGCCGCTCGGTCAGGACGGGGAAGAAGTCGTCGCCGAGGATCGGGATGCCGAGGCCGTTCATGTGCACTCGGAGTTGATGGGTGCGGCCGGTGTGCGGGCGCAGACGGTAGCGGCCCAGTCCGCCGCGCTGGTCGAGCAGGTCCACGCGGGTCTCGGCATTCGGCTCTCCCGGTACCTCGAACGCGCGAATGATGTTGCGCTCCTTGATGATCCGGCTGTGTACCGTCCTCGGCAGCGATAGGTCCGGATCGTACCGGGCGATCGCCTCGTACTCCTTGCGCACGCGGCGCTCACCGAACAGTTTCTGGTACGCGCCGCGCTGGGCGGGGGTGATCACGAACAGCACCAGTCCGGCAGTGGCCCGGTCGAGGCGATGTGCCGGAACGAGATCCGGCAGTTCCAGCTCCCGACGCAGCCGTACGAGGGCGGTCTGCAGGATGTGCCTGCCGCGCGGAATCGTGGACAGAAAATGCGGTTTATCGATCACCAGCAGATGTTCGTCGCGGTGCACGATGGTGATCCGGAAGGGCACCTCGGTCTCCTGCGGCAGATCCCGGTGGAACCACACCGCCCCGCCCGGCACATAGGGCGCGTCCGGCGCGATCGGGCCGTCCAGATCGACGATGCCGCCCTCGGCGAGCAGTTCATCGATGCGCGCGGGCGCGACTCTGGGCAACCGCTCCACGAGGTGATCGCGGATGGTCGCCCAGGAACCCTCGTCCGGCAGCCGCAGCCGCGCCGGGTCCAGTCCGTGCCGCTTCGGCAGCGGCGGCTTCTGCCTGCGTCTCATCGGGAATGAGACTAACCGCACGTGCCGGTTCGCCGTTCGCCCGCCGATCTCGGCACGGGAGGCATGCCCCGGCCGCGGCATCGGGTTCGTGGAACGGCGATGGCGGCGATCACCGCGCGAAGTACCGGCCCGGCGAGATGCCGACCGTGCGGTGGAAGGCCGCCACATAGGCGCTCGAGGTGCCGTAACCGACCCGCTCGGCGATGCGGGCCACCGGCAGCCCGCTGGCGAGCAGCGGTAGTGAGGCCGCCAGCCGGATCTGAGTTCGCCACTGCCCGAAGGTCATTCCGGTCTCGGCGAGAAACAGCCGGGCAAGCGTGCGCGGGCTCGCGGCGGCCGCGTCGGCGAACTGATGCAGGGAGCGGTCGTCGGCCGGATCTCGCGCCAGAGATTGCGCGACCGACAGCGCGCGCGGATCGGTCGGCAGCGGCGCGCCGACCGGTATCACCTCCACGGGTTCGAGCAGGTCGAACACGACCGCCTCCGCTCGTCGGCGTGGCCCGGCCGCACCGGGGTCGGGCCGGGCGGCTGCGCAGTCGTCCGCGATGTGGGCGGCGTCCGCGGCGAGGTGGTCGAACAATTCGTGCAGCAGGCGGCCCACCCGTAACAGCGTCGGCGCGGTGAAGGCGACGGGGGTGTGGTCCGGCTCCACGAAGATGCCGCGCATCGCCGCGCCCTGGGAGGTGCCCGTGCGGTGCGCGATGCCGCCGGGAATCCACAGCGCCCGGGTGGGTGGCAACACCCAGCGGCCGACGCCGGTCTGGACGGCGAGGACTCCCCGCGATGCCCAGGCGATCTGGTGCTGGGGATGTTCGTGCGTATCGAACCAGTGGCCGGACGGGAGGTCGCCTGCCCCGACGATCATCGTGGTCGACCCCGGCGGCGGTGTGAGCAGCTGAGCATGACCGTTTTGCGACACAGTCTGTCACCATAGCGTCTGGTTGCCATCGCCCTGGCGTCCTACCGTCGGGGTCATGGGAATGAACTACCTACATCGAGTGCTGTGCCGCTCCGCATTGTGGGAGCGCACGAGTGCGAAGAAGATCGTGCCGTGGGCGCTGGCGGGCCTGGACCTCGGCGACTCCGCACTGGAGATCGGTCCCGGTTACGGCGCCAACGTCAGGGCGCTGCGCGACCGTGCGGCGACGCTCACCGGGGTCGAGATCGATCCCGAGCTGGCTGCCGGTCTGCGGGTGAAGCACGACGGGAGGCTGCGGGTCGTCGAGGGCGATGGTGCGGCAATGCCATTGGCGGACAACGAGTTCAGCTCGGTCGTGTGTTTCACGATGCTGCATCACGTCCCGTCGCCGTCCCGGCAGGACGAGCTGTTCGCCGAGGCGCTGCGGGTGCTGCGCCCCGGCGGAGTGTTCGCGGGCAGCGACGGTCTGGATCAGTTGCCGTTCCGGCTGATACACGTGGGCGACACCTGTGTGCCGGTTCCGCCGGAGACGATCGCCGACCGCCTGACGCGCGTCGGGTTCACCGACATCGAGGTCGACAAGCGGTTGTCCAGCTTTCGTTTCCGCGCGCGACGTCCGGGGAGCTAGCCCTTCGCGAACTGGTGCGGGTCGGCAACCGAACCGTCCTGGCGGCAGTCGGGGTGAACCCGTCGCGGACTGCGTCGGCCGAGCGGACGGAGCGGCGTACAGGTCGGGTGGTGGCGGACTGTGTCGGTTAGGCGGACAGAGCGGCGTACAGGTCGGGTGGTGGCGGACTGTGTCGGTTAGGCGGGCGGAGCGGCGTGCGGGTCGAGTGGTCGCGGACTGCATCGGTTAGGCGGACGGAACGGCGTGTGGGTCGAGCGCCAGCAGCGCCGCGGTGAGCGCGTCGACGTCGATCCGCGTGCTGCGGCCGTCGGTCACCACGACATCGCCGCCTACCAGCACGGTGTCCACGATGCGCGGCGTACCGCAGGTCAGCAGCGTCGCACCGGGGTCGCTGACGGGTAGGCAGGCGAAGTCCCGGTCGAATCGCAGCAGGGTCAGGTCGGCGAGACGTCCGGCGCTCACGCCGCCCGGCGAGAGTGGGACGGGCAGCCCGAGCGCTCGCGCCGCGCCGTCGCAGGCGATCGCGAGCATCGACCCGATGTCGAACAGGTCGGCTCGGCGCGCGTGCGCGCGCTGGACATATGCGCCCGCGCGCAACGTCTCCAACATGTCCTGCCGGTCGTTCGACCCGGCGCCGTCGACGCCCAGTCCGACCGCGACGCCGTCCGCGAGCAGTTCGGGGACGGGTGCGACCCCGGATCCGAGTCGCATGTTGGACACCGGGTTCCACGACACGGCGGCCCCTCCGGCGGACAACGCCCGGCGCGCGTGCGCGTCGAGTCCGACGCCGTGCACCGCGAGCAGGCGTTCGCCGATCAGCTCTCCCTCGGCGAGGTAGTCGATCGCGGACAGACCGGCGTGCGCACGGCACATCTCGTCGTCGGTGCCCGTCTCCGACAGGTGGATCATCACCGTGAGGTCGCGGTCCCGGGCGAACGCGGCCGTGGCGCGCATGCCCTCGACCGTCAGCGAGCGGGGATTCGGGACGGCCAGCCCCAGTGTGACCCGGTCGCCGGCGGCCGCGGCGAGCCGGTCGGCGTCGGCGAACGCGGTGTCCAGCGGCTGCATCAGCCGCGGGTCGAAACCCCAACGGCGAGTGGGATCTTCGCGGTCCGCGACACCCCGGCCGAGGACTGCCCGCACCCCGGCGTCGGACAGCGCGGCGAGTACGGCGTCGTGTACCTCGGGCGCGGGATGCGGCCACATGTGTTCCACGAGGGTCGTCGTACCGGACAGCAGGCCCTCGACCGCGGCGGCCACGGTGGCGACATAGGCCCGCTCGGGGGTGACGGCGTTCATCGCCTCGCCCACCGCGAGCAACCATTCCAACAGCGGCCGGCCCTCGCCGACACCGCGGCACAGCGACTGCTGCGTATGCGTGTGGGTGTTGACGAAGCCGGGGATGAGGTGAGCGCCGGTGCCGTCGAGCACGCCGGGCCCGGTGACGTCCCGGACATGGTCGCGAACGTCGGTGATCATGCCGTCCGCGATCGACACGTCGGTGTGCGGACGCCAGGTCGCGCCGTTCCACACGGTCACGTCGGCGACGGTGTGGATCCGGGTCGGTGCGGCATTCGACCGCAGAGCGCGGGGCATCACCGGATGCCGATCGAGCGGTCGCCGAACTCCGGGTCGAACAGTGTGGCGGGATCGACCTTCGGGTCCACCTTCGCGCCCTGCGCGGCGAGCAGCGGCGCGAGGTCGGTCACGAACGCGTGCGCTCGCGCCGGGTCGTACGTGCCTACCGAGCCGTTCTCGTTCGCGATGAGGTTCTCGGACTTCAGGATTCCCGACGCGTACCGCGCTTCGGCGAGGGAGTAGGTGGCGTAGGCCGGGTCCTTCGCGACCACGTCGGCGATCAGCTTGTCGGTGGCCGTCGGCGCCGTGACGAAGTCGGCGTCCGCCTGCTGCACGATCGGTACCAGCTTCTTCAGGCACGGCGTCAGCTGCGCGAGCCGGTCGGCCCGGACGGACACGTTGGACGCGTACGGGTCGAAGCCCAGCTCCGAGAGGCGACCGGAGGCGACCGGCTTGTTCCACGCCGGGGTGTCGTGCTCGTACTCCCACGGCTCGGCGTCCGCGTAACCCTGCTGCACGATCGACGGGTCGCCGACGAACCGGGCGGGGCTGCCGTCATAGCTCGTATCGAGCTGCGATTTCGTGACGTAACCCTTGGCGAGCAGCCAGGTCGGGAAGGTCTGCTCCTTGGACACCACGACGGTGGCGTGCGACGCGGCCAGCCCGCGCAGGTTCAGGCCGGGGTGCGCGGCGGAGTCCCACATGAGGATCGCGGGGTTGTGCGTCAGCAGCGGCGTGACTCCCACGACCCGCTGGCCCGCGCTCGCCGCGACGATCTGGTCGCCGTGCACCAGCCCGAGATCGATCGACGAGTCGACGTACATCTGGGAGGCGACCGACTGGAATCCGATGGCCGAGCCGCCCGACTTCAGCCGCAGCTTGATTCCGGTGTTCTTCCCTTGTGCCACAAGGGTTCCCGTGACCGACTTGGTGTTGGTGTCCACCGTGTAGTCCGGTCCGAGCAGCTGGAACATCGCGCCCATGTCCGCCTGCGGCTGCCACTGCAACTGCACGGTGAGGGTGTCGGGGCAGACGCCGGCGAGGCGCTGCGCGGCGGGTGCCGGGGCCAGCGAGACCGACGGGGCGGGAGTGGTCGACGAACCGCATGCGGCGAGGGTGCAGGCACCGATGGTCAGCGCGGCGGCCAGCGCGACCGCCCGTCGCGTGATATGGGCATGAAAGAGTGACATCTGTTCTCCTGCAACGGAATCGGGAGCGAAATCGCGGGACCGGGAGTGGTCGCGGGTGCGGCGGCCCGGACAAGCCGGGAGTGTCGGGGGCGATTACACGGTCGCGCACCGCGCGATGGTCCACAAGCCCAGAGGATGCATGTAACAAGATGTTCACGGCGACGTTCACGTGATGATTACATGCAATCGAGAGTCTGGATGCACACCGCGAGCCGAATCCGCTCGCAGATCGTTCCGATATCGGAGGTTCTCTTGCCATCCTTCGCACCACTGGTCGACACGCGCGGCGATGTCGACGCACGGCATCTGAAAGCGGACGACCAGGTGTCGTTCCACGAGGTGTCGATGACCTACCCGACCGGAACCACCGCGCTGTCGTCGGTATCGCTGTCGGTGCGCCGCGGCGAGTTCGTCGCGATCGTCGGGCCTTCGGGCTGCGGCAAATCCACCCTGCTGCGCCTGGCCGCCGGACTGGAGCGACCGTCCGCGGGCGCGGTCGCCGTGGGCACGCCGTCGGTCGCCTTCATCTTCCAGGAGGCGACGCTGTTGCCGTGGGCTTCGGTGCGCCGCAACGCATCCCTGCTGGTCGAGCTCGCCGGCGTGCCGTCCGCGGCGCGCCGGGCGCGGGTGGATGCCGCGCTGGCCGCGGTCGGGCTGGAGGACTTCGCCGACCAGCTGCCCAAAGCGCTGTCCGGCGGCATGCGGATGCGGGTGTCACTGGCTCGCGCCCTCGCCCTCGAGCCCGAGCTGATGCTGCTCGACGAGCCCTTCGGCGCACTCGACGAACTCACCCGGCAGGAGATGCAGCTGCAACTGCTGGGCCTGTGCGAACGCGGCGGCTACACCGCGGTGTTCGTGACGCACTCGGTGTCCGAGGCGGTGCTGCTCGCCGACCGGGTGATCGTGATGTCGGCCCGGCCCGGCCGGATCGCGGCCGAGATCGAGGTCGATCTGCCACGGCCGAGGGGTGAGCGCGGCGACGGCGGATCCTGGGGAGCCGAGCTGCGATTCGCGCCCGAGTACACCGATACCGTCGCGCGCATCTCGGGACTGCTGCGAGGTGTCGCATGAGTGAGCGACCGATGGCCGCAGCCGAGACCTCGCTCGTGCCGGAGTGCGGTGGGCGGGTGGTCGACACGGCTACGACTGTGCTCGTGCCGGAGTGCGGTGGGCGGGTGGTCGACACGGCTACGACTGTGCTCGTGCCGGAGTGCGGTGGGCGGGTGGTCGACACGGCTACGATTGTGTTCATGCCGGAGTGCGGTGGTCGAGTGGTCGACACTCCGACGACCCTGCTCGTGGCGGAGTCGTGCTTTGCCGGGGTGGCGGAATGAGTACCGTATTGAATGTGCCGATCGCCCGGGTCGTGCAGGCCACCCCGGTTACGCCGCGTCGGCTCGCTGCCCGGTTCGGGCGCGGGTCGGTGGCCGTCGCCGCGCTGGCCGCGGGAATCGGGTTGTGGTACGCGGTGTCCTATCTGGTGCTCAGCCCGCGACGCCGGTTCCTCCTCCCGGCTCCGCACACGGTGTTCGCGCAGTCGCTGCTCGATCCCGTGCACCTGCGGCCCATGCTGACCGCGCTCGGCGTGACCGCGAAGGTGGCCGGGATGGGGTTCGTTGCGGCCGCGGTGATCGGGATCGCCGTGGGCGCGCTGATGAGCCAGACGTGGTGGCTCGAGCGCGTGATCTTCCCCTATGCCGTTGTGCTGCAAGTGGTTCCGATCCTCGCGATCACCCCGCTGCTGGGGCTGTGGTTCGGCTACAGCACCACCTCGCGGGTCACGGTGTGCGTGATGATCGCGCTGTTCCCGATCATCACCAACACCCACTTCGGGTTCCGCTCCGTCGATCCGGGCCTGCACGAGCTGTTCACGCTGGGACGGGCGTCCCGCCTGCAACGCCTAGTCCGGCTCGAGCTGCCCGCGGCGTCGCCCGCGATCCTGACCGGGCTGCGGATCGCGTCCGGACAGGTGATCATCGGCGCCATCATCGGCGACATGTTCTTCGCCCAGGGTGAACCGGGCATCGGCACCCTCATGGACGACTACCGGGCACAGTTGCGCTCCACCGATCTGATCGCGGCGATCGTGCTGGCCGCGGCGTTCGGTGTGGCCGTGTTCGTCGTCTGCTCCGCGGTGTCCCGTCTCGCGGTCGGGCGCTGGCACAGCTCTGGAGGTGTGCGATGAGCGAATCCATCACTCCGGGAAGCGATTTCGTCATACCCACCGTCGACATCGCGCCCTACCTCGACCCCGCGGGGTGCGCCGCCACCGACTCGGCGTGCGCCGCCGTCGCGGCGAGCATCGACGACGCCTGCCGCACGGTCGGCTTCCTGCAGGTCGTCGGGCACGGCGTGCCCGACGCCGCGATCGACGGGCTCGCGGCGGCGATCGACGGCTTCTTCGGTGCCTCGGCGCAGACCAAGCGTGAGTTTCACCGGCCGGGCGAGAACCGCGGCTACACGCCGCCGAAGTCCGAGTCGCTGAGCATGAGTCTCGGTGTGGCGCCGTCGAATCGGATGAACGACTTCTACGAGGCGTTCACCGTGGGCACCGAGGCCACCGCGTATCCCGGACTGGACCTGCCCGAGGCCGACTACCCGGCCAACCGCTGGCCCGACGTGCCCGGCTTCCGCGATTCCGTGGCGGCGTACCTGAGCGAGGTGACGGTCCTGTCCCGCGCGCTGCTGCGCGCCTGCTCGGACGCATTAGGGTTGGGCCCCAACTATTTCGACGATCTGATCGACCACTCCATCGACACCTTGAAGATGAACAACTACGCGTTGCCACCGGGCGCGATCGAGCTGGACGGGCCGCTCACCGGGATGGGCGCGCACACCGACTTCGGGATCCTCACCGTCCTGTGGGCGGATCGCGTCGCCGGGCTGGAGGTGCTCGGGCCGGATGCGGTGTGGCACTCCGTCGTGCCCGCTCCGGGGGCATTCCTGGTGAACCTCGGCGACGCCTTCGCGCGCTGGACGAACGACCGATGGCGGTCCACCCTGCACCGCGTGGACCCGCCGGTGGTCGACGGCCGGATCGAACGCCGCCGGTCCGCGGCCTTCTTCTTCGACGGCAACCACGACGCCGTGATCGAGCCGCTGCCCGGCACCGTGCGGCCCGGGGAAGACGCCTACCCGCCGATCACCATCGCCGCGCACCTACAGGCCAAGCTCGCCGGGATGAAGCGCGGCAAGACACCCGCCGGAGCCGATCGCGAGGCCGCCCGCGTGCTCGATGCCGCCGGGCGCGGCAATGCCCGAAAATGACTCGAATCTTCTTGTCCGACAGGAGAACACACACGATGACCGAGCAGTACCGCATGCGGGAGCTGGACCGGGAGAGCCGGATGGGCGGCCTGGGGGTCGAGACGGCGCGCAGCGTCCCGCGAATCGACCTGACCGACCGCGAGGCGCGGCGCGGCGAGATCACCGACCAGCTGTGGCACGCCGCCACCGAGATCGGCTTCTTCCAGCTGGTGAATCACTCGATACCGCAGCATCTCGTCGACGCCGCGTTCGCGCGCACGGCGGAGTTCTTCGCGCTGCCCGAAACGGCCAAATCCGCACTGCCGCTGGACAAGCCGAACAACGCGGGATGGGAGTACTCGAGTCAGGTCCGCCCCTCGGTGGGCACCCCGGACCAGAAGGAGTCGTACCAGATCACCCGCCCGCGCATGGCCGGGCTGTGGCCGGCCGAGCAGGAGCTGCCGGGGTTCCGGGACTTCATGCTGGAGTTCGAACGCCACTGCTGGGAACTCGCGATGTGGGTGCTGTCCTGCTTCGCCGACCGGCTCGGCTTCGATCGCGAATTCTTCACTCGCGCACACGATCCCGGCTCGGCCGAATACCAGTCGACGCTGCGGCTGATCCACTACTACGCGCTGCCCGACGAGCTGCGCGGCCGACCCGGCACCTGGCGGGCCGGCGCGCACACCGACTTCGATTGCCTCACACTGCTTTTCCAGCGCGACGGCCAGGGCGGACTTCAGGTCTGCCCCGGCCGTGCGGCGGACGCCCAGGAGTGGACCCCGGTGGCGCCGTCCGACGACGCGATCACCTGCAACATCGGCGACATGCTCATGCGCTGGAGCGACGACGTGCTGCGCTCGACCTTCCACCGGGTCCGGGTGCCCGGCGCGGGCGAGTACACCGGGCCGCGCTACTCCATCCCGTTCTTCGCCCAGGCCAACCGCGATGTGGTGATCGCACCGCCGCGCGGCACCTATCCGCCGATCACCGCGGCCGAGTACCTTCGACAGCGGGTCGCCGCGAACTACGCGGGCCGCACGGCGTGAGCGCGCCGGTCGAAGCCGGGCGGGGCAGGAGGACGGCACTGGTGGGCGGCGGCTCGGACTCCCTGCTGGGGGAGACGGTGTACAAGCAACTGCTGGACCGCATCTTCACCGGCGAACTACCACCGGGCGCGCCGCTGAGCGTCCCGGCCCTGGCATCCGTGCTCGACGTGAGTCGCAGCCCGGTGCGCGATTCGGTGCAGCGACTCGTCGCCGACGGGCTGGCGGTGCACACCCCACACGCGGGCGCGCGCGTCGCCCACGTCGACGAGCGCGAAATCGCCGACGTGCTCGCCGTGCGGGAACTGCTCGACGGGTACGCCGCGCGGCAGGCGACGTTGCGCGCGTCGGTGTCGGACGTGCGGCGACTGGTCGCGCTGGTCGATGGGCAGCAGGCGCGGCTGGCCGAACCGGCCGACGCGCTCGGCGAGGCGCGCCACGACCTAGAGTTCCATACCGCGGTCCGTGACCTCGCGGGCAACGGGACGTTGAGCGATGCGCTGCACCGGCTCGACGCGAAGGCGCACCTGTACAACACCGGGCTGTGGTCGGACGAGGAAGGCCGCCGATTCGCGGTCGCCGAGCACGTCGCGATCGTGCAC
>NZ_BDBQ01000022.1 GCF_001613065.1 Nocardia miyunensis NBRC 108239
CGTAGGCCCGCGCCAGGGGGACACGCGCGTCAGGCCGCGGCGACCAACGGCGCGAGGGTGCGTCCGGCGAGCGCGATGACATCCGGATCTTGGCCTGCCGCAAAGAGATTCACCATCAGCCGACGTACCCCGTGGGCGAGCACCTTCGTGCGGAGTTGCTCGGTGACCTCGTCGGGGGTGCCCACGAAGAAGACCTCGGACGCCATCGCGGGGTCCACCCCGGATCCGTGCAGTATCCGTTCTGCCTGCTGTCGCGCCTTCGCGCCGTCTTCGTCGATCACCATCGGGGTCGCGAAGCTGACCTCCAGAGTCCGGGGGTCGCGTCCCACCTCCGCGCAGCGCGCGTCGAACGCGCGGAGTTTGTCGGGCAATTGCGCTGGGAGACAGGTGATATTGAGGTGGTCGGCGTATCGTGCGGCGTATGCGAAGGTGCGTCGTTCGCCGCCGCCACCCACCAGGACGGGGAGATCGTCTCGCATCCGCGGTTCATTGATCGGCTCGCGCACGCGGTACCACTTGCCGACCATCGTCGGGCGATCGCCACGCAGCATCGGGACGATGATTCGCAGCGCCTCCTCGAACTTGGCCATCCGTTCGGAAAGCGAGTGGAATTCCAGTCCGTAGCCGTCGTGTTCGGGTTCGAACCAGCCCGCACCGATGCCCAGCACGGCCCGGCCGCCGCTGATCACGTCGAGGCTGGTGACCATTTTGGCCAGCACGGCCGGATTTCGGAAGGTATTGCTGCTCACCATGGTCGAGAGCTGGATCGAGCTCGTGCGGCTCGCCAGCGCCGCCAACGTGGTGTATGCCTCCAGGGTCGGTTCATCGGGTGCGCCCGGCGTCGCGTGCAAATGGTCGCCGATGGTCAGGACATCGAAGCCGGCCCGTTCTGCGGCAAGCGCCTGATCGAGGACCGCGGTGAACAGATCGGCGGGCCGGGTGTCGGAATCGAAAGTTGAAATGTTGCAACCGAGTTTGAGACTCACAGTTCGAACCTTTCCCTGACCGGAGCGATTCCGTGATGGGCCGGCCCGGCCGGACGTTTTCGACTAATGAACAGGAGTGGTCAGCATGGCGGCCCGATAGCTGCGCAGGGCCACGGCGCCGAATACCACCGCGAAGCCCGCCGACCACGCGACCGTCGACAACAACGGCACCAAGATCGGCCCGCCGTCGAGCAGCCCGCGCATGGTGTCCACCGCGGTGCTCATGGGCTGGTCCCGGACGATGGGCCGCAGGGGGCTCGCATACTGGCCGACCGGGACGAATCCGGTGTTGAAGAACGCGCCGAGCAGAATCAGCAGACCCGCGAATTCCACTACGGTCTTGCCGATTTGCAGGACGGCCAGTCCGATCACCATGGTCGCCAATCCGATGACGAGCAGTACCGGCACGAATGCCGCCGCGACGGCATCGAGCCAGCCATGGTGGAATCGCAGTCCGAGCGCGACACCGACCACCAGCAACAGCACGGCGGTGACGAAGGCGCGTACGCACTCGGCCAGCAGTCCGCCGATCGGGAGGGCCGCGCGGTTCCCCGGCAGCACCCACCAGCGCCACAGCAGCCCGCTTTCCCGCTCGCGGTGCAGCGCGCCGCCCGTCGCGATCGCACCGAGCAGCGCGCCCATGACCATGACCAGGGGTACGAACCCGTAGATGGTGACGTGTCCCGAGGTGTGGGTGAGCAACTTGCTCAATACGAGCTGATACATCAGCAGCAACGCCAGCGGGAAGATCACCGATTGGATGAGGACCTCCGGCTGACGGCTCCAGCGTCGCAGCAGGCGTTGCGCATGCACGACAGCCTGAACGGGCAGTGTGCCGCCGAATGTGTCGTTTCTCGTCTTCGCGGACCGACTCATCGCTTCTTCCTCTGCGCGGCCACCGACACGGCGGCGAAGCATCCCGCCGATGCGACCGACCAGATCACCGCGAGACCCAGTGCCGAGGTGTATCGGCCGACGGCCAACTCACGCAGCGCGTCGGCTTGTGCCGAGACGGGCTGATTACGGACGAACGGTTGTATCCATCCCGGAAACCACTGCGCCGGAACGAATCCGGTCGAGGCCATGATCAGCAACAGCTGAGGCAGGACCAGGACCTGTGCACCGATCTTGGGCGTGGCGGTGGCGGTGCCGAGGGCGTCGGCGCCCACCACCAGCGCCGCGCCGAACAGCAGGCTGACGGCCACGAAGACCAGCGCGGCGACCGCGTCGTGGAAACGGAAGCCGAACACCGAGCCGATCACCACCGCCCCGGCTATCGCCACCAGCGCACGAATCAGATCGGCCCACATCCGGGCGCTCAGCACGACCCACGCCTGGATCGGCATCGAATTCAGCCGGACCTGCACGCCGCTCGCGGCATCGCGAGCCGCCCGGTCGGCCGCGGACATAGCGGTGAAGAACATCCCCTGCACAACGATGATCGGCAGGAAATACTGTGCGTAGTCGTACCCCACGACCGCCATCGAATATCGCAGCGGTAGATAGAAACAGACGAAGAACATCATCGGGGCGATGAATCCGAACGTCAGATCCCGCTCGCGCAGGGCGCTGCGAACCGCCCGCCCGCTCAGCGCGGTCAACTGGCGGCGCCGAACGGCGATGAGTTCGCCCGTCATCGCTGGATAGCGAATAGTGGCCCCTCTCGTGATATTCGCCCGGCCGGCTGCTACTTGCGGAAGCTGCGAATGATCCGGCCGCCGAATACGAGCGTCAGTCCGACCGACCACAGTGCCGTGTACAACACCGGCATGGCCACCGGCCCACCGGAGATGAGACCGCGCATGGCGTCGATCGCCACACTCATCGGCTGATAGCGGACCACCGGCTGCAGAAAACCGGGGTATTGGTCGACGGGGACGAATCCGGAATTGAAGAACATGCCGAGCAGAATCAGAATCGAGGACAGCTCCACGATCTTCGCGCCCGCCCGGCTCATCGCCAGGGCCATCACCATCGCGGCGAACCCCACCACGAGCAGCACGGGAACCAGCAGCGCCCCGATCACGGACAGCACGCCGGTGTGCCAGCGCAGTCCCAGCGCCGCCCCGACCAGGAGCAGCAGGATCGTCGCGCCCAGCGTGCGGGCGCATTCGGCCAGCAAGCGGCCCGCCGGGATGGCCGCCCGGTAGCCCGGCATCGCCCGCCAGCGGTCCAGCAGGCCGTTCTCGGCCTCCGCGTGCAGCGAGGTGCCCGTCGCCATCGCACCGAACATCGTGGCCGTCACCGCGACCAGCGGGACGAAGCCCTCGATGCTCGCCTTGCCCGACGACGCGGACAGAAATCTGCTCAGCACCAGTTGGTACATCAGCAGAAGTGCGGTGGGGAATATCAGTGACTGGACCATGATCTCGGGTTCGCGCGTCCAGCGGCGCACCAGCCGGCCCGCGTGGATCAGACTCTGCCCGGCCAGCGACGCGTGCACGGTCGCATTGCTGTTCTGCTGCGTCAGCGTCGTCATCGCGCCCGCCTTCCGATTCGTGCCGACACCGCGGCGAACACCACGATCAACGCGACCGACCACGCCAGGGCCGCGCCCACCGAGTCGTACCGGCCCGCGGACAACGCGCGCAGCGCATCGCTGCACACCGACACCGGCTGCCATCGCACGATCGGCTGAATCCATCCGGGAAAGCCTTCCACCGGAACGAATCCGGTCGAGGCCATGATCAACAGCAGCTGCGGCAGCAACAGGATCTGGGCGCCGATCTCGGGATTGCCCGACGCGGCGCCGACCACGTCGGCGCCGATCACGACGCCGACGGCGAACAGCAATGCCAGGATCACGAACAGCGCCGCGGTGCCGACATCGTGGAATCGGAAACCGAAGGCCGACCCGATCACCAGCGCACCGGCGATCGCCACCACCGCACGCGAGGCGTTGGCCGCCATGCGCGCGGCCATCGGCACCCAGGGCCGCACCGGCATCGCGCGCAACCTGGTGCCCATCCCGCTCGCGGTGTCCACGGCCGCTCGGTCCGCGGCCGACATGGCCGTGAAGAACATGCCCTGCAGGATGATCACCGGCAGCAGGTACTGCGCGTAGTTCATCCCGGTCCGCTCCATCGAATGTCGCAGCGGCACATAGAAACACATGAAGAAGATCATCGGCGCGAGGAACCCGAAAACCAGGTCGCCCTCCCGGATCGCGGCGCGCACGGTGCGCCCGCTCAGCGCACGCAGCTGCAGGCCGGTCGGCGGCAGCGCGATGGCGGTCTGCTCACTCATGCCCGCACCGCTCGCGCGTCGGCGTTCGCGGAATCGGCATCGGATCTGGTGAGTTTGACGAATACCTCGTCCAGCGACGGACGGCGAAGGGCGATGTCCACCAACTCGATTCCGGCGGCCGAGATGCGCTCCAGCGCCGCGGTCAACGTCGCGGCTCCGCCGGGTGCGGGCACCGAGACGCGGTCACCGGCGTCGGCGATGGTGACGTCGCCCAAGCCCGCCAGGGCGGTAGCCACCGCCGGAATGTCCGAGGCCTCCACCGGAACGACCTCGCAGTAGCTGGGCCCCGACCGCGCCTTCAGATCGTTGGCCGTGCCCTCCGCGATGACCCGGCCCTTGTCGATGACGATGATGTTGTCGCTCAGGACATCCGCCTCTTCGAGGTACTGGGTGGTCAGCAGCACTGTCACGCCCTCGTGCCGAAGATCGCGGACCAGCGACCACACGGCCTGGCGGCTCACCGGATCCAGTCCGGTGGTCGGCTCGTCCAGGAACACCACCTTCGGCAGCCGGACCAGGCCGCACGCGATATCGATCCGCCGGCGCATACCGCCCGAGTACTGGCCGACGCGCCGGTCGGCGGCCTCCTCCAGATCGAACTGGGTCAGCAGTTCCGCCGCTCGCCGCTGGCTGTCCTTCTTGCCCATGCCCAGGAGGCGGCCGAACAGCACGAGGTTCTCCCGGCCGGTGAGCAGGTCGTCCAATGCCGCGTACTGTCCGGTGAGCATGATCGATGCGCGGACCGACGCGGCGTCGCGCACCACATCGAACCCCGCGACCGTCGCGTGTCCCGCGTCCGGCCGGACCAGGGTGGACAGCACCGATACCGTTGTCGTCTTGCCCGCCCCGTTCGGTCCGAGCACACCCAGGACGCTGCCCACCGGTGCGGTGAAGCTGACGCCCTGGAGCGCGTGCACGGAGCCGAATCGTTTCTCGACGCCTTCGACGACCACGGCATCGGCGTTTGCCTGCGTTGGAACCGCAGCCACGGGATCCTCCCAACTCTTCTTCGATACCCGTCCGAAAACCCACCCGCCGGAGCTGATCTCGGATCGAACGGAGTCCAGTTCGATTGTAAGGTTAGCCTAACCGTAACAAAATACTCGGCGGTCGGGTAAGGGGTGGCGGATATCTGCGATCCGAGGCGCTATCGGGAAGTGGCTCTGGCCGCGCGTCGCCGTTGCGCCCGCGCCGCGACGCGCTGGGCCGCGGTCACCACCCGGACCGGCCGCAGCGTGTGGGCCAGCCGGTACGGCGTCGGACTGCGATAGAGCTCGGCCAGCGAGAAGTGCTGTCCCAGACGGTCTTCCAACAGCGCGTGCGCGCGGATCGCACTGATCGACGTGCCGCCCAGATCGAAGAAACTGTCGTGGATCCCGAACTCGCCGACGCGCAGCGCCGCACCGAATACCGACGCGATCGTGGCGTCGAGGCCACCGGTATCCGAGGCTGCGTCGGCGTCCCCGGACGCGCCGGTGGTGGCCACCTCGATGCGGACCGGCACTCCGAAGCGGTCGCGCACCGTGCCCAGCGTGCCGAGCACCCGATCGCGCGAGGCCGCGTCGAGGCGTAGCACCAGATCGGCGCTCGTCGCGTCGGGTGCGGCGAGCAATCCGGCGATTCGCGCGCCCCGGGGATCGAGTCCGACCAGCGGATAAGGTGTTTCGCGACGCAGGCACAGATCCAGGGAGGCCAGCGCCTCGGCCGGATCCAGCGCCCGATAGCCGTTGGCCCGGCCGAGATCGCTCAGCGTGCTGGTGCGGTTCAGGCCGACGCCGTGCCAGGTCGACCAGGCGATGGACTGCGCGCGATGCCCACGCGCCCGGAATTGTCCGGTGAGCGCGTCGAGATAGGCATTGGCCGCCGCGTACGCCCCGGCATGTGCCGCGCCGAATACCGAATTCACCGAGGAGAATCCGATCCAGCGCAGCTCCGGTCTCGAGTCACCAAGGCGCATAAGGGTTTCGGTGACCGATGCCTTGGCGGCGAGTGCGGCGTCGAAATCCTCGACCGTCGAGGCGGCCAGCGGATGTTCGGCGAAATGCCCGGCGAGATGGATCACGCCGTCGAGGCGTCGTCCGAAATGCGTCTCCGCCGCCTCGACGCACTGCCGCAAAGCGGCCTCGTCGGCCGGATCCAGGACGGCGTGGCGGATCCCGTCCGAATCGGCGGGGGTCTCGGAGCGGCCGATCACCAGCAGCCGCAACCCGTACCGGCGTCGCAGATGCGCGGTGACCAGTGTGCCGACACCGCCGCGGCCGCCGCTGACGAGATAGAAATCGCCCGGGGCGGGAGGCGCGGAGTCCAGCGGTGTCGTGGTGCGGCGCAGGCGGGGCACGAACCGTGCGTCGCGCAGCGCCACGACCGGATCACCTGTGCTGCTGGATATCTCGCGGGCAAGCTGGTCGGGCGCGATCGACGCGGCGGTATCGATGTGGCGGATGTGCGACTGCTCCAGCTCGGCGCGCGCGGTCTCCACCAGCGCGGCGCAGGCCGAGTGCAATGGGTCGGCGGCCGTGTCGACGGCGAACGCCGCTCTGGTCACGACGGTTACCGCGGCGCCGGGCGGGCAATCGGACAATGCGGCGGCGAGGGACGCCAATACCTGTGCGGGCGTGGCGTTGTCGTCCAGAACCAAGGCCTCGGGCGGTGCGCCCTCGATGACTCCGACAGTGATCACGGTGCCCGGGTCCGTCGGCGCGGCGGCCGCACGCTGTTTGGGTGCCCAGGTCAGGTCGAAGAAATGGTCGGCGACGGTGCCCGCGTCCCCGGATGCGACACCGACGGCGGCGAGATCCGCTGTCAGGGAGGCGAATTCGCCGCGCTCATAACGTTCGCGCAGCGCCGAGCGCTGGATCTTGCCGATTTCGGTCTTGGTGATCACCCCCTCGGGCAGCGGTAGCACCACGGCGGGCGAAACACCCACCGTCGCGACGACCGCGGCCCGGATCGCCGATACCGCCGAGGCCGCGTCGCTGGAGTCCGCGAGACGGAAGAACACGATCAGCTGCTCGCCGTCGCCCTGCTGCACCGCGCATGCGGCCGACCAGGAGGTCAGCGTGCAGTCCAGCCGATCGACCGCGGCCTCGATCTCGTGGCACGGGTAGTTGACGCCGTTGATGATGACGACATCCTTGGCCCGGCCGGTGATCTGCAGGCTGCCGACGTCATCGATGCGGCCCAGATCGCCGGTGTCGAACCAGCCCTCGGCATCGAAGGACGCCGAATTCTGCTGCGGCAGACCGCGGTAGCCCCGGGTAACGGTGGCCCCGGACACCTGTAGACGGCCGACCTCGCCCGTCGCGAGCAGCCGATCCGCGTCGTCCACGATGCGGATGCGACAGCCCGGAATCGGCGCGCCCAGATGCGCGAAGGTGTCCGCACGCGAGGTGGCGCTGCGGAACCTCGGCGAATACACGACGCCGGAACAGGTTTCGGACATGCCCCAGACCGGGACCATGGTGTCGGCGGCCAGTCCGTGCGGGGCGAGCGCGTCCAGGAACGCGGCTGCGACCGCGGGCGCGATGGCCTCACCGGCGTTCAGCGTCATCCGCAGCGCGGAAAGATCCCAGCTGCGTTCGGGAGCCGCTCCGACAGCCTCGCTGACCAGGCCGAACGCGAAGTTCGGGGCCCAGGTGCTCGTCACCCGGTAGCGGTCCATGGTGTCGAGCCAGCGCAGCGGATCGGCGAGAATCCAGTCCGTCGGGGCGTGGATCTGATCGACGCCGTGATAGACGTCGCGCAGATGCCACATGACCACTCCGCCGACGTGATCCAGCGGCATCCAGTTGAACGAGACGTAGGAGCCGGTGAAATCCTCTACGGTGCGCAGGGATTCGCCGCGCCGGAGGATATTGCCGTGGGTGAGCTCCACACCCTTCGGTGCGCCGGTGCTGCCGGAGGTGAACATCAGCAGGGCGACGTCATCGGGGCCGAGTTCGGGCAGCGGTCGTGACGAGTGCGGATCCGCGTCGGCCGCACCGCGCGAGTATGCCTCGATTCCGATGGCGCGCACCGGTTCTCCGTCCGGTGTGCGCCACGTGCTCAGCGCGTCGTACTCGTCGCGCCCGGCCAGCACGATCGGCTGTTCCAGGTTCTGCCAGATGCGTACGAACCGGTCGCGCGCCGGACTCGGCGTGGAATAGTCGACCGGCGCGGCGACGGGGGCGGCGACCAGGCCCGCCAGCAGACAGGCCCACACACCGACGAGGAAGTCCTCGGTATCGCGGGATTGCAGGACGAGCGGGTCGCCGATGCGGCTGCCGCCGCCGAGCAGCGCGGTCGCCAAAGCCGTTGCCCGCGACAACAGTTCGCTGTAGCTGAGGACAGTGTCGGCATCCGTGGAACGCAGATGACGAATACTGCCGGACCCACCGGCGGCGGCCACCAGTGCCGGGCCCAGTGCGGT
>NZ_BDBQ01000023.1 GCF_001613065.1 Nocardia miyunensis NBRC 108239
GCCGCGGCGGTGATGCGTTCGGTCTCCACCCTATCGAGTACGGGAATGCGTTGCAGCGCAACAGTATCGATGCGCCCGGCCGCATCGAGCGGCAGTGCGCCGGGCAGGGTGACCACGGCGTCCGGGACGAGTGCGCGCGGTACGTCGTCGTCGAGCAGGCGCAGTACCGCGCGGCCTTCGATGGCGGTGGTGCGTGAGACGTAGGCGACGGTTTCGCGCAGGCCCGAGGCATTCGTGCGTTCGAGTACGGCGGCTTCGCGCAACTGCGGCAGAGTCAGCAGGGCATCGCGGATGCGGGCGGCGAGCACCGGCCCGCGCCCGGTCCAGACCGCGGTGTCCGCGCGGTCGGCGTCGATCCGCAATCGCGTCCCGATGACGGCGCCGCGCAATCCGGTCGGCCTGCCGTCGATGTGGATCGCGCCGCGGAAACCGTGTGGTACCACCGTGTCGAAGGAGTCCCGCACGGTCAGCTCGCCGGTGCTGTGGGCACTCGCGTCGGCGTCGACCCGCAGGTACCAGCCGCGGGCCTCGTCGCCGTAGACAGTATGGGCGTGGACGGGGGCGGCCACGGACTCGCCGACGACGATGGCCGTGCCCGCGAAGCCGGACAGTTCCGCGCCGGAGCCGAGTGCCACGTCCGCGGCGTCCCGCGTGTCGCTGATCCACCCGAATTCTCGTGCTGCCCAGAGTATGTCGGCTGCGTGTGCCGCGTCGCCGAGCCAGATCGCCCGATCCGCGCCGCCGGGGAACCACGCCCGCATGGTGCGCACCTGCGCGGTCACGGTCGCGCGGTCCAGCAGGACCCGGCCGCCCGGAGCCGTCGCGAGGATCGCGGGCAGGTCGGGCGGGAGGTCGACGGGTGGCGCAGCGGTGACGTCGGCGGATTCGACACTGCCCGGTGCGTGCAGCGGGCGGGCTCCCGGCGTCCGGAAGCCGACGGCGAACCAGTTCTCGGGCCGGTACGCGCGATCGGCGGCGGAGATCTCCTGTGCCAGAGCCACATCCGAGTCACGCGGGTCCAAGGGCAGCCATACGCCGCCGCGCCGCAGCGTCGCGAGCGCGGCGATCAGCACATCGCTCGAGTGCGGATGCCCGGAAGTCGCGACGACGTCGCCCGGCCGCATTCCCGCTTCGCGCAGCACGGCCTCGTATCGCGCGACCGCGTCGGTGTCGAGACCGAAGGCCGCGTCCGTCAGCGACTCTCGGTGCGCCGGAGAGGCGGGCGACGTCGACTCGGTGGGCTGCCGGAGTCGATCGGCTCCGAGATGCGCTGCGGTGTTGTGACCGAAACGCTGGTCCGCCAGAAACTCTCGGTGATCCCCTGAAGCGGGCGGCGTCGATTCGGTGGGCGGCGTGCGGTTGTCGCGTTCGACATCCGGTGGGGCGTTGTTGCCGAAATGGTGGTCCGGTCCGGGCTCTCGGCGCGCCGGAGAAGCGGTCGAGGTCGATTCGGCGGGCGGCGCGAGCCGATCAGGATCGAGATCGGCTGCGGTGTTGTGACCGAAAGGCCGGTCCGATGGTGACTTTCGATGGACCGGGGAGGCGGGCAGCACGGACTCGGCGGGTAGCGTGAGCTGGTTGAACTCGAGATCCGGTGCGGCGCAGCAGCTTCGAAGCATCGTGGTGAAGGTGCGCGCCAATTGTTCTACGGTGTCCGCGTCGAACAGGTCGGTGCTGTAGACCAGCGCCGCGCGCAGGCGGTCGGGATGCTCCCAGATGTGCAGTTCCAGCTCGAATCGGGTGGAGCGTTCGTCCTCGTCGATGCGCACCACGTCGAGGCCGGCGAAGCGGACTCGCGCGTCGGCGAAGTTCTGCAACGCGAACAGCAGCGGGAACGTCACCTCGCTGGTGTCCCGCGTGCGGCGCAGGGCGGGCACGATCTGCTCGACGGGCGCGTCCTGGTGGGCGAAGACGTCCATGGTGGCGGCGCGCACGCGGGCCAGCAGGGCACGGAAGGTCGGCTGCCCGCTCAGGTCGACCGGGATCGGCAGCGTATTGACGAACAGGCCGATCAGATCGACGATCTGCGGATTGTCGCGGTTGGCCAGAAGTGTCGCGGCGGTGACGCTCTCGCAGCCGCCGCTGGCCCGCGAGACGGTCGCGGACCAGGCCGCCAGCAGCACCATGTACAGCGTCGCGCCGTCGCCGCGGGCCAGCGCACGGGCGGCATCGGCGGTCGTGGCGTCGATATCGAACTCGTGACGCGCCCCGCTCGAGGTGCGCGTGGCCGTGCGCGGACGGTCGGTCGGCACGGCCGAGTCGGCCAGGCCGCGCGGGAAAAGCCCGCGCCAGTGCGCGATTTCCGCCTCGAGCGCGGTCTGATCGGCTTTGCCGTGCTGCCACTCGGAGTAGTCGGCGTACTGGATGTCCAAGGTGGGCAACGCAACCGGGACATCCCCGACGCGCGCCCGATAGAACGCGTCGAGTTCGCCGAGCAGAATCTTCAGTGAAATGCCGTCGACCACGATGTGGTGCACCACGATCGCCAGCAACCGGTCCTCACCGCCGAGGTCGAGCAATGCCGCCCGCAGCGCACCGGGCTCGCCCAGGTCGAATGGCGCATCGATGAGGCCGCGCAGCACCTCGGCCACGGCGGGCCGGTCGACCAGCTCGGCGTCGGAGGCATCACTCGCCTCGACGTGATTCCGGACCAGCTCGAACCGGCCGCGCGGATGCACCCGCTGCTGGAGTTCGCCGTCCACATCGGCGAACGAGGTGCGCAGCTGCTCCTGACGCTCGATCACATCCTCGAACGCTCCGGTGAGCGCGCCGACGTCCAGCGGCCCGCGAATGCGCAGCAGCAGCGGGACGTGATACGACGGATCCGCGGGATCGAGCCTGTGCAGGAACCACATTCGCTGCTGGGCGAAGGATGCGGGAAAGTTCAATGTCTCGCTCATGACCGCACCGCACGCCGCGCGCTGGGGATGATCACGTCCACCGACCGGTGCGCGCCGCTGTCCGAACGGGCGCGTTCGACCAGTTCGGCCAGCCCGGTGACGGTCAGATTCCCGGAGGAGAAGAACTGTTTGACCGACAGGCTCACACCCAGCTCCTTGCGCAGACTGGTCACCAGCTGCATCGCCAGCAGCGATTCGCCGCCGAGGTCGAAGAAGTCGTCGTCGGCGCCCACCTTGTCGATGCCCAGCACCGCCTGCCATGCCTCGGCGATGCGGGCCTGAAGCGGTCCGTCCGGTTCGCGGTAGGGGACCGACAGGGCGGGCCGGGCGTTGAATGCCGAACCGCCGCCGAACATTCCGCGACCGGCCGGAGCCTGCTGGGGTGCGTCGGAGGTGGCGGTGAGTGCGCGGGAGCCGACGATCAGCGCGTGGTCCACCGGCGCGACGTCGTACGTGTCGGCGTCGGACTGCACTCGCACATCGGCGAATCCGGCGCCGCGCAGCAACTCGGCCCACTGCTTGGGGGAGACCAGCGGTGAATGGGTGCGCATCGAGTCGGTGAAGTACCACCAGCCCTCGAACAGACCCGCGGTCAGCATCGAAACACGGCGCTGCTGAGCGGATTCCAGCAGCAGCAGGCTGCCGCCGGGGGCGAGCAGCGAGTGCACCTCGGCGACCGTCGTGGCCAGCTCCGGGGTGGCGTGCAGCACGTTGAACGCGAGCACCACGTCGAACTGCTCGGTGAAGCCCTGCGCCTCGGCGTCCGAGGTGACGTCCAGCACCCCGAAGCGCATCCAGTCGTAGCCCTGCTCCCGGGCCTGGCGCTGTGCGGCGACGACGAACGAGCGCCCGAGGTCGGTGAAGGTGTACTCGACCGGAGTGCCGTGCACCGCCTCGGCCACCGCCCAGGTCAGATAGCCCTGGCCCGCACCGACTTCCAGGATCCGCAGCGGCCGGTCGCGTCCGGCGGCGAGTTCGCGCAGAGCCGAGCCGACCAGGCGGGTGTAGATCGCGACGTCGCTGTGTGCGAGACGCTTGTCGACCACATCGGTCGAGCGATCGTCCGACCCGTTCGCGAACATCACCTCGGTACCGGCGATTTCACCGGTGCACACCTGCAGGTAGCGGGCCGAGCAGTAGTCCAGGAAGGCCAGTTCCTCCTCGGCATCGGGGTACTGCGTCAGCAGCGCGGCCCGTTCGCGGTCGAGTTCGCCCTCGTCGCAGGGCTTCTCGGTGATGCGCAGGCGATCGCCCTCGCGCACGGCGTAACCGTCGGCGAGCAGCAGGGACAGCAGCGCGTCGAAGAAGCGCTCGTAGGGCGCGACGAACTTCTGCTCGGTGGCGATCGCCGCCGGGTCGATGAGCGTGCCCGGCGCTGTGGCGCAACCGATCTCGCGCAGGAACCGGGCGACGTACAGCGCGCAGAGCGCCTCGAGCCGCGAATCCAGGCCCTGTTCGACGTGTTCGACCGGAATCTGCTGGCGCAGTTCGTTTTCGCGTCGATCCAGGTAGCCGAACAGGTCGAAGCGGCGCGGCGCGCTGCGGGCGGGCGGGTCGATCCAGAACCGGCGACGCTCGTAGGCATAGCCCGGCAGGGTCACCTTCCGCGCGTCCGCAGACCCGGTGAGCGCCAGATCCACCGCGCCGCCCCCGGCCCAGATGCCGCCGAGCGCGGCGCGCAGGACGACCCGGTCGTCGCTCTCGTCACGGCGATGCCGCATGGCCGGTGGCGCGACCGCGTCCTTACCCGCCTGCAATTCGATCAGCCGCGTCATTCCGCGTCCGGGCCCGGCCTCGACGAACAGCGGCGAATGCTCCCGGACCAGGGTGTCGATGCCGTCGGCGAAGCGCACGGTCTGCCGGGTGTGACGCAGCCAGTAGTCGGGATCGGCGGCCTCGGCCGCGGTCAGCCAGGTGCCGGAGACGTTGGAGATCACCGGGATTCGCGGTTCGCCCAGCGATACCGTCGCCAGAACCTTTGCCAGTGCGGGTAATTCGGGATCCAGCAGCGACGAGTGCACCGCGGGCAGCGGCAGCCGGTTGACGTCGACGCCCTTGGCCTCGAGTACGGCCTCCAGCGCGGCGATCTCGTCGACGGGGCCGGACACCGTGGTGTGCAGCGGCCCGTTGATCGTGGCGATGCCGAGATTCGCGCTCAGATACTCGTCGAGCTCGTCCGTGCCGAGCAGCACGCTGGTGGCCGCGCCGCCCGCCCGGTCGAGCAGGCGGGCGCGCTCGACCACCACCCGGATCGTGTCCTCGAGACTCATCACGCCCGCGATGCACGCCGCGCTGTATTCACCGAGGCTGTGCCCGATGAGCGCGGCGGGCGTGACGCCGTAGCCGGTCAGGGTCGCCGCGAGTCCGATCTCGGTGGCGACGATCCCCACGAAAGCGACTGCCGAATCGCCGGATTCGGCGAATCCTTCCGGATCGTGCAGGTGCGTGATCAGGTCGACGCCGGTCAACGGTTCGGCGACCTTCGCCGCCGCGTCGATGACGTCGCGGAAGGCCGGTTCGGAGGTGTAGAGCCCCAGGCCCATCTGCGCATAATCGGTGCCGCCGCCGGGCAGAACGAAGACGACCGGCCGGTCCGCGCGGGCATGCGCGGGTGATGCGGCGGCGAGTGCGTCGCATGCCGCATCGATTCCGGAGGCCGCGACGGCCGTGCGATAGTCGTAGTCCTCGCGACCGACGCGCAGGGTGTGCGCGACGTCGGCCAGGGGGAGTTGCGGGTGGGCCCGCAGATGCGCCGCCAGCTGCTCGACAGCCTTTCCGAGTGCCTCCGGGGTGCGTGCGGAGAGGGCGAGAACCTCAGGGGCGCGGATGTTTTCGTCTGCTCGCGCGGGTTGTTGCGGCGCCCGCCCGAGGATGACGTGGGCGTTGGTGCCGCCGATCCCGAAGGAACTGACCGCGGCCAGCTCCGGCAGGGATTCGTCCCATTCGGTGGCGGCGGTGGCGACCCGGAACGGGCTGGCGTCGATATCGAACAGCGGGTTCGGCGCGGTATAGTGCAGGCTCGGCGGAATCGTCCGATTCTCAAGGGCCAGAACGGTTTTGATGAATCCCGCGACGCCCGCCGCGGCATCCAGATGGCCGAGGTTCGTCTTCACCGAGCCGAGCAGGCAGTAACCCGTGCGGTCGGTGCCGGTGCGGAACGCGTCGTCCAGGGCGCGCAACTCGATCGGATCGCCCACCGGTGTGCCGGTGCCGTGCGCCTCGACGTATCCGATGTCCTCCGGGGTAGTCCCGGCCGCGGCCTGCGCGGCGAGGATGACCTCCACCTGACCGGGGGCACTTGGCGCGCCGTAACCGGCCTTGCGGTTGCCGTCGTTGTTGACCGCGGAACCCTTGATCACCGCGCGGATCGGATCGCCGTCGGCCAGCGCGTCGGCCAGGCGCTTGAGCACGACCACGCCCACGCCGTCACCGGGGAACATGCCGTTGGCGCCCGCGTCGAAGGCGCGGCAGCGGCCGTCCGGGGACAGCGGGCCGTCGGTGATCGCCTGATAGCCCTGGTGCGGATTGGGATTCAGCGACGCGCCGCCCGCGAGGGCCACATCGCACTGGTAGCTCAGCAGATCCTGGCAGGCCACGTGGATCGCCACCAGCGAGGTGGAACAGGCGGTCTGCACGCTCATCGCCGGACCGGTCAGACCGAGTTTGTAGGCCACCCGGGTGGCGATGCCGCCGGGTGAGCTGCCCGAGGTGGCGGGCAGCGACGCCATCGAATTCGTCTGATCCATGACGTGCGGATAGACGTTCTCCAGGAAATAGCGGCTCTGACTGGCGCCCGCGTACACCCCGATCCGGCCGTCGAAGCGGTCGGGCACCTGCCCGGACTGCTGTAGCGCCTGATGGCAGCACTCCAGGAACAGGCGTTGCTGCGGGTCGATCAGCTCCGCCTCCGACGGGCGGTAGCCGAAGAAATCCGCGTCGAACTGGTCGATACCCTCGACCGAGGACGCTACCCGGACCAGCGTGGGATCGGTGTACTCGGCCTCGGTCCCGCCCCCGGCGAGGAACTGCTCGAGCGTGAATTCCCTTGCGCCCTCGCGGCCTTCGATCAGGTTGTCCCAGAACGTCGCCAGATCCGGTGCGCCGGGGAACCGGCCGTCCATGCCGATCACCGCGATCGCGTCGGCGTCGGGCCCTTCGGATAAATCCTCGAATTCGGTGCTGCCGGTCATCTGAACTTCCTTCCGGGCCGTGGTCAGGCTGGTGAGTGTGGCGTGGAATTCGCCGAGCAGGGAGTCGATCTCGTCGGCGCGATAGCGGTCGCGATCCGCGACGACACCGAGCGAGCGTCCGCCGCCGCTGTCGACGGATTCGAGGACGAGATCGAATCTCGCGGTGGCCAATTCGATCGGGGTGAGGGTGGCGCGCACGCCGTCGAGTGCCAGCTGGTCAGCCAGTTCGCCGCGTGCGGAGAAGACGGCATCGAACAGCGGGCCGGATTCGCCCGGCCGGGCCGCGCGCTGATCGGCCACCACGACATCGAACGGAACCTGCTGGTGCGCATAGGCTTCGATACTCTTCGCGGCGACCTCGGCGAGTGGATCTGCGGCGGTGAGATCGATATCGACGAGTACGAGATTGCCGAAATTGCCGACTACCGATTCCGCCCCCGGCGCGCCGCGGTCGATCACCGGCACGGCCAGCGTGACCGCATCGCGGCCGGTGCGATGTCCGATCGTCAGCGCCGCGGCCGTCATCAGTACCGCTGTCTCCGAGATCCCTAGTGTACGTGCGGATTCGGCAATCGCTGTCCGGTCCGATGCGGTCAGCTCCTGGACCGTTCTGCGGCCGCCGCGTGGCGGCAAGGTCGAACCCGGGCGGGTCCGCAGGGGACGTGAACGCCAGTAATCGCGGGCGGCGGTGTACTCGACGTCGTGCGAGTGGTCGGCTTCCGCCAGCGCGTAATCCAGATACCTGCCTGCCGGGTTCGGCGTGGGGACCTGGCCATCTCGCCGGGCGCGATAGGCCGCCGAGAGATCGCCGAACAGAATGTCCCAGCAGTTGTTGTCGAATGCGATGTGGTGCAACACGATCCACAACAGCCAACCACCCCCGGCCTCGTCCCGGGCCAGCCCCGCCCGGATCGGCAGTTCCGAACTCAGGTCGAACGGGCGGACCGCTTCGTCGTGTGCGCGGGCGATGGGGTCGGGTTCGCTGATTCGGGTGACCTCGAGGGGCTGAACCCCATCTGCGTGGGTGGTCCGGTCGGCATCGTTCGCCCGTGTCACCTCGAAGGACCGGACCGCTTCGGCTCGAGTGTGGCCGGTCGGGTCGGAAGTCACCTCGAGCTGCTGAACCGGGTCGGTCTCGGTGTGGGCGGTCGGTCCGTGACTGCTGGCGGGTGCTGCCCCGGAGGGCCAGTCCAGAATGTGTTGTGCGGGTGAACCGTTCGCGTCGATACGATAGATCGTGCGCAAAACGGTGTGCCGGGCGACCACGTCGGACAGGGCCGCGCACAGGGCGTCCGGGTCGAGGGCGTCGTCGAGTCGGATCGTCACCGCCAGGTGGTTGGCGGCGCTGCCGGGGGCGAGGCGTTCGGCGAACCACATGCGTCGTTGAGCGGCCGAGAGTGGTCCGGTGGCCGGTGCGGGTCCGCTCGCGAAGGTGGTCCGGTGGGCGGTGTGCTCGGGTGCGGGTCCGCCGTCGAGGGTGCGACGAGCGGCTTGCTCGATCGCCGGGCCCGCGTGCGCGAGGAGTTCGCGCGCGCAGGTCGCGACGTCGATACCGGCCAGCACGGCGCGTGCGGACACCTCGCAGCCGGCCAGTTCCCGCCGCAATCGGGCCAGAATCCTGGTGGCGGACAACGAATCTCCGCCGAGTGCGAAGAAGTTGTCGCGCGGGCCGACCCGGTCCAGGCAGAGCACGTCGGCCCAGGCGGCGGCGATCACCGTGGTCAGTGCCGCGTCCGAGGTGTGGTCCGCGTCCGAGGTGTGGTCCGCGTCCGCCGACACCGACTCGCTCAGGGCCGCTTGCCCGCGCGCGGTCAGCTCGGCGCGATCGACCTTGCCGCCCGCGGTGAGCGGCAGCGCGTCCAGGACCAGGATCCGGCTGGGCACCAGGTATCCCGCGACGCGACCGAGCAGATGGGCGCGCAGGGTCGGCTCGTCGGTGTCGGCCACCACGTGGGCGATCAGTGCGCGATGTCCCGGGCCGGAGGTCTGCGCCACCGCCGTGACGACGGCGTGCTCCACATCCGGGTGACTGCGCAGCGCCGCCTCCACGGCCGAGGGCTCGACCCGGCGACCGCGCAACTGGACCTGCGAATCGCGCCGGCCGATGAACTCCAGCGTGCCGTCCGGCCGACGTCGGCCCAGATCGCCTGTGCGATAGAGCCTTTCGCCGATAGCCGGATGCCGGACGAATCGTTCCGCGGTCAGTTCCGGATTGCCCAGGTACTCCCGAGCCACACCGAGTCCGCTGCAACACATTTCGCCGACCACCCAGTCCGGGCATTCGAATCCGCGCTCGTCGAGCAGGTGGTAGCGCGCGCCGGGAATGGGCTTGCCGTAGGGCACGCTGATCCAATCCCGGTAGTCGGCCGGATCGCCGACCCGATGCCAGATGTTCCACAGGGTCGTCTCCGTCGGGCCGCCCACGCTGACGAGTTCGGCGGCATCGAAGACGGCACGATAGTCGGCGGCCAGCTCGAGCGGAAACCAGTCTCCCCCGAGGAAACTCACCCGCAGCGGGACCGGGCCGAGATCGGCCGCCGGGTTCTCGCGGTGGTAGTCCAGCAGCATCCGCATCATCGCCGGTACCGAATTCCACAGGGTGACACCGTGTTCGGACATCAGTGCCAGCCAATGTTCCGGATCGGTGCGCCCGGCGGCATCGGGCACCACGACGCAGCCGCCCGCGCCCAGGACACCGAATACATCGAACAGCGACATGTCGTGGTGCAGCGCGGTCACCGCCAGCGACCGATCATCCGGCCCGAGGGCGAACGCGCGTGCCGTGGCACGCAGGCAGTTGACCACGCCGCCGTGCTCGACCGCGACCAGTTTGGGTTCGCCGGTCGATCCCGATGTCGGCAGGAGATAGGCCAGGCTGTGCGCGTCGGTCGTGGTCTCCGGGAGTCCGAGCCGAGGGGAGGAGGCGAGCCGGTCGACGGCCAGCGTGGGCGGTGCGTTGTCCGGCAATACTCGCTCGGTCGCGGTGTCGGTCAGCACCGCGATCGGCCGGGCGCGGTCCAGCAGCGCGCCGATCGATGCCGTCGGCAACTCGGGATCGATCGGCAGATAAGCCATTCCGGCACACAGCGCCCCGACCGCCGCCGCGATCTGCTCGGGCGATTTTGCCATGACGATCGCCACGATCGGTTCGGCCACATCGGGTTCCGGTGCCACCTCCCGCAGCCACCACGCGATAGCGGCCGCTCGGGCATGCAACTGCGCGTAGGTGTACTCGCTTCCATCCGCACCGCGCACCGCCGGAGCATCGGGACGCACCCGAACCTGCTCCAGGAATGCATTGTGCGCCAGCGCGGATTCCTCGACGAGTGACGAAACACTCTCGTGCACAGCTTCATCGGGAAGCTGGTCCGCGCGCCGAACATGATCGGCGCTGCGCCACGTCTGTCCGTCGGTCAGGGGCGTGCCGTCCGGACTGGTGGGATCGTTGCTGCGCCAGGCCTGTTCGTCGGTCGGGTGTGTGCCATCCACCCGGCTGGTGGAATCTGTGCCGCGCCGCGCTTGTTCGTTGTTCGCGAATGCCGCATCGAATCCGATCGGATCATCGCTGCGCCAATGGGTTTCGTCGTCGGCGAGGTTGCGCAGTAGGGTCGACCAAGCCGTGAACATCGCCTCGATGACGCCGGGCCGCAGCACATCCTGCACGTAGTCCCAGTTGATGTAGAGCTCGCCGAGTCGCTCCTCGAGTTGTACGTCGAGATACACCTGGGGTGTGGAGGTGATGTGGTAGACCGGCTCGAGGGCGCGCACGAGCGCCGAATCGCCCTTGGAGAAGGCCAATGTGCTGGTCAGTACCACGGGCATCAGGACCGGGCCGTGCTCGGTGCCGTGCAGCTCCCCGAGTCTGCGCAGCAGTTCCGTGCCGCTGATCACGCCGTACTCGAGCGCCTCCCACATTCGGCGCTGCGCCCGGAAGGCGAAGTCGGCGAACGGCTCCCGTTCGCTCGCGTCGACGTCGAGCAGGGTGAAGGTGGCGAATTCACCGGCGACGTCCTGCACGCCGTCCAGCAGTTCGTTGCGGCCCATGCGCGGAACGTTCAACGTGAAGCGCGGTGTGGCGCTCCAGTGCGCGACAACCTGCGCGAACGCGGCGACCATCAGCCCGCTGGCGGTGAGCCCGTGCTCGGTGGCGCGGGTCCGCAAGCGGGACCAGGTCGAGGCGTCCAGGCAGTCGTCGAGCCGGTCGAATCGGGGGTGGGTCACCGATTCCGGCTCGCGTCGCAGCGGAAGTTGTGGCGGGCCGGGCAGATCCGGCAGCACGCGTTCCCAGTACTCGTGTGCCTCGGCGATGTCCGCTGGATCGGTGAGATCCTGGGCCGCGAGCACGTAATCGCGGAACGAGCAGGTCAGCGGGGGCGGCGTCGCGCTGGGATCGTCGTAGTAGATCGACAGATCACGCAGCAGCACATGCCAACTCGCGTAATCAAGTGTCAATCCGTCGATGCCGACGTGCACGTGTGCGCGTACCTCCTCCGGCCGGTCGGTGTCGGCCAGCAGCGACAGCGTCAGGCCGAAGATCGGATAGCGGTCGGCAGCGCGGACCTCGTGCGCCATCGTTTCGCGGATCGCCGCCAGCTCCGCCGCGGCGCCCGACTCGTCGAGTCCGCGCAGATCCCGCAGGACCAGACCGGAATCGGGCACCTCGGGCAATATCCGCTGCGTGGCGGTGCGCGGGTCCACCACCGCGCGCAGCATGTCGTGCCGGTCCACCACGCGCGCCCAGGCCGCCGCGAAACGGTCCGGGTCGATCACGCAGCGATATTCGAGATACGCGTGCGTGGAGACGTTACCGAGCGGATAGAAGTCACCGCGCCCGATGAGGTAGGCCCGCTGAGTGTCGGTCAGCGGGAACGGCTCGTAGCGTTCGGTGGTCATCTTTTGTTCCTTCGGCGTGCGGCGGCCGCCCGCTGTGCGGTCTTGGCCGCCTCGGCGCGTCGGCGGGCTGCGGCGACCGCGTCGCTGTCGACCCGGACGTCCGGACCGGACTCGCCCGCATCGCCGGTTCGCCGCTTGTCCAGATGTGCGGCGAGCTGCCCGATCGTGGTGTGCTCGAACAACTCCAGCAGGGCGATCTCGATGTCGAATTCGGCGTCGATCAGGTTCTGCACGCGCACCATGGCCATGGAATGGCCGCCGAGTTCGAAGAAGTTGCGGTTCGATCCGACCGATTCGACGCCCAGTACCTCGCACCAGATCCGGGCCAGGGTCAGCTCGGTGTCGCCGCTGGGCGCGATGCGGTCGGGCGTCTCGTCCTGTGGCGGAACGGCCAACGCGGCCAGTCCTTTTCGGTCGACCTTGCCCGCATCGGTCAGCGGGATATGGTCCAGGACGGTGATGCCGCGCGGAACCATGAAGGCCGGAACCCACCGGGTGAACCACTGCCGCAGCGTGGTGACATCGCACTGCGCGCCGTCTTCGGGCTGGCAGAACGCCGCGAGTTCACCGTCGGCGTCGAGGACGACCGCGGCCCGGCGCACCGCCGGGTGCCGCATGGCCACAGCCTCCAACTCCGGCAGTTCCACCCGGTGCCCGTGCACCTTGACCTGATGATCGACCCGGCCGCAGAATTGCAGCTCCCCGGTCGCGGTGAACTTGGCCAGATCGCCGGTCCGATAGAGCCGGGTGCCGGGCAGTCCGGAAACCACGTCGGCGACAAAGGATTCCGCGCTTCGCGCAGGTGCGTTGACATAGCCGCGACCCAGCGGCAGCCCGCCGATGTACAGTTCGCCCACCATGCCGACGGGCACGGGACGCAACCGGCGATCCAGAACGTACACGCGCGCACCGGGATTGGGCACACCCATGGTGACCGCCGTACTCGCACCGCCCGAGGGGGTGTACCTGCGGCACGCCACCCCGATCGTCGCCTCGGCCGGTCCGTACCCGTGGAACATGGTGGCCTCGGGGAAGGCGGCGGCGAATCGCCGGTACAGCTCGTCGGTCAAAGCCTCACCGCCGCACCACACATAGCGCAGCGAACGGGCCCGGGTGGCGCTGTCGCGGCGGTCGAGGATGAGATCGAGCATCGAGGCCACGACGTAGAAGAAGGTGACCCTGTCGCGTTCGATCACCTCGAGCAGATGCCCGATATCGGCCTCGCGCTCGGGAGCCACGACGGCGAGCCTGCCGCCGACCGCCAGCGGCAGGAAGATCTCGTTGATCGAGATGTCGAATCCCAGCGGCGCTTTGAACAGCACGGCGTCGTACGGGCCGAATTGCAGCAGATCCTGCTGCCAGCGCAGCCGGTAACCGATCGCGCCGTGCCGGATCATGACGCCCTTTGGCGTTCCGGTCGAGCCGGAGGTGAACATCACGTACGCGAGTTGCTCCGGATCGACCGTCGGCAGCGGGTGCCGACCGGGCTCTGCTTCGGCTCGCACATCGATCACCGAGATACCCTGCGGCAGAGCATCTGTCGCGGATGGATCGGCGATCATGAGCGATACGCCCGCCTGCGCGAGCACCTGTCGGCGGCGCTCGGACGGCCAGGTCGTGTCGACCGGCACGAAGGCCGCGCCCGCGCGCATCACGCCCAGCAGCGACACGACGTAGTCGATACCGCGCGGCAGCGACACCGCGACGATCTGCTCGCGCGCGACGCCCGCGTCCAGCAGCCTGCGGGCCAGGCGCTCGGAGGCGTCGAGCAGTTCGCGGTAGGTGATCGTCGCCGAATCGGTGGTGATGGCGATCGCCGCCGGATCGCGGCGAGCGGCCTCGAGCACGAGTTCGGGCACCGCGGGCGGACGAGCGCCGCGCGGAATTCCGGTGCTCGAGACGTCGGCCGAATCCGGGTGCCCCGCGCCGGTCCATCCCGTGCGCAGCAGTTCGCGCTGGGTGGCCGGGACGATCGAGACGTCGGCCAGCGCCGAATCAGGCTCGGCGGCAAGGTATTCCAATGCCGCGGTAATCGCCTCGGCGAGACGGGCGATGGTCTCGACGGCGAAGATGTCCAGCGCGCCGGTCACCGCGCCCCGGATGCGGCCGTCCTCCTCCCAGACGTTGCACACCAGATCGAATCGGGCGGTGTCGACCCGGTCGACGATCGGCTCGCCGACGGCCCCGCCCATGCGCAGGGGTTGCACCGGCTGCTGGCCGATCACCATGGCCTGCGGGATCGGTGTCCGGCTGGCGGTGGCGTCCCAGCCGAGGTCCGCCGCCAGTTCGTCGAAGGCCACCGACTGGTGGGCCAGCGCCTCGCCGATGGTGTCGCGCACCTGGTCGAGCAGGGCGCTGAAGGCGAGGTCGGGTGAAATGCGTTCGCGCAGCAGGACCGTGTCGGCGAAGCAGCCGACCGCGTCGCGTTCGGCGGCGTCGAGGCGGCCGTGGGTGACGGTGCCGGTAAGGATGTCGGTCTGCCCCGTGAGCCGGTGCAGCACCGTGATGAATGCCGCGGTGACGAGCGCGAACGTGCTCGCGTGATGACGTTGCGCGAGCGTGCGAAGTTCGGCCGACGGTTGCGCGTCGAGGTCGAAGGTGTGCGCATGACCTGCGAAGCTGGGCGTGTCCGGACGCGGACGGTCGGCCGGCAGGTCGAGCACGGCGGGCTCGCCCGCCAGGCGCTCACGCCAATAGTCCAGTGCCGCAGCACGTTCCGCGCGGCTCGCGGGATCCTCGCGACGCAGCATGAGATCGGGGAACTGCGCGACGGTGGCGGGCACCCGCGGGGCACGCGCCTCGAGGTCGGCCGCGTACAGCTCGGCCAGTTCGGCGTGCAGGACGGCCACGCTCATACCGTCGGCGATGCTGTGGTGCGCGCACAGCAGCATCAGGTGCGGTCCGTCCGGATCCCCGGCGGGCGCGAAGGCCAGCCGCACCAGCGGTCCGGTACCGAGATCGAATGGGGCCGAGTCGATCTCGGCGATCCACTGTTCGGCGGTGCGGTCGTCGCGGCCGCGAACCGTGAGGATGTCCACGGTGTCGTCCGGCTCGTCGACGACGGCGAACGGAGTGTTCTCGTGCACGACGAATCGGGTTCGCAGCGCGGCGTGCCGGGCCAGCAGCCGCTTGGCCGCGCGTCGCAGCGCCTCGATGTCGACCGCGCCGCGCAACCGCATCGGGAATCCGATGTTGTAGGCGCTCGAGGCCGGGTAGAGCTGCATGAACAGCCACATCCGCCGCTGTGCGGCGCTGAGCGGTATCCGCATGCCCGGCTGCCAGCTGGGCGTGTCGGCGATGGTCGAGACGTGCTCGCGCGTGTCGATCACGGCCGCCAGCTGGGCGGGAGTCGTTGCCTCGGAGAGCAATTCGCGGATCGACAGATCCACGGCACAGGCCGCGCGCAGGCGGTCGACGATGCGCGCCGCCAGCAGCGAGTGTCCACCGAGGTCGAAGAATTCGTCATCCACGCCGATCCGGTCGAAGCCGAACTCAGCGGCCCAGATTCGCGTCACCGTGGTCTCGGTGGCCGAGCTCGGCGCGACGTAGGGTGGCAGCGTGATCGGCCGGGTATGGACCGAATCGCTCGGCTCCGCGGCGACGTATTCGGTTGTCGCCGTTGGTGGGTCGGCCGCCCAGCAGCGCTGTCGCAGATACGGATGACCGGGCAGGGCGAGCCGGACCGGGGTGTGCCCGCCGCGCAGGATGGCCGGATCGATATCGGTGCGGTCGTCGAGCCAGGCCCGGCCGACCGCGCGCAGTGTCGCGAGATACTTCTCGCCGGTGAGCAGATCGACGTCGACGCCGGGCGAGGTGTCCGCGGCCGATGCGTCGGCGGCCGCCACCTCGAAGTTCGAGGACTCGTGCGAGTCCTCGCGCAGTACGCGTTCGGCGTCGGCCGGATCGGTGACGAGGAACGCGGCCCGCACCGCATGGGACCGCCGACCGGACTGCAACGTCCACGCGAACGCGCGCAGATCCGTATCGTGATGCGTGGCAAGGTAATCGGCCAGTTCCTTACGCATATCGCGCAACTGAACGGTACTGCGGGCGGACAGGGTCAGCAGTTCGGCGGCTCGCTGCGGCGCGGCGGGCGCGCGATGCGGAGCCTGCGCGAGGACGGCGTGGGCATTGGTGCCGCCCAGCCCGAAGATGTGCACGCCCGCGCGTCGCACCCGCCCGGACTCGTGCTCGGGCCAGGCCCGCAGTTCGGGGTTGACCGTGAAGGGGGTGGCGTCGAAGTCGATGCGCGGATTGAGCGGCGCGGAGTTGATACTCGGCGGCAGCTCCTCATGCGTGAGCGAGAGCAGCACCTTGGCCAGGCCGAGCGCTCCCGCGGCGGCCCAGGTGTCGCCCACATTGGGTTTGTGCGTGCCGATCAACACGCGGTGACCGCGATCGTTCAGCAGGCCCTCGATACCCTCGCTCAGGGCCGCGATCTCGATCTCGTCGCCGAGTGCCGTTCCGGTGCCGTGGGTTTCGAGGTAGTCCAGATCGTCGGCCTCGATCCCCGCGACGCTCAGCGCCTCGGCGACCGCCTCGGCCTGCGCACCGGGGTCGGGTGCGGCGAATCCGGCCTTACCCGCGCCGTCGTTGTTCACCGCCGTCGCTTCCAGGACGCCCAGAATGGGATCCCCGTCGGCGATCGCGTCGGCGAGTCGCCGCAGCGCCAGTACCGCGACGCCGTCGCCAGGTGTGGTGCCGTCGGCGTCGGCGGAGAAGGCGCGGCAGTGTCCGTCGGGCGAGTTGATGCCGCCCTCGCGGTAGCGGTAGCCGGTGTACTGCGGCACATAGACCGTCGCGCCGCCGGCCAGGGCCAGATCGGATTGCCCCGCCAGCAGGCTCTGCGCGGCCAGGTGCACCGCGACCAGCGAGGTCGCGCATCCGGCCTGCACGTTGACCGCGGGACCGCGCAGGCCCAGCGACCAGGCGATGCGCGCGGCCAGGAAATCTTTGCTGTTGCCGAGCAGATGGTCCATGCGCGCGGCCGGATCGCGGCGCTCGAGCGGGAGCAGATGGTGCTGGTAGTACGAATCCGGGCCGGATCCGGCGAACACGCTGATCGCGCCGTCGAATCGGGCCGGGTCGATGGCCGCGGATTCCAGGGTCTCACTGGCGCATTCGAGTAGCAGCCGCAATTGCGGGTCGGTCGTCTCGGCCTCACGCGGGGTGAGGCCGAAACAACCCGGATCGAACTGTTCGATGCCGTCCAGGACCGGCCGCGTGCGGACCAGCGCCGGATCGGCGATCTCGGCCTCGCTCAGGCCGGATCTGCGCAGTTGCTCGTCGGTGAAGGTGGTCAGCGCCTCGCGGCCCTCGCGCAGCAGTGCCCAGAACTGCTCGGGCGTCTGCGCTCCCGCAGTGCGCAGCGCCATGCCGACCACCGCGACGCTGTCCTCGCCGATCGGGCGCTCGCTCATCGATTCGGTCATGACGCGTCCGAGGCGGTGGTGTCGGTCAGCCGCAGCCAGGCGGCGAGCGTCGGCTCGGACATCATTTCGGCGAACCTCAAGCGGATTCCCTCGCGCTTGAGCAGACCCGAAATCTTCATCACGCGTACCGAATCCAGGCCCAGGGCCATGAGATTGGCGTCGGAGTCCAGAGATTCGGCGTCGGCCCCCATCGCTTCACCGACCAGTTTGCGCAAGAGATCGTCAGGGTTCGGCTTGTCGGACATCAGTATTTCTTCTTCCGTCGAGATTCGTGCGGTAGTCGATCCGATGAGCCGCTCAATCGGAAGACGGTGATTGTTGCCGCATGCGGTGCAGGAACGGGCAGCCGCCGCTGGGCACGTCCGATTCGTTGTCGTCGGGAAGGAAGTACTGCCGCCATTCCCGGTTGTCCGCATCGCCGTAGTTGCCCAGCACAGAGGACGGTTCCAGGCCGTCGTCGAATGCGACCAATCTCTTGCGAATACGCTTGCGCGCCAATTGACCCGCTCTGGTGTCGGGTTTGATGTTCTCGAACACCCACTGCGGTTGGAAGGTGATGTAGAAGATCGGGCTGTAGCGGCTGCGGCGACGGACATGCGCCGGATTGCTGCAGACCACGAACATCGGGGTGCCGTCGAAGACGTACTCCCACATGGGATCGTCGGTCTCGGGCGGAATGTCCTCGGGCCACGGGACCCGATCGCCGTCGTGCAGGTCCTGGAGGATGTCCCAGAACGTCCGGTAGTATCCGGCCAGCGAATCGTTCGGTTCCTTGGTCTGGAAGAAGACGATCAGCGAGGTCTCGCGGGAGATGGACTTGTACATCGAGAGATATCGCCGGAGAATGACGCGGAGTTCCTCGCGCGCGCTCTGATCGTAGAGTTCGTCGATGAATCCGAATCGCAGGCCCTCGGTCAATGCCCCGCGCACCGCGAATGTGCACGGAAAACCGTTCTCGGGCAAGCCGATCAGGTCCAGCAGCTCCGTGCCGTGCTTGATACCCCATTCGGGCAGGGGGCCGAATGTCATTCGGCGCAGGGCATCGGATTCGGTTGTCTCGCTGGTACTTTCACTCCCCATCAGATGATCTTCCGTAGTAAATCATCGGGAATGATCGGCTGGTGGTAGGTGCATACTCCGGACAGCACGGTGGAGCCGTGCAGTCGCGAGACCGGGATGAGAATCTTGTCGCCGGTGAACAATTCGATCTTGTGGGTGGCGTTGTTCCAGAAGTGCATCTGCCCTTCCTCGATCATCACCAGCCGATGCTCGTTGTGCACATGCGTGGTCGAGGTCTCCTCCTCGCTCTCCACGAAGGTGTCCAGATCCACCACGATGTTGTTGTCCTCGAGGTAGCGGTGGATCTTCTCGGCGTACTCCTGATGCAGTTCGATCTGATCGGCCCAGCTCAGCTGGGCGGCCAGATCCTGGTGCCACAGCTCGTGCAGGCGCTCGGCGGCGATGAATCCGCGCCGGAACGCACGCGGGGCGTCCTCGCCGTAGGAGACCACCAGCGCATCGAGGACCTCGGGCAGGAATTCGTCCAGGTCGACGGACCACCCGATACCCAGGTCGAATCCGGCGAAATTCGTCTCCGCGCGCAGGCCCCGCTCGAGGATCGGCCGCAGCGCGGCGGTGTCGCGCTGTCCGGCCAGGTGCGAAAACGCAGCCGCGCCAACGAGTTCGGGCAGGCGCCCGGGATCGGCGGCCAGCGACAGCAGGTGATTGCCGCGCGCGAGCGAGGTGCCCAGCAGTAGCTGCCACTGCCCGCCCGGGGTCTGCGCCAGGTCCGCGGCGTCCAGCAGGTCGCGGTAGGCCGAGCGCAGCGATATCCACTGCTGATAGGTGCCCAGCAGTGCGGCCTGCAAGCCGTCGAGGCGACGCGGGTATTCGCCGATGCCCCTGCGGCCCAGCGCCTCCCGGACGGCGGGCATGAAGCCGTGGTACTGCATGGTCACGAATACGGCGGATTCTCTTGTGCCGCTGAGCTTTTCGGTGAGTTTCGCGGCCTCCGGAGTATTCTCCGACAGGCGCTGCGCGGCGTTCCGCACCAGCTCCAGCGCGTCCGCGGCGGTGGTGGCCCGCTCGCCCTCGGCATCGTCGAGGAAGTCGAACAGGTGGCGTTCGAGGACCGGACGCGCGAGCGCCGATCGCACTCGGTTGTCCCGGCTGTAGAAGTCGGCGCGGTCCTGGGAGACGGTGTCGATGCCGTCGGCGGGCGCGACGAGGGTGGACTCGAGGTCGTAGATGTTGCGCAGCATGCGGTGGCCGAGCAGGGCGCTCAGGCGCAGCGCCTTCTCCGGCGGCATCGTGTTGTGGTACTTGACCCATGCCAGATCGTCGGGCCGCACCGGCCTGCGGTACGGGTTGCCGGGCGTGGTGAGTTCGCTCCATTCCGCGGCGCGAAATGCCGGATTCGAGGCGAACGCGACGACGATGGCGTTCGGATCGGTGGTGTCTGGGAGGTCCGGCAGCGGCCGGTGGACAGTGCCCACGTCTTATCTATCCCTTCGATCACAGGCACCCAGTACGGATCGAACCGTCTAAGGGAACCCTTAGTGAGGCAAGGCTACATTAACAATTTGAAACGTCGGCGTCGAGTCCTTGTGCGATGTCGCACGGGTAATCTATTGCGGCACAATGGAATGCGTGCCAATTCTCGGCGCACAGCGGTAGCGCCGCGACGAGAATCGCCGCGGCGCCAGCGCTGTCGTTGATTCAGAGCTTTCCGAAGACTCCGTCGAACTTGGTCAGCAACCAGGCCGTGGTCCGCGCGGTCGGAAGCCGCAGTGCGGAACTGACATCCGCGTCGGTGGCCAGATAGGTGCCGTGCTGTACGGCGGGCAGCTGCTTGAACAGGGCCTGATCCTCGAGCTGCGCGGACGCGCCCGGTGTCATGTATCCGACGGACAGCAGATCCGAGTTCAGCAGGTCGAGTCGTTCCATGCTGATCTTCCCGTTCAGGCCGCCGAGGCCGCCGGTCAGGCCGTGCAGCGAGTCGGGGATCTTCATGCCCAGGGATTCGAAGAACTTGTTGGCGTTGTCATCCGGATTCGTGATGACCTCGATATTCGTCGGATCGACGAAGAGGCTGACGGCGAACGTCTTTCCGGCCAGCTTCGGATACTTCTGCTTGGCGTCGGCCAGCGCCTTGTCGGTGGATTCGATGACGGGCTTGGCGTCCGCCTCGCGGCCCAGCAGCTTGCCGACCAGGGTGGTGTCGTCCTGCCAGGAGTCCAGCGCACCGGCCTTCAGCGACGGGATCGTCGGCGCCAGTTTACTCAGCTTGTCGTACTCGTCCTTGGACAGGATGAGCCCGCCGCCGAGAATCAGATCCGGTTGCAGCGCCGCGATCTTCTCCTCCGGCACCGTCCCGCCCGGCCCGAGGGGCAGCTTGGTGACCCCGGCGAGATTCGAATTGCCTTGATCCCAGGCGTAATCCGCATTGGTCATGGGGTTGGGCAGATATCCCGCGGGCTTGGTGTTCAGGCTGATCAGCGCGTCGGTGAAGGTCGGGGACAGTGACACGATGCGGGTCGGCTTGTTCTTCACGACGGTCTGCCCGAAGGCGTGGTCGACGGTCACCGCCTGATAGGCGGCCGTGCTCGACGTCGTGGAATCCGAGTCCGTGTTGCCGCACCCCGCGGCGAACGCGATCGCGCCCAGGGCGAGTGATGTCGCGGCCACTCGCCGGAGAATCGGGCGCGTCCGCTTGCGCAGTGTTGTCGGTGAAGCCATGGAGTGCAGTACCTCTCAGAAATTCTTACTTAGGTAAGGCAATCCTATAATGGTCACCCGTTCAGGTAAAGATCGTCGATGCGGGATGGGCTGTCCGCTGGATCACCCATCCCGCCCCGACTGCCGCGTCGGCTCGCGCGGCCCGCTCAGGCCGGACGCCCGCCCGCGGGCTCGCTCGCACGATCGCGCAGCCGCCACGACCTGGCCCGCTGCTGCTCTCGCCAGAACCGGGCGTACTCGCCGTCCGCAGCGAAAAGCTCTGTGTGCGAACCGGATTCGATGACCTTGCCGCCCCGCAGGTACACCACGTGATCGGCGTCGGCGATGGTGGAGAGCTGATGGGCGATGATGAGCAGGGTGCGGCCCCGGCCCAATTCGCCCAGGGCCGCGGCGATCGCGGCCTCGTTCCGCGCGTCCAGGGCCGAGGACGCCTCGTCCAGCAGGACGATCGGCGCGTCCTTGAGCAGTGCCCGCGCGATCGAAACCCGTTGCCGCTCACCACCGGACAGGATGTTCCCGCCCGCGCCGACCGGGTTCTGCCAGCCCTGCGGCAGGCGCTCGACGATGGAATCGACCTGAGCCAGACTCGCCGCCCGGCGGACCTCGGCCTCGGTGGCGTCCGGCTTGCCGACGCGGATGTTGGCCTCGAGCGTGTCGTCGAAGAGGTAGACGTCCTGCGGTACCAACGCGATTCGGTCCATCAGGTCCTCACCGCGCAGGTCCCGCACGTCCACGCCGTCGACCCGCACGCTGCCCGAGTTCGCGTCCCAGAACCGGGCGACCAGGTTCACGATCGTGGTCTTACCCGAACCGGACGGTCCGACCAGGGCGGTGGTGCTGCCCGCGGGCACGGTGATGTTCACCTGGGAGAGCACATCGATGCCCTCGCGGTAGCCGAAGCGCACATCGCGCAGTTCGATCGCGTTACCCGTGCTCGTGGCCTTCGCCGACGAATCCGGCTCGGCCAGTTCGGGATGCGACAGCAGCGCATCGATGCGGCCCAGTGCGGCGGCGGAACCGCCGATCAGCAGCAGCGCCGTGGAGATCTTGCCGATCGGGCGCAGCGCCCAGATGCCGAAGACCGCCGCGGTGATCAGCCGCGCCAGCTCGTGCGGTCCCAATTGCCAAGCGCCGCTGCCGATCACGACGGTGACCGCGAGCACGATGACGTAGCCGAGCTGGACGCTCAGCTCGCCTACGTTGAGTCCGGCCGTGGCCCGCAGGATCTGCTTGTTCGTCGTCGCGTGCCGGTTGCGCAGCGCGCCGGACAGCTCGCCCAGACCGCGATCCTCGCGGCCGCTGGCGCGCAGCACGGGCTGGGTCTGCGAGAATTCGATCAGCCTGGCGTTGGCGTCCGCGACCGCGGCGGCCTCGTCGGCGTCCGCCCGCGCGATCGGCTTGGCGACGGCGCGTTGCAGCACCCACAGCAGCGGGACGACGATCAGCACGGCGAGGGTGATCGGCCAGTCCAGGAACAGCAGGACCACCAGCACGATCACCGGCGGGATGACCGTCTCGGCAATGGTTTTGAGCGCCAGGACGACTCCCAGCGGCGCCTGGCTGCCGCCGGTGACCAGCGCGGTCACCGATCCGGCGCTGGTCGAGTCGAACCAGCCCAGCGGCAGCGCGATGATCTTGTCGGCCAGCCGGGCGAACAGCTCGCGCCGCAGCGTCGCGGCCACGTGCGTGCCGAGGTGTTCCATGACCGCGTTGACCACCCAGTAGGCCGCGACCACGACCGTGAGCGGGATCAGCCACCACCCGGCCGCGCCGATGTCGCGGCGCAGCAGCTCGAGCAGCACCGGAACGCACAGCGCCACAGCGATTCCCTCGAGCACCGCGTTGCCGGCGCTCGCGGCGATGAGCAGGCGGATGCGCCGGCGCGCGGCGTCGCCGAAGATCTTGTCGAGAAGGGCGATCATGCGCGCGCTCCGATCGTCGTGGTCTGCAACTGCCACAGCTTCGCGTATTCGCCTGTGGCGTCGAGCAATTCCTGATGGGTGCCGCGTTCGGCCACCGCGCCGTCCACCAGCACCGCGATCTGATCGGCGTGCACGACCGTGTGCAGGCGGTGCGCGATGACCAGCAGGGTGCGGCCGCGAGCCAGCTCCGAGAGTGCGTCCTGAACCGCCGCTTCGGATTCCGGGTCCGCGTACGCGGTCGCCTCGTCCAGGACCAGCACCGGGGTGTCGGCCAGCAGCGTCCGCGCGATGCTCAGGCGCTGCCGTTCGCCGCCGGACAGGGCGGCGTCCTCACCGAGCACGGTGTCGTATCCGTCCGGCAGCGCCAGGATCCGGTCGTGGATCTGGGCGGCCCGCGCGACGCGTTCGATGTCCTCCTGCGTGGCGTCCGGGCGGGCCAGGGCGATGTTGGCCCGCACGGTGGCGCGCAGCAGAGCGACGTCCTGGAAGACGAATCCCACTGTGCCGTAAAGCGTTTGGGCGTCCAGAGTCGAAATCGGCACGCCGTCGATCTCGATGCTGCCCTCGGTCGGATCGTAGAACCGCGCGAGCAGCTGACCCACGGTCGACTTGCCCGCGCCCGAGGGGCCGACCAGCGCGGTCATCGTGCCCGGGGCGAGTTCGAGATCGAGTCCCCGCAGGACCGTGCGCTGCCCGTCGTAGGAGAAGCTGACATTCTTCATCGAGACGCGTCGTGCGCCCTCGGCCGTTGGCAGCGTCGCGGAATTCGCGGGCTCGGCCATCTCGGGAACGTCCAGGATCTGGCCGATGCGTTCGGCCATCGACTGCGCCTTGTTCGGCATCGGGATGCCGATGCGCAGCTTGGGCAGAATCAGGTTCAGGTACAGCGGGGTGGTGACGTCGAACAGCGTCAGGCCCAGCAGCAGGAATGCGATGACGTTGACCGGCTTGGCATCCCACGTCGCCAGCAGCAGCGTCGCCAGGGCCAGCACGATCAGCGCGACCGTGCCCGGCGCGACGGTGGCGCGGGTGCACGCGCGCAGCGTCGCGATGTTGTTGGTGAGGCTCTCGTCGGCGTCGGCGTACTCGGCCGCCGCGCGCCGGAACCGCGCGTGGGCGCCGTAGGCGGTGTCGGGGGTGGGATCGCTGTCCTCGTCGGCCCGGTGGAACACCTTGGACACGGTGATGCCCTGCACGAGCTCGACCGCCGCCGAACCCATCTGCGCCGAGGCGCCGGCCACCACCCCGTACGATGGAATGATCTTGCGGGTCAGGAAGTTTCGGATCAGCTGGGCGATGGTGACCAGGACGACCACGGCCAGCGCCAGCCGCCAGTCCAGCACGAACAGGTAGAGGACCACGACGATTCCGGCGACCACGGATCCGGCGAGTTCGGGTTTGCGGTGGGCGACCTCCTCGTGCAGGCCCGCGACGTCGTCCTGGACGACGGCCTTGGTCTTACCCGCGGCGTCCGAGGAGTACCAGCCCAGCGGGAGCCGGGCCAGGTGCCCGGCCAGCCGCATTCGCAGCGACAGGCCCAGATCGGCGTCGGCGCGGTGGGCGACGATCGAGGACGCGATACCGCACAGCGCGCCCAGCACGAGCGCGATCGCCGCGACGAGCACCCAGACCCACAGGTGCGCGCGCGAGGCGCCGCCGTCCAGGATGAGTCCGGCGATGTTGACCGTGGCGATGACCGGCACCACCGCGAGCGCGGCCGACAGCGATTCGGCGACCGCCGCGACAGTGACCGGCCCGCGTACCTGCTCTGTCAACGTATCGACGCGATGCTGAGCGTCGTTGGGTACCATGGAAACTCCCTAGTGGTCACGACGTCGCTGCGCCTCGGGTACGCATAAGCGGAGCCGTGCAATCGTTTGCGATCTTTGGTTAGGCTAAGCTTAACTCAAACATCGCGGCGTGGAGCGACGCCCGCTCACCAGGAGGAATCTCGTGCCATCCATGCCCGGATTGCTGGCCACCCTCACCGAGAAATCTTTCGGCCATCGCGCGAGCATCGCGGCGATCGAGCAGATCTCGCCCAATTTCCGCCGCGTCGACCTGCGGGTCGAACCGCTGAAGTCGGGTTGGAAGGCGGGACAGGACATCCAGTTCCGGATCGACGACAACACCTTCCGGCACTATTCGGTGATGGCCGTGGACGATACGGGCACGGCGATTTCGGTGCTGTTCCACCAGGGCGTCGATGGTCCCGGGAGCCGCTGGGCCGCCGCCTTGAGCGTCGGTGATGACGTGATCGCTCTCGGGATGAACACGCCCGCGCCGAAATATCGGGGCGATCGGCATCTCTATCTGGGCGACGGATCCGCCGTCGGCGTGATCCACGGCCTGGCCGCGACACAGAATGCGAACGGCACGGCGTCGGGTGCGGTCGAGGTGCCCGCCGAGGATCGCGAAGCGCTCGCGGGACTGCTGCCCGGAATCGACGTACTCCCCGCCGAGCCGGTGCCCGGCACTGCGGTAGCCGAATGGATCGAAGCGACGGCATCGACCGAGGCCCGATACGACGCGGCCTCGCTCTTCGGCCACGCGCAGTCGATCCAGCGACAGCGCCGAATCCTGTTGGACCGCACCGAATTGTCGAAGAAGTCGATCACCACCAAGCCGTACTGGGCAACCGGAAAAGTCGGCCTGTGAGCGACTCCGCGCGGCTCAACTCGCCGTGACGGGTGTCGCCGGGCCGAGGGCGCGGCGGCGGCCGACCGGGACGATCAGGGGGCGACCCGAGACCGGGTCCTCGATCAACTGTGCGTCGAGGTGGAAAACCTTGCGCAGCAGGTCGATATCGATGACCTCCTGCGGTGTGCCGGATGCGGCGATCCGGCCGTCGGCCATCACCACCAGCCGATCGCTGTAGCGCACCGCGAGATTCAGGTCGTGCAGCACCATGACGACGGTGCGGCCCAGTTCGGCGGACAGATTGTCGACCAGGTCCAGCACCTCGACGGCGTGCGCGAGATCGAGATAGGTGGTGGGCTCGTCGAGCAGCAGGATGTCGGTGCCCTGCGCCAAAGCCATTGATATCCAGGCCCGTTGGCGTTGTCCGCCGGAGAGTTGTTCGACGGGCCGGTCGGCCAGGTCGGCGATGCCGGTCTGGGCGAGGGCCGCGGCGACCTCGGCCTGGTCGTCGGCGGACCACTGCCGCAACCAGGATTGGTGCGGGTGACGGCCGCGGGCGACCAGGTCGGCGACGGTCAGGCCGTCCGGGGCGATCGGCGTCTGCGGGAGCATCGCGATCGTGCGGGCCACATCTCGGGGGCGCAGCTCCGCAATTGGCTTGTCGTTCAACAGGATTCGCCCCGTCGAAGGCGCGAGCAACCTGCCCAGCGCGCGCAGCAGCGTCGATTTCCCGCAGCCGTTGGGACCGATGATCGTGGTCACCTGCCCCGGTGGAACGTCCAGACTGAGCTTGTCCAGGACGACGTGGTCGCCGTAGCCGAGGGTGATCTCCCGGGCGCAGAGCTGGGCCGTCACAGGGTTGCCTTCCGGTTGCTGCGGACGAGCGAGAACAACAGGTAGCAGCCGCCGAATCCGGCGGTCACGACGCCGACCGGCAGGTTCTCGGGCAGGATCGCGCGTGCGAGAAGATCACTGCCGGTAATCAATACGGCGCCGGTCAGGGCCGAGCCGAACAGCGGCTCACCCGCCGCACCGGTGATCCGCCGCGCGATCTGCGGCGCCGCGAGCGCGACGAAGGCGATGGGACCGCAGGCCGAGGTCGCCAGGGCCGCCAGCGCGGCCGCGGCAGTCAGCAGCAATCCCTGATTCCACTGCACCCGCACGCCGAGCGAACGCGCGATCTCGGGGCCGAAGCGCAGGGCCGCCAGCGACCGCGCCGCGGCCAGGGTGATCGCCAGAACGATCACGAAAGCTGTCGCGGTGGGCCAGAATCGGGTCCAGCTGGTGTCGTCGAGCGAGCCGTTCAGCCAGACCTGAGCCCTGCCGACGTCCTGGATCTGCGCCGAGACCAGCAGCCAGCCGACGCCCGCGACCAGCATCGCGTTGACGCCGATGCCGATGAGCGCCAACCGGAATCCCGCCACTTCACCGCCGCGCCAGGCGAACAGGTAGATCGCGGCGGCGGTGAGCAGACCGCCGAGCAGCGCGGCGAGCGGCACGCCGAACAGGCTGGCGGCGAACGCGCCGCCGGCCACGGTCGCGGCGGTGGCGGCCAGGCTCGCGCCCGCGGTGATCCCGAGCAGATCCGGCGCGGCCAGCGGATTGCGCAGCACGGACTGGGTGATCGCGCCCGACAAACCGAGTGCGGCGCCGACGATCAGCGCGGTGGCGGTGCGCGGCATCCGCAGCTCCCAGACGATGAACCGCTGTGCGCCGGTTCCGCCGCCGGTCAACGCATTGATCAACTGCGGCAACGGAATCGGGTCGCCGCCCAGCCACACGTCCAGGACCGCCAGTACGACGAGCGCCACGGCCAGAGCCAGCACCGTGGTCAGCACGGCGGGCCGGCGGACCGCCGAGATCGGCCCGATCCGGACGGCGGGTCGCACGGGACGGTGCGGCAGAACAGTTTTCGCGTCGCGCGCGACCGCGACGCCCTGCGGAAGTTCGGTCACGACGTCACCAGCTTCCGTCGGCGCACCAGTGCGATGAACACCGGGGCTCCGCAGATCGCGAGGGTGATGCCCACTTGGACCTCACCCGGCCGGGCGATCAGGCGTCCGGCGGTGTCGGCGGCGACCAGCAATACCGCGCCGAGCAGACCGGAATACGGCAGCAGCCAGCGCTGATCCGGTCCGGTGATCGCGCGGGCGATGTGCGGGACGACCAGTCCGACGAAGGCGATCGGTCCGCAGGCCGCGGTCGCCGCACCCGAGAGCAGGACGACCGCGAGCAGCCCCGCGCCCTTGGCGAGCCCGACCTTCACCCCGAGCGCCCGCGCCACGTCCTCGCCCAGGCTCAGCGCGTTCAATCCCCGCCCCGCGAACAACGCGATCACGACGCCGATCGCCAGGAACGGCAACACATCCCAGAACACGTCCAACCCACGCCCGGCCGCCGAACCCACCACCCAGAACCGATAGGTGTCCAGGGTCGCGGTGTCGGTCAGGACCAGCGCGTTGGTGAGCGCCTGGAGCAGAAAGGTCACCGCCGCACCGGCCAGCGCCAGGCTCAGCGGACTCGCGGTCCCCGAACGCGTGCCGAGCGCGGCGACCGCGAACACCGCGACCCCCGCGATCGCGGACCCCGCCAGCGCGAACCACACGTACCCGCTCGGAGTGCCCAATCCGAAGACGTTGATGGCCAGCACGGCCATGAACGCGGCCCCCGAATTCAATCCGAGCAGCCCCGGATCGGCGAGCGGATTGCGCGTGTACCCCTGGATCAACGCGCCCGCCAACCCGAGTGCCAGCCCCACCACCAACCCCAGCACGGTACGCGGAACCCGCAGCGACCGAACGATTTCCGCATCCGCACCGCCCCCGGCGCCGAACACCGCGTGCCAGGCGTCCACGGGCGGGATCGTCCGCGCACCGAACGCGATACTGGCCAGCACGACCAACGCCAGGACGACGAGCAGTACGACCAACCCCACGACGCGGCGTCGGCGCACATGTGCGGTGAGCACCGACGCCCGTTGTGACGCATCCGGCGGCGTCGTAACTTCTGCCCCGGTCACGCTCACTCCTCGCCGATCAAATCTTGGTAAGCCTAACCTACATTAACCGGTGGCGGAATCGTTCCTGGTGATGGCCGCCATTCAGCAGGAAGTCCTGGGTTGTCGGTTCCATTCCGCCGCTTCCGCTTTCGTTCCGCGTTTGCGCGGCGGGAGTTCGCCGCGACGCGCATCGGACCGGATGTCCGATGCGACCGTCGGGGTCGAGGTCAGGGAATGTGCCCGGCAGTCGCCGCCATCTCCGTACCGTCAGTGCCGGGTTGGGCTGTGCTGCGAATCGAATCGTCGCGGAGGTCCGGCTCGCGACCGTCCGAGGTGAGATCGTCGAATGTCCGCCGGGCAGTCGCGCCTACCGTCGTCTCCGCCGCGGATCTGTTCGGGCTTCCGATTCGTCGGCGTCGAGTTGGAGTCGTGCTGCGGATCGGATGTGATCGGCGCGTGGATCCTGCTCGCGACCGTGCGGACGGGCCATGTCGTCGAATGTCCGGCCGGCGACTGCACACGCCGTTGTCGCTGCCTGCGGTTGTCATCTCTCCACCTGCGCGGCGGGCGTTCGCAGGGTGGGGCGGCCGCGATTCGGACTGTTAGCTCCTCGTTACGCCGGAATCGAGCTTGTTAACTCCGCGGACGCCCTCTTCCGCCGGAGACTGTATTCAGTGTATACAGAGTATATGTCACCTGCGTCACACAAGCCCGGCACGAAGGACGACGTTGCCAGTCAGCTGCGCACCGCGATCGTCGAAGGTGTCTATCCGCCCGGGCATCGCCTGGTCCAAGAGGAATTGGCCGATCGGTTCGGGGTTTCGCGCATCCCGGTGCGGGAAGCGATTCGCACGCTCGAGGGGGAGGGGTTGCTGCGGTCCGAGCCGGGGCGCGGCACCTATGTGACCGCGCTGGACATCGAGGAGATCGACGAGATCTACGATCTGCGCCGCCTGATCGAGCCCAGCTTCGCGGGGCATGTCACCGAGCGGGTGTCCCGGCGCGATCTCGGGCGGTTCGAGGCGATGGCGACGGAGATGGACGGCGTCTCGCGGATCGGTGCGGCCGCCTGGTCCCGAACGAATCTGGCGTTCCACCTGGACATGTACCGGCTGTCGGGGCTGCCGCTGCGCTACGAATTCATCTCGCAGATGTATCACCGGCTCGAGCCCTACTCCCGCTTCTACGTGCACGGCACCCGCGCGTACGGCCGTGTGCAGGACGAGCACAAGGCGATGGTCCAGGCGCTCGCCGACGGTGACGCCGACGCGTTGGCCGAGCAGATTCTCGCGCACATCGACGGCGGGCAGACCGGTCTGCATCACGCGTGGGAGAACTCCGCGGACGAGATGCGGCTGTACTGGAGGAGTAACGCATGAGCGCGCTTGTGCATCTGGACACCGATATCGGCGAGGGGTTCGGCGCCTGGGGCAACAGCGACGAATCCGAACTGATGGATCTGGTCTCGGCGGCAAACATCGCCTGCGGATTCCATGCCGGGGACCCGGACATCCTGCGGCGCACCACCGCTCAGGCCGCCGAGCGGGGCGTGTCGATCGGCGCACAGGTGTCCTATCGGGATCTGGTCGGCTTCGGCCGCCGGTTCATCGACGTGGCCCGTCCGACGCTGGTCAACGACATCGTCTATCAGATCGGCGCATTGCAGGCGTTCGCCCGGATCGCGGGGACCGAGGTGACCTACGTGAAGGCGCACGGCGCGCTGTACAACGTCGCCGCGGACAATGTCGAGCAGGCCGCGGCGATCGTCGAGGCGGTCGAAATCGTCGATCCCGCACTGCCGCTGCTGTGCCAGTACGGCACCGAGGTGTGGAATCGCGCCTTGGAACGCGGAATCACGCCGATCGCAGAGCTTTTCGTCGATCGCGGCTATACCGCCCAGGGGCGCTTGGTCTCTCGGCGGCATCCCGGCGCTCTGTTGACCGATGTCGAGGCCGCCGCGCGGCGCGCGGTCTCGATGGTCACCGAGCGGGAGGTGACCTCGGTCGACGGCGATCGTGTGCCGGTCGCGCCGCCGGAGGCCACCGCGCTGGCACTGTGCGTGCACAGCGATACCCCCGGTGCCGTGGGCATGGCACGGGCGACCGGAGAGGCATTGCTGGAGAACGGTTTTCGTCTGGACCCGATCGGACGTTCCCGTTGATCGCCCAGGCCGCCGTGCATCGGGCGGGCGATCGTGGCTGGCTGGTGGACGTCCCGCCCGAGCACATCGCGGCACTGGTACTCGAGTTCCGTCGCCGCGAATGGTTCTCGGCCATACAGGATCTCGTTCCGGCGGCGGCCTCGATTCTGGTGATCGCGCACTCGGCCGGGGAGATGAATCCGCTCCGTTCCCGAATCGACTGCCTGCTGGGCGAATTCGATGGGACGGCTGCCGATACCCGCGACGACGGCGACAGTGTGGTGGTCCCGGTCGTGTACGACGGGGAGGACCTCGATCACGTGTCCGAGATGTTGTGCCTGGACCGCGAGCGGATCGTGGACGCGCACACCACCGCGACCCATCGGGTCGGATTCTTCGGTTTCGCACCGGGATTCGCCTATATCGACGGGACCGCGTCTCAGCTGTCGATGCCGCGCCGGTCCTCGCCGCGGCCTCGGGTCGCCGCGGGCGCGGTAGCCATCGCCGGAACGCAGACCGTCGTGTATCCCGGTGGCACGCCGGGCGGATGGCACATCATCGGGCACACCGAGGAACTGCTCTGGAATATCGAGTGGGACAACCCGAGTCGGCTCGCGGTCGGCGATAGGGTCACCTTTCAGGCGGTGCCGTGATGACCGCATTGCTCGATTCGCGGACGTGGGATTCGAATACCGGCGCGACGACCGCACAACTTCGCATCGTCGAGCCGGGCCTGTATACGACCATTCAGGACGCCGGGCGTCCGGGCCTGGCCCATCTCGGCATCGGCGCATGCGGTCCGGCCGATCGCGGTGCGGCGTCGCTGGCCAACCGACTCGTCGGCAATCCCGAGGATGCCGGTGTGCTGGAAAATCTGCTGGGCGGGTTGACGATCACCGCGACGGCCTCCCGGTACGTGTCGGTGACGGGCGCGGCGGCCGAGGTCCGGGTCGACGGGCGAATCGTCGCCGAACCCCAGCGCCTGTATCTGCTTGCGGGACAACGCCTTTCCATTTCCCGGCCGATCTGGGGTCTTCGCGTGTACATCGCGGTCGCCGGGGGAGTCGACGGTGAGCGGGTCTTCGCCTCCTGCGCCACCGACTCCCTGTCGGGCCTGGGACCCTCGCCGGTGCGAGCGGGCGACGATCTCGAACTCGGTACGGCCGTGGACGATCCGCCGCACACTCCGCTGGAACTGATCGGCCGAGCCCTGCCCACCGGCATTATCGACCTCGGATTCCGTTGGGGGCCGAGACATCACATGTTCGGTTCCGCGGACACGCATGCGCTCACCTCGACGATCTGGTCGGTGAGTGCGGACAGCAACCGCGTGGGCGTTCGGTTGTCCGGTCGGGCACTGTCCATCGGCGCGGTGGATATGCCCAGTGAAGGTATGCCGCTCGGCGCGATTCAGGTCCCGCCCTCGGGCGAGCCGATCGTCTTCCTGGCCGATCATCCCGTCACCGGCGGTTACCCGGTCATCGGGGTGGTCACCGAATCCGACCTCGATCTGCTCGCCCAAGCACCACCCGGCTCGCGGGTGTCGTTCTCCCCGCTGGCCGGAACATAGCCGCCCGACCCATGACCGTCAGACATCGATCGAAGAAGGAGACAACTCGGCGCCCGGCAACGGATACAGGCGCAGCGAAAAACCCCGACGTTCACGCCGATCGGCAACGTGGCGAACGCATCCTGCCCCGGACACTCGACCACGGTGTTGCCGCTCGACGTCACCTCTACTCATGGAGAAACTACCATGGCCATTCCAGTCACCGACGCCTCGCCGCCGGGCACGCGGGAGGCGATTCGATTACGCCCCAGGCGCGCCGCGCTCGCTGCCGCGGCCGGAACCGCCGTCGAATACTACGAATTCGGCGTATACGGATATCTCGCGGTCATCATCGGGCCGCGGTTCTTCCCCAGCGACGATCCGACCGCCTCGCTGCTGTCGACGCTGGCGGTCTTCGGCAGCGCCTTCCTCATGCGCCCGCTGGGCGGAATCATGCTGGGGCGCTTGGGCGATCGGATCGGGCGAAAGCCGGTGCTGATCACCACGGTCGTCGGTATGGGATCGGCGACGGCGATCGTGGGTCTGCTGCCGACGGCCGGGAGCATCGGCATTCTCGCGCCGCTGGCGCTGCTGATCGTCCGGCTGGCCCAGGGCTTCTTCGCGGGCGGAGAGGTAACCGGTTCGGCCACATACCTTTCCGAATCCGCGCCCGAGGGACGTCGCGGTTTCTTCGGCGCGTTCACACCCGTCGGCGTCGCGATCGGCGGTGGCGCAGCGGCATTGGTGGCCGGGCTCACCACGACGCTGCTGACCGAGGAACAGCTGCGGGACTTCGGCTGGCGGATTCCCTTCGTGCTCGCGCTGCCGCTGATCGCGGTGACCCTGATCGCGCGACGCAAACTCGAGGACTCCCAGGCATTCGTCGCCGAGTCGGGTCCACCCGCCAAAGCGCCACTGCGCGAGGCCATTACCGAGCACACCGGCGCTCTGGTCAGGGTCGTTCTGCTGTCCATCGGCTCCAATACGGGCTACTGGGTCGGCCTGGTGTTCATGAACATCTACCTGACCACGTATCTGGGCTACTCGAAGTCGAACACGTTCTGGATCATGGGCGCGATCAACCTGTTCGTCGCGGTGCTGATGCCGCTGTTCGGCGCGCTGTCCGACCGGGTCGGCCGCAAGCGCGTGATCGCGGTCGGCTTCCTCGGATACGCAATCCTGGTGCTGCCGACCATGATCGCGATGGATCGCGGAAGTTTCGCGCTCGCCGTCGGGGCCATGGTGGTGCTCGCACTGCCGATGCCGATTGTCCAGTCGGTCACCTATCCGACCTACGCCGAACAGTTCCCGACCCGCGTGCGCTACACCGGTCTGTCGCTGTCCTTCAATATCGGCACCATCGTCGGCGGAGGTTTGACCCCGTATCTGGCGACCTACCTGATCGATCGCACAGGCAGCCTGCTGACACCCGGATTCCTGCTCATCGTCGCGGTGGTGCTCGCCCTGATCGCGCTCGCGACCGTGCGCGATCCGGCGAAAGTGCGGGCGCGGTGACGAATTCGGCTCCCGCGACCCCCGAACAGCTGCGCCGGTCGATCGCCGAACGCACCTGGACCGGCCCCACCGCGGGCGTTCTCGACGGATACCAGCAGGCGAATCTGGTCGTCGTACCCGCCTCGGCCGCAACGGAATTCGCCGAGTACTGCCGGGCGAATCCGTCGGTCTGCCCGCTGCTGGCCTCGTCCGCGCCGGGCGATCCGAGGCTGACCTACGACGGCTGCACCGTCGATGTGCGAACCATGGTGCCGCGTTACCGGGTATGGCAACACGGTCGTCCGGCCGGTGAGCCGTTCGATCTGACCCCGTGGTGGCGGGAGGATTCGGTCGCCTTCGCCCTCGGTTGCAGCCATACCCTCGACGGACCGTTGCGCCGCGCGGGCATCCCGGTCGCCGTGACGGCCCCGCCGGTGTACATCACCGGCCTGACCACCCGGGGGACGACGCGATTCGACGGGGCCGTGGCGGTCAGTATGCGGCCCGTCGACGACGATCTGGTCGACACCGCGATCGCGGTCACCGCGGCCCTTCCCACGGGGCACGGAGCGCCGGTGCACGTCGGTGATCCGGCGGAGATCGGCCTCGCCGACCTCACCGCTCCCGACTTCGGGGTGTTTCCCGGAATCACGGCGAATCAGACGCCGGTGTTCTGGAACTGCGGTGTCACACCGCAACTCGCCCTCCCCGAGGCTGGACTCGAGTACGCGGCGACGCACTATCCGGGGCACATGCTCGTCCTGGACACGGTGGTCGGAGCAGCGCAAACGCGTCGATGAGCATTTGACTGCACACTGAAAGAGAAATAAGATGCACACTATGACTACGGCAACCTCGGAAACCGGCACCCTTCCTCCCTTCCATCTGGCGATCCCGGTCGTCGACATCGAGGTCGCTCGCGAGTTCTACGGCAACGTCCTGGGCTTCCCCCGGGGCCGCTCCGACGAGAAATGGACCGACTGGAACGTGCGCGGCCATCAGGTCGTCACCCATGAGGTCGGCGGCGATCCCGAGGCGGCCGTTCGCGGTACCAATCCCGTTGACGGACACCAGGTTCCGGTTCCGCACTTCGGGCTGGTGCTGTCCGTCGAAGAGTTCCAGGAACTTGCCGGGCGGCTGCGCGCGGTCGGCACCGACTTCGTGATCGAGCCCTACGTGCGGTTCGCGGGTGAGCCGGGCGAGCAGTGGACCATGTTCTTCCGCGATCCGTCCGGAAACGCGTTGGAGTTCAAGGCGTTCCGCAATCTCGACCAGCTGTTCGCCGTCTGAGCCCGATGGCGCGGGATACCGGCGAGATCGGCGGCGGGGACGACACCACCGGTGACGGTGTGCTCGCCCGCGACTTCCTGCTCCGGGTGGGCGAGCGCATCCGGTCCACCCGGATCGATCGCGGTCTGACCGTGCAGCATCTGGCCGACCTGTCCGGGGTCAGCCGACGGCTGCTCACCCAGATCGAGCACGGCCAGGCCAATCCCAGTCTCGTGGCCGTCACCCGGATCGCGCGCAGTCTCGGTACCGAGTTCACCGAGCTGATCGGCGACGCCGGACCTGCCGACAGCGCCGTGGAACGCGTTCCGCCGGAAAAGTATTCACTGGTCTGGACCTCGCCCGCGGGCAGCTCGGCGCACCTGCTGGTCTCCACGACCGGCGTGCGCACCGCCGACCTGTGGTCCTGGACCCTGTCTCCCGGCGACACCTATCGCGGCCTGCCCGACCCGCCCGGCTCGTTCGAACTCTTCCACGTCACCCATGGCCGCCTCAGCGTGCTCGCCGACGGCATCGAAGTCACCATGGCCCCCGGCGAATCCGGCCGCCTGCGCAGCGACCGCCCGTACAGCTACCAGAACCACGGCAAAGACCCGGTCGTCTTCCTCCGAACCGTCGCCCTGGCGGGTGGAACCCGGGCCGCGCGCCCCAGGGAGCATGATCGCTGAAATCGCCTCTTGCCGAGTGGAACAGCGGCGGACACCATGTCTGGTACATCCGCGATCTCGTGCCGCGAACGCTCGGCGGCCACATGCTCGTCTTTCCAGTGCAACCGTCCGGTGCGAACCGCTGATCACGAGACTCTCGCCACGGTGGAGCACGGATTCGCGAATGCTGCTCGCGGCCGGCGGATTCTGCGACAGCAGGCGGTCGCAGTTGCCGTGCGCCGCGAATGACACCGGACACAGGTGTGATCGATTCGGCGCCGAGGCATCCTGCGGCTGGCGGGATGCCACTCGCGGAAGGGGTTTCGTGCCGCGCGTGGTCCACTCCTCATCACGTCGGGTCTTGATCGCGAGTGGTCCACTCGGGCACGAGTACGAGTCGGCTGTCGAGTTTCAGCCTGATCGAGTAGACCGTCGAGTGCGTGGGAGAAGGCACCACCTGTTCGATCTGCGGTCCGGTGTCGCGGATGATTGCCCGATCTTCGTGTCCTGCTCGACCGTCTGTGCTTGCCGCGATATTGCGCGGGTGTGCGTCGCGTCACGGTATAGGTCGGAGTTACCCCCGAGGGGCACCGGTCGGCGTGTGCCCGGAGCCAGGTTCTGCCCGGGGGCGACGAACCTCGCGGCGGTACGCGAGGGCTCGGTGCGGTTCGCCGGACTCCGGTCGCATGTGGTCCCCGGCGGGTCACGCGCGGGTATGGGTACTGTCGGTCGTGCGGACCGAGACTACGGAGGTACGGGTGGCGGGCGAGCGTGGGAGCGGATGGCTGCGGGGGATCGGTGATCGGGTTCGGCGGATCATCGAGCGGCCGGGCAGTGTGGATCTGCTGCGGTATCGGCCGGTGGTCGAGGCGGCGGGCGAGTTCGAGGACGAGTTCCGGGAGTTGTCCCCGGAAGGGCTGATCGAGGCGGCCGGGCGGGTTCGCGCGGAACCGGATCGGCCGCTCGAGGCGGACGAGTTGGCGCGGATCTGCGCGCTCGGACGCGAGGCCGCGCGCCGGGCGCTGGACGAGCGTCCGTTCGACACCCAGCTGCTCGGTGTGGTCGGACTGCTGCGCGGTTACGTCGTGGAGATGGCCACCGGTGAGGGAAAGACGCTGGCCGGAGCGCTCGCCGCGGCCGGGTTCGCGCTGCGCGGACGCCGGGTGCACGTGGTCTCGGTGAACGACTATCTGGCCCGCCGCGACGCGGAGTGGATGGGTGAGCTGTACGCGCTGCTGGGCGTGACGGTCGGATTCGTGGATCAGCACACCGAGCCGGACCAGCGCCGCGACGCCTACGCCTGCGACGTGACCTATGTGCCGGTCAGCGAGGTGGGCTTCGACGTCCTGCGGGACCGGCTGTGCACCGACCCCGCCGAGATCGTGCTGCCCGAACCCGACGTGGTGATCGTGGACGAGGTCGACTCGGTCCTGATCGATGAGGCCACGGTGCCGCTGGTGCTGGCGGGCGCGATCGGTCACGGCCCCGACGACATCGACGTCGCGCACGTGGTGCGCGAGTTGGTCGAATCGGTGCACTACGAAGCCGACGGCGACCGCCGCAACGTCTTCCTCACCGACGCCGGCATCGACCATGTCCAGGAACTGCTCGGCGATGTGGATCTCTACACCGTCGAGCAGGCCGATCAGCTGACCCGGATCCAGCTCGCCCTGCACGCGCACGCGCTGCTGCATCGCGACGTGGACTATCTGGTCCGCGACGGCAAGGTCGAGCTGATCAACGCCGCCCGCGGCCGGGTGGCGCGCCTGCAACGCTGGCCGGACGGGCTGCACGCCGCGGTGGAGGCGAAGGAGGGCCTGGACACCACGCCGACCGGCACGATTCTGGATTCGATTCTGGTGCAGGCGTTGATCGGTCGCTATCGCACCGTCTGCGGGATGAGCGGTACGGCCGTGGCCGTGGCCGATCAGCTCGCCGAGTTCTACCGCTTGGAAACCGGCGCGATCCCGACCAATGTGCCGTGCGTCCGCACCGACGAACCCGATCGCCTCTACCTCACCGAGGACGCCAAATTCGACGCGATCGTCGAATACGTCCGCTCGGTGCACGAGGAGGGGCGTCCGGTGCTGCTGGGCACCGCGAGTGTGGCCGAATCCGAGCGGATCGCCCGCACCCTGGTCGAGGCGGGGATCGGCGGCGTGGTGCTGAACGCCAAGAACGATGCCGAGGAGGCCGGAATCATCGCTCGCGCAGGCGAATACGGTCGCGTGACGATCTCCACCCAGATGGCCGGCCGCGGTACCGACATCCGGCTGGGCTCGGCCGACGGTGAGGACTACGAGCGGGTCGCCGAACTCGGCGGGTTGTGCGTGGTGGGCGCGGGCCGCTACCACACCGGGCGGCTGGACGATCAGTTGCGCGGGCGGGCCGGCCGGCAGGGCGATCCGGGCAGTTCGGTGTTCTTCACCAGCCTCGAGGACGAGGTGCTGGTGGAGCATGTGCGACCGGTCCAGCCTCGGCAGATCGATGAGGACGCGCGCGTGCACGACGGGGAGGCGCAGCGGACCATGGATCACGCCCAGCGGGTCGCCGAGGGCGAGCATCTGGCGATCCACCGTAACACCTGGCGCTATCACCACCTCATCACGATCCAGCGCGACGAGGTTCTCCGGCATCGCGCCGATGTGCTGCGAAACGGCTTGGCCGCCAAGCGAATCCGGGAACTGTGCGCCGAGCGCTACGAGAGTGCCGAGGCCGAGGCGGGCGAGGCGGCCACGGCCGAGGCCGCCCGGCTGATCGTGCTGCACCATCTCGATCGGCGCTGGAGCGAGCACCTGTCCTATCTGGCCGACGTGCGCGAGGGCATCCACCTGCGCGCCCTGGGCCGCGAGACCCCGATCGACGAATTCCATCGCATCGCCGTCGAGGAGTTCGGCAGCTTCCTGTCCACGGTGTACGACCGGGCCGCGGACGCTTTCGATCGAGCCGAGATCGCTTCCGACGGTGTGGATCTCGAATCGGCGGGGGTCGAACGTCCCTCCTCCACCTGGACGTATCTGATCAACGACAATCCGTTCGGATCACACGAGCAGCGGTTCGTCGACTACGCCGGCGGCAAGGTTCGCGAGGGCGCGATCAAACTGGGCCTGCGGGACTGAGGCGCGCTCACCGCCAGTACGCGCGGGCGGCGATATTGTCCTTGGGCAGTGTGGATTTCAGCGATTTGGCGATCGATCGCGTGGTCGCCGCATCGCAGGCCGCCCAGCCGAAGGCATCGGGCGAGCAGGTCAGCGATTCGGCGGCCTGACGCAGCGACTGTCCGTCGCCCGCCCGATCGACCCAGGTCACCTCGGTCTTCGGCCCGGTGCGCACGGGCAGTTCACGATCCGATTCGTGCTGCCACTCCAGCCAGACCCGGGTCGGCGTCTCGCCGATGGCATCGAGCAGCGAGTTGATCGCGGGCAGCGACGCGGTATCGCCGAAGATCACGAACTCCGGCGGAACCGGCTGGGGGACAGCGAATTTCGATCCCATCACGGTCGCGTCGATGACGTCCCCGGCCACGGCGTCGCGCGCCCACTGCGAGGCCGGGCCCGCATGCAACGCGAATTCGATGTCGAACGCGTCGCGGTCCGGATCCGGGTCGACCAGGGTGTACCCGCGCTGCACCAGGTTGTCGCCGCCGCTGGGGAACCAGATGCGGATCCACTGGGTGGGGTGCACCGGATGTCCGGCCAGCAGACCGCCTCCAGTGAAGCTCAGCCGCAGGTAGTGATCGGATGCGGTTAGGTTAGCCAAACCATACAGAGGAGTCACGCGGATGATCTTCGGATTCGGCGCGGCCGTGGTTCCGGTATCGCGCGGGCGCAGGATTGCCGCGTCCGGTCCGCTGCGAACCGTTACTCTTGATCATCGGAGCGATCACCGGAGTCGCGTGTCCGGCCGTACCAGCCGGACCACATTGAGGCAGGCGATGCGGCCGGTGCCGGAACGATTGTCCGAAGCACGATGCCAGCTGTTCCCGGTGCAATGGGAGGAACCGTCCGGAATGGTGATGATCGAGGCGATGGTGTACGGACCGGTGACGATGTCACCGGGCAGCGCGACGGGTACGCGCGGATGAGCCCGCTCAACGCCGGCGAACCCGCGACGCTCGGCGGTGCGGGAGGCGCGATCACATTGGTGGAGGGCAGTACGTTCTGCCTGTCCGACCGCGTCGGCGATGTCGAGCTCGGCACTTCGCACGGGCTGTTCTATCGCGATGCGCGGGTGGTGTCCCGCTGGGAGCTGCGGGTGGACGGGCATCGGCCCGAACCGCTGTCGGTGCTCAGCCCGGAGGCGTTCACCGCGCGATTCGTCCTGCGCCGCCCGCCGCGCGCCGGTAAGGCCGACAGCACCCTGCTCGTGGTGCGCGACCGGCTCGTCGCCGACGGCCTGCGCGAGACGATCACGCTGGAGAACCTCGGCCGCGAACCCACCGCCGTCGTGCTCGAACTGCACGCCGAGAGCGATTTCGTGGATCTGTTCGCGGTCAAGGAGGGGCGCGGCGGTCACGGTCGCTCGGAAGTCCTGGTCACCGATGACGAACTGCTGTTCACCGACCGGGCCGATCGGGCCCGCGGGCTGGCGGTCACCTCCTCGGAACTGCCGCAGGTGCTGCCCGGTTCGCTGTCGTGGCGGGTGGTGGTCCCGCCCGGCGGGCGCTGGCGGACCGAGATCCTGGCCCAGCCGACCATGGCCAATCAGCGTGTCCGCCCGCCGTTGCAGCCCGGCGAGCACTACGGGGCCAGTGAACCCGGCCGCAAGATCGAGGCGTGGCGCGATACCGCGACCAAACTCATCGCGGGCGATCCGCTGCTCACCTCGGTCCTGCAGCGCACCGAGAGCGATCTGGGCGCGCTGCGCATCCACGACGACACCCGCGAGGGACGCACCTTCGTCGCCGCCGGGGCGCCCTGGTTCATGACCCTGTTCGGCCGGGACAGTCTGCTCACCGCGTGGATGGCGTTGCCGCTGGACGTCGGCCTGGCGCTGGGCACCATGCAGCAGCTGGCCGAGATGCAGGGGCAGCGGGTGGATCCGCTGACCGAGGAGGAGCCGGGCCGGATCATGCACGAGATCCGCCGCGGGCCCGCCAGCGGTCAGGTGCTCGGCGGCGAGGTCTATTACGGAACCGTCGACGCCACACCGCTTTTCGTGATGTTGCTGGCCGAGGTGCGGCGCTGGGGCGCGGATCTGGAAGCGGTGCAGGCGCTGCTGCCCGCCGCGGACGCGGCGCTGGAGTGGATCGAGCATTTCGGCGATCGCGACGGCGACGGTTTCGTCGAATATCAGCGAGCCACCGATCGCGGCCTGGCCAATCAGGGCTGGAAGGACAGTTACGACGGAATCAACAACAGCGCGGGACATCTGGCGGAGACGCCGATCGCGCTGTGCGAGGTCCAGGGATATGCCTACGCCGCGCTGACCGCGCGTGCGGAACTGGCCGAGGAGTTCGGCGAGTCGGAGACCGCGGCCCGCCTGCGCGACCGGGCCGCGGAATTGCGTCGTAAATTCGCCGAGGCATTCTGGATTCCCGAAAAGGGTTGGTACGCAATAGCTCTGGATCGGCACAAGCACCGCGTCGATTCGCTCACCAGCAATATCGGGCACTGCCTGTGGTCGGGTATCGCGACCGACGAACATGCCGCGCGGATCGTGGAACATCTGTCCACGCCGCAGATGGACAGCGGATTCGGTTTGCGCACACTGGCTTCGGGCATGGGCGCGTTCAATCCGATGAGTTACCACAACGGTTCGGTCTGGCCGCACGACACCGCCGTCGCCGTCGCCGGACTGCTGCGCTATCGGCACATTCCCGGCGCGATCGACCTGGCCACCCGGCTGGCCGACGGATTGCTGGACGCCGCGGCGGCTTTCGGCGGGCGACTACCCGAATTGTTCTGCGGTTTCCCACGATCCAGATTTCCGGCCCCGGTCCCGTACCCCACCTCCTGCTCACCGCAGGCGTGGGCGAGCGCGGCCCCGCTGCTGCTGGTCCGCTCGTTCCTCGGACTCGAACCCGACGTGCCCCGCCGCACCCTGACCGTGCTGCCGCATGTCCCGGACCGCTGGGGCCGGGTCGAACTCACCGATCTGCGCCTCGGCGGAACGGTGCTGGACCTGGTGGTCGACGGTGATCAGGTGAGCTCTTCGAATCTGCCGGAGGACTGGAAGCTCGTCACCCACTGAGCGAGCGGTGCTGGGTCACCACCCGGATTCGGTGACACCGCCGCGCGGATCCGGGGCCAACTCCTCCATCTCGGCGAACCCCGGGGACCGCGGTCGGCTCTCGGGGGGCGTCCGCGGTGCGGTGTTCCCGGGGTCGGTAGCCGATGCCGACTGAGCCGCTGAGCTTTTCGTGGACGACCACCCGGATTCGGTGACGCCGTTGTCACTGCGCCGAGGCAGCTGCTCGGCATTCTCGAACGAATCGCGTGGCGCGGCGCCATCGAGACGCTCGGAAGAATTCGGGGGCGCGAGGGAGATCTCGGGCGGCTCGGGAAGGTGTGCTGTGAGATCGGGCATACCCTCGACGATCTCGTGCACCTTCGGGAAACGTCCGCGCATCTCCCGCAGCGGTGCGTTGAGTTCGCGGCTCTTGCGGGCCAATTCCGCGGCGGCCTCCTGGGCCGCGGCGGTCATCGCGCGGGCGATCTCGGCATAGCTCAGATCGGAGACGTTGCCGTTGAACTTGGTCTCGATCACCGTGCCCTCGGCATTCACCGTCACCGACACTCGCCTACCGCGCGCGGTACCTGTCGCGGTGAGTTGGGCGCGCCGCACCTGCAGGTCGGCGATCAGCGCCATCTGCTCCCGGAAGGCGGTTCTCACCTCCGCCAGTTGCGCCTTCGCGAACTCATTGGCCATGCGCTACTTCTGGAAGCCGTGGGAGTTGCCCCGGTCGGTGTCGTCGAGATACTTCGCGGACGTCTGCTGACCTTCGGCGTGACTTTCGGAATGGTCGGCCAGCCCGTTGGTGATCTGATGCAGCTGTTTCTGCGTATCCAGATAACCGTTCTCGACCGCGAATTCATATCCGTACTTGTCCTCACCCCAGGGGGAACCCAGGCCGTCGGCCTTGGCCTGCAAAGTGGTGAGGGCATTGGAGATTCGATCACTCACGTGCTGCGTCTTCGCCGCGGCGTGCTGGAGCAGAACCGGATCCACCTGAACTTTGCCCATGGCTGGCCCCTCCGACCGGTGCGCTCGAATGTCGTTCGAACATGGCGTTTCCCGAATCAAAGATAGCCGTCCGGCCGAACGACCGGCAAGCCGTTTCGAAAGGCCTTACGAACCAAAGGTTTCGGGGCTTGCCGTTTCGGGTGCGTCGTGCGTCGGTGACCAATACCTGTGCGGATAGTAGACTCCCAGTACTGGGAAGCATCGTTCTGGATGGTGTTGGAAGCGGCCCGATCCGGAGTCTGCGACCGACTGGTCGTCGTGGTCCACCGGGAGGGGGCGGTGCACGATCACGTAGGGGGTGGGTGCCATGGCCGGAGGCGGAATAGACAAACCATCCGGCCTGGACTATCTGCTCGACATGCTGGGCCTGCACTGGCCCGACGGCGACGAGTACAAGATGTGGGACCTCGCCGACGCCTGGCACGACGCGGCGAAATCACTCGACGACATCGACGCCGATATCGATGCGGCCATCGCGGCGGTGCGGGCGGCCTATCCGGACGGTACCGGCGGCGACGCGATGATCGAGCAGTTGCAGTCGATGCGTACCGGATCGCAGTCGATCGATCAGTTGGTCAGCTGGTTCAACCACGTCGGCGACAGCGCCCAATCGACTGGTGACTCCATCGAGGGCGGCAAGATCAATTTCGAAACGCTGCTGTTGACGACAGCGGCCATGCTTCTGGCCGACGAGGGCTGGGGGCCCTTCGCGCCGGCGGCACAGGCGGGCACGATCGCCATTGCCCGGGTCGGTGCGTGGGCGGCGATGCGGCAACTGCTGAAGGACATCGTCGAGGCCGGGCTCAGGGACGTCCTGATCACGACGATGAAGAGTCAATGGCAACGCCTCGTGATGCACCTGGTGCTGGACGCGACCCTGCCCGCGTTGGTGGATCTGGGCAATCAGGAGGCGCGGGTCCTCAGCGGCCATCAGGACGGCATCCACTGGGGTGATGTCGGCAAGACCGCCGTCGTGGGGCTCGCGGGCGGTCTGACGGGTGGTCTCGCCGGTGGCCTCATGCAGGGATGGATGCGGAACCTGAGCAGCGGGATGTTCAAGGGTCTTGCGTCGGGGATCACCGGCGGTGTGGCCGGGACACTGGCCAGCGGGCTGACCGACATGGCGTACACGGGCAAGTGGGAGTTGAATCCCAGTGCGCTGGTCGCGGGGGCGTTCTGGGGAGCGCACGGTTCGCTCGGCGGACACCACACCGTCGAGGACGGCAGCGCCCCCCATACGCGAGTGAATCTCACCGATGAGGGTGGTGCGCCGCGTGAGCGGGTCTCGATTCCCACGGATGGTCAGGACGGCAGTTCACCGCATGTCGAGCCGGCCGGGGAACATTCGCCGTCCTCGGTCGAGGAGAATTCGGGTACCGGGCAGCACGGCGGCGACGATTCGACGCGTCCGTCGGAATCGGAGCGCGGTTCGGAAAGTTCTGAGACACAGGATCATTCGACGTCGACGCACGATCGTCCGGTGGATTCGCAGTCCACGCACGACACGTCGTCCGAGAGCGGGTCGAAGGTTCATTCGACGGGTTCGGACGAGGCGCGTCCGGAGTCGCATTCGGCCGAGTCCCACCCGGCGCAGTCGCACAATGCCGAATCTCGTTCCGAGGGAACGAATGTCACTGCCGCCGGTGATCACTCGGGAGCGCGTTCGGACAACGCCGCTCGGCCGGAGTCGCCGGTATCGGCGCGTTCGGGAGGTTCGACGGGCGACGGTGTGCGTGCGCCGGGCTCGAGTGCACGCCCCTCGGCCACCGGAGACGGGTCGAGCGCCTACCGGCCCAGCCGATCCGAAACCGCCCCGACGCGAGACGAATCCACGTCCACACCGGCCGAGCGGCCGATGGCGGGCAGCGGCGAGTCGTCCGGGACCCGGCCGACCTCGGATCCGCCGACCGCCGAATCCGTGTCCGCGGACAAGCCGTTCAGTGCCTCGCTCGATCAGCCGGTCTCGGAAGCGCCTCGCGCCGATGACGTTCCGGTCTCCGCGTCCCGACCGGTGGATGACGTGGAATTCACTGTCCCGGACGATATCTCGGGTATCCACGAGACACCCGCGCCGCCGGAACCGTCGACCCGCGCCGGTCTGGCCGACGACGCTGCGCGTCCGGGCGTTCCGGAACGCCCGTCGAGCCGCACCGGCGACCGCCCCGAGTCCTCCTCCCCGATCCGCGCCCGCAGCACGGGCGCCGAACGTGCCCCCCGCGCAGGCGAATCCGCCTCCCGGGCCGGTGAGTCGAGCACCCGCCCCGCCGAATCCAGCCCCCGGGCAGGCGATTCCAGCCGCACGGATCGCGCGGGCAGCTCCGGCCATCCCCGCGAACTCGTCGGCGCGCGGGCCCGCGGTGACGACGACGCACCCCGCCCGGAACACCCCGGCGACGACGACGGCACCCGTCCCCCAGATCATCCCGGCGAGGACCCCCACGTCCGCGCCGGTCTGCCCGAGAACCCGCGTCCGGGCGACGAGGGAACCCACCCCGCCGAGCGCACCCCGGAGGAGCACCGCACCGGCGACCACGACGAACCCGCGACACGTCCCGCCGATCACGAACGGGAAGAGCCGCAACGAGATTCGACAGATCAGGAGCATCACGAGGACGGTTCGCCGCATCCGGACGAGACCGGGCCGCACGAGCGCCCGAGCGTCGAGGACGCATTCCGCGATCACGCCGAACCGACCGATGCCGGACTCTCGCTGCACGCGCAAGATCCGGAACTGAGCAGGCTGGCGGGTCGCGTCCCCGCCGACGACCGCTACTTCACCGTCGATGCTCACGTTACCGCCGACGGCCACGTCCGCATCGGCGAACACCGTTACACGCCCGAGGAATTCGGCGACATGCTGCGCCAGCACGGCTGGGACGGCGAGAAGCCCATCCGCATGATCGGCTGCGACGCCGCGGAAAACGGCTTCGCCAACCGCCTGGCCAACCACCTCGACACCGACGTCCTGGCCCCCACCGAAAAGGCCTGGTCCGACGAACACGGCCGCGTCTACACCAGCACCTCCGTCAAGGACGACAACGGCAACCCCCGCCCCCGCATCCCCCCGGACGGCGAATGGCACACCACCCACCCGGACGGCACCAGGACTCCCGCGAGCGAGGACGGTTTCGTCCCGGGGACGCCGGAGAGTGCCAAACACGGTCTCGACCACGACGCCGCAGTGAAACGAGGCCCGGAGCCGTCCGAATCCGAGTCCGAATTCGACCGAGGTCTGCTCCTGCCTGACACCGGCAAACGAGTGGTTCTGGGCGATGCCACCTATGTGGTCGATGAGCTCAACCGGACCGAGGTAGCCGTTGCCAAGATGGAATTGCCGGAAAATTACAAGAAGCGTGGAGTCTCACACCTCGATCACCCGGTGGGCTGGATCGGTGGGGTCGATCATCGTGGTCATTTGATTCCAGAGGCCGGTGTGAAGAATCATAAGGATGTCAACGTCTCGGAAAACATCATCGCGCAGCACGGAAACTCGAATGTGTCTGCCAAGAAGATCTGGGAGAATGCGTGCAACAAATTTGTAGCGGAGAATCCCGGAATATACGCGAGAGCGGAGATTCTGGATCGCGACGGCGCCGGACGGGTGAACTATACGGAGTTCAAGCTGTATGATGCTGATGGAGAAGAGATTCGGGAGTTCAGTGTGGTGCTCGATAATCCGGCTCTGAAGGGCGAGGAGGGGCGTGCATATCCGCTGCACTCCAATTATTTGTCCCGCTGAAATCTGGTAAGTCCGTGGAATGGAGTGAAATGTCGGCAGTACCCCCCGAGGAGCAGAAGGTCCTCGATGCGGCAATTGGCCAGCAGGTCCTGCGGGAGATGTACGAGGACGACACCCGTGCCACCCTGAAAGTGGAACTTCGCGATAAGCGGATCGGTGTTTCGCTTTCTGCCGATACTCAGTCGGCGATAATCCCGCCGGGTGAGCTGATTCAGGCGATCGCAGATCTGGTGACTGCCCACGAACGTGCATCCACGGGGTTCACCGGGGTGACTTATGAGTATCTGAAGGACGCCCAGGGACAGTGGACGATGGTTGCGCAGTTCGCCTACGCGAATTGACCCGCGACATTTGCCGAGCGGTGTCGGTCATCACGCGCCAGTTATGACCGACACCGCTCGGTCTTTTGCCGCGCTGTCCACCTCGCCGAGGAGAAAATCGCGGGCCTGGACGTGGCGGACCAACTCCGGTTCCGGGGACAGGCCGTGTTTGCGGAGGTAGTGGGGGACCGAGCCTGCCCAGATCCAGGTGCCGTCGGTGCGGTAGTTCAGCGGGACGTCGCGGTCGGTGGGGGCGAATTCGTCGACGTCGAAGCTGCGGGCGGCCAGGATTATGGGGGCGGACTCCAGGTAGGTCAGCAGCGCCTCGGTCAGGGCGGGGTCCAGGGGGGCGCGGTCGGCGATGGGGTGGCCGTTCGGGTCGCGGCCGTCGTAGACGCGGGCCAGGCGCGGGGGCGAGGTGGTCGGGTCGCTCATCTGGATGTCGTCCCCTCCGATGGGTTTTCGAGTCCGCGCTTCGATCGTAACCGGGGCGGGGGTGATTCGCGGATGGTGATCGGCCCGCCCCGGGGGACGGTGCTAGAGGCTCACGCGCTGGTCCTGGGCGAGGAACAGTTTGTCGCTCTCTTTGACGCCGAAGGTCTGGTAGAACTCCGGGAGGTTGCGGACGACCTGGTTGCAGCGGAATTCGTTGGGGGAGTGGGGGTCGGTGGCCAGGAGCGACTGGGTGTACTGGGTGGTTTGCTTGCTGCGCCAGTTGCGGCCCCAGGCCAGGAACACGTCGGTGTAGTTCGGGGCGTCGGTCTTCAGGTCGATGCGGAAGGCGGACAGGGAGATCATCAGTCCGCGCAGGTCGGCGAGGTTCTCGCCGACCGTGAGCGCGCCGTTGACATGCTCGGTCGGTGGCAGGCCCTCGGGGACCAGCACGTCGTACTGGGCGATGAGCTGTTTGGTCTTGGCGTCGAACGCGGCTTGATCCTGCGGGGTCCACCAGTCCTTGCGGTTGCCGTCGCCGTCGTACTTGGAGCCCTGATCGTCGAAGCCGTGGCCGATCTCGTGGCCGATGACCGCGCCGATCGCGCCGTAGTTGACCGCCGCCTCGGCGTCCTTGTCGAAGAACGGGGCCTGCAGGATCGCGGCGGGGAAATTGATCGAGTTGGAGGTCACGTCGTAGTAGGCGTTGACCGTCTGCGGGGTCATACCCCATTCGGTCTTGTCGACCGGGGTGCCGAGCTTGTTCATCGCGCGCTGGGACTCGAAAGCATTGATCGCGAGCAGGGATTCGACGAGTTTGCCGCGGGTGACCTTAACCTTCGAATAGTCCTCCCACTTGTCCGGGTAGCCGATCTTGACCGTGATCTTGCCCAGTTTGGCGATGGCGGCATCACGCGTCGCCGGGGACATCCAGCTGGAGTTGCGGAAGTTCTGCCGGTACGCGGCGAGCAGATTGTCGACCAACTGCTTGGCCCGGTCCTTGGCCTCGGCGGGAAAGTACTTGGCCACGTAGAGTTTTCCGAGCACCTCGCCCAGATTGCCGTCGACCACGCCGACCGCGGATTTCCACAGTTCGGGTCGCTGCTGTATGCCCGAGGTGACCTTCACGTACTCGAAGTTGGCATCGGAGAGCGTCTTGGTCATGTACCTGGCGTAGCTGCGCAGCAGGGCCAGCTTCAGGTAGTCGCGCCAGATCGCGATATCGGTTGCGGCCCAGATTTTCCCGGCGGTGGTGACGAAGGACGGCTCACCGACGACGACCTTCGCGAACAGGTCCTTCGGTCGATTTGTGCTTCCGGAAAGCCAAGGCTCCCAATCGAATTCGGGGGCAAGCGCCTTGACCTCGTCCCAGGACCTCAGGTTGTAGGTGGCGTCGCTGTCCCGGGTCCGCACGTTGTCCCAGAATGCCGCGGCGATCTGCTTCTCCAGATCGAGTACGCGCTGCGCCGCGCCGTTCGGGTCGGGCAGGCCGCCGCCGGCCGCGAGCTTGCGCAACAGGGTCGAATAGGCCGCGAGATACTGTGCGTACTGCGGTTTGCTGTAGTACTGCTCGCTCATGCCCAGGCCGGACTGGTCGATCGAGGGCAGGTAGGCGTTGGAATTCTTCTGGTCGACGGTGACGCCGAGCCCTATCAGCCCGCCCAGCGGCAGGGCGCCCATCACCTTGGCGAGATCGGGTTTGGTCGCCGCCCCGTCGATCTCGGCGAACAGCCCGGCCAGGGGGGTCAGGCCGAGTTTGTCGAGAGTGGCCTCGTCCATGCGCGCGTCGTACAGATCGCGGATCTGCTGCTCCGCGGTGCCGTCCTTCGGATCCTTGATCCCGTTGATGACATCCTTCAGCTGCCCCTCGACCCGGTCGGAAACCTCGGTGAAGGTGCCGAAGCTGGTCTTGTCCGGCGGCAGTTGATAGGTGCGCAGCCACGTGCCGTTGACGTGCCGGAACAGATCGTCCTGCGGACGCACGGCCTTGTCCATGCCCGACAGGTCCGGCCCGGTGGGCGGTTTCGAGGCGGAATCGCTGTCCTTGCAGGAGGCCAGGGCCGCGGCAACCGGTACGGCGCCGAGCGCGACCAGGAACGAACGGCGATCCAGATGAACCGGACGACGCGACGAACTCACAGAGAATCCTCTCCCGACTACTGCGTGGCGAAAGTGGTTGGCCCTAGCTCGGCCCGAGGCTACTGGAATCTCCTGAGAAGCGGGTGAACGAGCCCGCGATGACCCGGATTTGGGCCCGACCTGCGGCTTGGCTACACTGATCCGGTTGCTTGCGGGACAGCTGTGCCCGCACTTCGGCCGCGAACCCACAGTGGTTGATCTCCGGATCCTGGTAAAACCGCTGGCAGGCGCGCGTGCGAAGGGTAACTGACCATGCCCGTCGGGTCGGAAATCCGGCGTGCATTTCGTCCAGGTCTAGGAGGAGCTGAAGTGATTCAGCAGGAGTCGCGACTGCGCGTCGCCGACAACACGGGTGCCAAGGAGATCTTGTGCATCCGGGTGCTCGGTGGTTCGTCGCGTCGCTATGCCGGTATCGGCGATATCATCGTCGCCACCGTGAAGGACGCCATCCCCGGCGGCAACGTCAAAAAGGGTGAGGTCGTCAAGGCTGTCATCGTGCGCACCGTCAAGGAGCGCCGTCGTCCGGATGGCTCGTACATCCGCTTCGACGAGAACGCCGCGGTGCTGATCAAGGCGGACAACGATCCGCGTGGCACCCGCATCTTCGGCCCCGTCGGCCGCGAGCTGCGTGAGAAGAAGTTCATGAAGATCGTCTCGCTGGCCCCGGAGGTGCTCTGACATGAAGGTGCACAAGGGCGATACCGTCATCGTCGTCTCCGGTAAGGACAAGGGCGCCAAGGGCAAGGTCATCCAGGCCTACCCGGCGACCGAGAAGGTCCTGGTCGAGGGCGTGAACCGGATCAAGAAGCATGTCGCGAACTCCGCGAACCAGCGTGGCGCCAGCTCCGGCGGCATCGTTACCCAGGAAGCGCCCATCCACGTGTCGAACGTGATGGTCGTCGACTCGGACGGCAAGCCGACCCGCGTGGGCTACCGCACCGACGAGAACGGCAAGCGGGTGCGCATCTCCCGTCGCAACGGGAAGGACATCTGATGACCACCACCGAGAACAAGATTCTGCCCCGCCTCAAGGTCCGGTACCGCGAGGAGATCCGGGACGAGCTGAACAAGGAATTCGGCTACGCCAACGTCATGCAGATCCCCGGCGTGGTGAAGGTCGTGGTGAACATGGGTGTCGGTGACGCCGCCCGTGACGCGAAGCTGATCAACGGCGCGGTCAACGACCTGACGCTGATCACCGGTCAGAAGCCCGAGATCCGTAAGGCCACCAAGTCGATCGCGCAGTTCAAGCTGCGTGAGGGCATGCCGATCGGCGCGAAGGTCACTCTGCGTGGCGACCGGATGTGGGAGTTCCTGGACCGTCTGGTGTCCATCGCGCTGCCGCGTATCCGGGACTTCCGTGGTCTGTCGCCCAAGCAGTTCGACGGCCACGGCAACTACACGTTCGGTCTGAGCGAGCAGTCGATGTTCCACGAGATCGACGTGGACAGCATCGATCGTCCCCGTGGTATGGATATCACCGTGGTGACCACCGCGACCAACAACGACGAGGGTCGCGCGCTGCTCAAGCACCTCGGCTTCCCGTTCAAGGAGAACTGAGCACATGGCTAAGAAAGCTCTGATCAACAAGGCCAACGCGAAGCCGAAGTTCGCCGTTCGCGCCTACACCCGCTGCCAGCGTTGCGGTCGCCCGCACGCGGTGTACCGCAAGTTCGGCCTGTGCCGTGTGTGCCTGCGCGAGATGGCGCACCGCGGCGAGCTGCCGGGCGTGCACAAGAGCTCCTGGTGAGCTCGCGCTGCTGAGGCAGCGCACGCACTGAGCGCAACAATCGAATCGCCGAAGGGTGCGGACTCCAGAGAGTCCGCACCCTTCGCCGTGCCCAAACCAGCTCGCCATCTGCCGCATCGTTTTGCCGTACCGAGCCCTCGTGTCAACCCGGTCGATCTCGATGAGCATGTGAACGGGCCGAAGCCGCAGTCAGTTGGTCTTCGAACTCGGCAGATGCGGCCCGATATAGCCGATGTAGATCTTTGCTGACCGCAGGATGTCGTCGTAGTAGTGCATACGTGGGCTGATCATGGCGAATTGCGCGATCTTGAAATGAGCCCCCATGAAGATCCGGCCACGCGCGTTTACGCTATCGGGAACTGGAAGCAGCCGTGGCGAGCGAAACTTCGGGTTCTTCTGCACATCACCTGACTCGTCCCGCGCGTGCTTGTTCGGCGGAAAGCCATGGAGTTCGCCGGGCGTGTCACTGAGGTATGCCTCCACGCTTCCGGTCCAAGTACGAGCCACGCAGGTGCTGGCGTAGTCACGCAGAGCTAGCAGCGCATCCCAGCAAAGTCCGGCCCAGGTGCCGAGAGTGGGTCGTGGACGTCGAGGCCTTGCGTTGTGGACGCATTGCCGGTGAACTGTAGGTGATCCAGTTCGCAGAAGCGTTCCAGCAATTCGTCGAAACCTTCTGTCTGATGTCTTCTGCTGAGGGCGTGGCTTCCCAAGCAGTCGCCTGGTTGGCAACGCGGGCGAGTTCGCCACGGAAGTGTCGTAACTGACGATCGAGCTCGGCCCGCTGTACCTCGGCGATCGCGCGGTCCTGCTGTTCGTCTTCAAGGCTCCGTCGCAGGTTTGCAATTTCCTCCTTCTGTAGGTCCGCCTCGTCTTCGAGCGTTCGGACCCTGTTGCGAACGGTGTTGGCCGCGCGGGTGAGCCGGTCCGTGTCGGCCGCGCGGTTGCCCAGAGCTGAGACAGTTTCGACGGATAGCTCGCCGGTGCCCAGTACCTCGGCGACCACATGACGCAGTGCGTCGAGAACTGGCTTGTCGATTGTTGTTTCGACGAGCGCTGTCGTCGCGGGCACTACAGGTGGTGCATGCAGTTCAGGTTCGACAGGTGCTTGCAACACCTCGACCGCTGGGATGGCGGATTGTTGAGGCGCAGCATCGAGTTGGTCGAGCAGGCGGGCGTCCAGTTGCTCGCGCAGGCGTCGGTCAAGTCGGGCCACTGTGGTGGGGAGCGAAGCGGTCAGCGACAGCTCCCGGGCCCGTCGGCCGAGGAGGCGTTGTAGGACTCGCACGTCGTCGCGGACGATGCGGCCGGTGCCGAGTACCCGGTGCCGGACGGACTCGAGGGGGTTCGATGGGTCCGCACCGGGCTGGAACGTTCGTACTGTGCCAGGGGCTACCCGATGCGATGACGGCGTCAATTCGTTGTACTCGTTGGTCGCTTCCGCATCGAGTACGTAGGAGGCCGCCAGCCCCACCGTCTCCTTCAAGAGCTTTTCGACATAGCCGGACCATTTGTCCACCGGTAGTTCCGGGGAGGTACCCGCGATGAATAGGTGTCCGCGACGGTCAGGGTCTGTGAGGGCGTCGAGCACTGAACTGACTTCGTCAATCCGGACAATGCGCGGGCCGGCACCGAGCAAGTGGTTGCCGTCTCGGCCGGGGAGCACTTCCAGTAGGTCCCGTGCAAGTCGAGGTGCCTTTGCGGCAGGTCCTTTCTCCGGGCTTTCGAGATCGATCCATACCCAGCCGTCCCGCTTCGAGCGGAGACGGTGGACTGTCAACTCGGTCGCCCAACCCGAATCCTGGACGAATCGGTGCCGTGTTGTCTGTGAACCATCGCGAGACTGTTCGAGTAGAGCGACGCCGACGACACCTGGAGCGATGTCTTTCGATGCACCGAATTGCAACACGTCGGGGTCCCAGCGCTTGGACAGCAACCACGAATTGAGTTGTTGCGTAGCCAGTTCGAGCAGCTCGGCTCATCCCGAACGCGGAAGAACGAACGGTATGCGAGCGGCATCTGGACAGGCCTCCTCGAAACCCGACTGCTCGGATTCGAGCACGGCGGCATTCTCGTTGACAGTGCGAAATTTACCATCGCCGAAGCCGTTTGGTGTCATCGTGGCGATCTCGACGCGGACTTCCACGTGAGCGCTGTCGGCGACACTCACAGCGAGTTCCGGCAGTGTATCCGCTGAACCCGATGCGGCCCGGCACATCTGTTGCCTCGACGGTGTCGATCTGCCTTCGTCCCTCGCCCCTCGAACCGCACCCGTGGCATCGGCCGCGGTGACTCTCGCTCGTGCGGACACGTCGAATGGTCGATAGCTCTGCTGCGCTCGTCCGGAGTGGAGTCGTCCAGATGGCTGCGGTCTGCTCTGGTCTGAATCCTTCTGTGTCCGTTGAAAATTCGGATTCAAACTGTCGGTGTTCGTCGGTAGTCTTCGCCCATGCCCTCCGTTCTGCACGAGGCGGTTGCCGATCTGTTTCGGCAGCGTCCACGTTTAGCGGCCGATCTCCTGACGCTCTCCGACGAGTGCGCCGTCCCCGAGTTCGACCACGCGCGACTGGAATCCGGCGACTTTCCGGATATCGACCCGACCGAGTACCGCGCAGATGCGGTCGTCGCGTTGACCAATGGCAACAGCCCGGTACTGGCTGTGGTGATCGAGGTTCAATTACGGCCCGACCCGGAGAAAGGCTGGAGCTGGCCAGTCTACCTCACCACGCTGCGCGCCCGATTGCGATGCCCCACAGTCCTTTTGGTTCTGTGCGCCGACGATCGCACTGCCGCCCGCTGTCGCCGGCCACTCTTACTCGCTCCCCGCTGCACCCTGGTACCGGTCGTCTTCGGCCCCGCAGACGTGCCGGTGATCACCGACCGCGCGCAGGTCGGCCGAAACCCCGAGCTGGCCGTGCTGTCAGCAGTTGCCCACCGCAATCACCCCGATCGTGAGCAGATCCTCGCGGTCTTCGCCGCCGAGATGGTCGACGTCGCGAACGGTCAAATGTACATTGACCTGGTACTCGCGATACTGCCGCGGGCGGCCCGGAAACTCCTGGAGACTCTTATGGCAACCGGCACCTACCAGTACAAGAGTGAGTTCGCGCGGCGGTACTACGCCGAGGGAGAAGCAAAGGGAGAAGCCTCAGCGCTGCTGACGATCCTTCGTGCCCGGCAGTTGCCTGTTCCCGAGGAGGTCGAGCAAAGGGTGCTGTCCTGCTCGGATCTCGACTTGTTGAGTTCGTGGGTGCGGCGCGCTGCTACCGCAGCCACCATCGAGGAGGTCTTCGAGGAGTAGTTGCAGGCCGGGGCGACCCGGTTGCTGCTCGATGAGATCGTCCGCGACGGTGCCCGCCACATACTTGCGGCCGTGTTGCGGCCGAGGTCGCTGTTCATGTGGCCCAGTTCGCCGCACAGCTCGACGAGAACGGTTACCGTCTGGTGGTTCGCAACGGCTACCACGCCGAGCGGGAAGTCCTCACCGCGGCGGGCGCGGTGAGGGTCACAGCCCTCCGGGTCAACGACAAGCGGGTGGTCCGGAAACTGGTGTCCGGCAGCGGTTTTCCTCCGTGATCTTGTTAGCCCGGGCGCGGAAATTGCCGCAGGTCACCGAGATGCTGCCGCTGCTGTGCCGCCGCCGCGGCATGACCGCACCGGTGCCGGCTGTCGGTGATGGTGCGTTCGGCAGTTCAGAATTCGAGGTCGGACCACGGGATATGAATGGGAAAGGGGAATTTCGTGCTGATCGCCGCCGAGTCCTTCGGTACCCATTTTCCGGTGAGCAGGTAGTTGGCCGGGTAGAGGGGATGGACGCCAGCGGGCAGGTCGCCGTGGGTGCTTTCCAGGGCGAAGATGCGGATCATGGCGATCGCGCTCTGTTCTCGCTGCAGTGTGACTTCCCAGTACCAGGGGATCCCCGCCCGCGCGTAGCGGGCCCGCTTCTCGTCCATATCGGCCTGTGAATTCGACGGCGACAAGACTTCGCCGACCAGGAGTACGTCTGCGGCACGGACATCTTGATAGGGGTTCGGCAGGCACCGAGTGACGAGAAAGTCCGGGGTCACGAAATCGGATTTCCCCCTCGAGCCGAAGAAGATATTCGTTTCGGTGTGCGCTCGCCAACACTGTTCCGGGTCTGCGGACATCGCTTCCCGGGCGCACCGGCGCAGTCCGCTCCACAGCAGGTTGGTGAACTCCTGATGTTCAGCCGGACCTCTTCGCAACCAGACGACGCGACCTTCCCACAGCTCGATCTGACCGGCAATCTCGTCCGGCAATTGTTCGAGCTCCTCCCACGTCATGTACTCGGGGAGGTCGGGCCGTTCGACGTGCGGATGGGACATGCCTCGATCGTAGTCGCGATGCGGAGTTACCGGCTGCGCTCCGCGTTGTCCTCAGGTGGCGATGCGGTCCGGTTGCGCGGTGTCGCTCGGGACGGCCGTGGTGCGCAGCGTCTTCAACACGGTGACCATTTCTCGCACCTCATCGGTGGAGAAGAGGGCTTCCGGGCCGGTGGGGGCGAGCGATCGGAAGGGGGGCTTCCACAGGGCGCCGACATCCACGATGCCGTTTTCGGCGATCACATCGATGAGCAGGTTCAGGAAGTGGAGCTGGTTGGCGGAGAGGTTCTTCCCGGCCTGGAACTCGTCGAAGGCAGCGGCGGCGGTTTCGCGATCGAGACCGGTCAACCCGCGTAGAAACAGGCCCAGCCCGCCGTGCTCGGTTTTGACAGTGGATCGCGACAGTCGACCGCACACATGCCCTGCAGAAGCACGGTTTGTTCGCAAACCAGAACTCCGCATGCAAACTGCGGAACTCGTTCACGATCGATACTGTTACTCGATTCTTCGATCTGGACTAGACCGGCATGCGCTCCGCGCTTTGAGGTCCGGTGCCGCGAGGAGATCCGTAAGGCGACCAAGTCGATCGCGTAGTTCGAGCTGCGCGAGGGTGTGCCGTCCGCACGCGGTGTACCGCAAGTTCGGCCTGTGCCGTGTGTGCCTGCGCGAGATGGCGCACCGCGGCGAGCTGCCGGGCGTGCACAAGTCCAGCTGGTAGTTCGTACCGGATCTGAACAAACGCCGGCCCCGTGCCGACAACAGCGAGAGCCCTGGCACAGCGCATTGCGCTGTGCCAGGGCTCGCGTATTTTCATCGGCGCGTGATCGCGACGCGTAAAACGCGTTGATATCATCGGTGTGCGACCGTTTCACGACGTGGATTTCTCGCGGCGAACGCGAACCATCAGCGCGGGAGGTGGTCGGTGAGCGCCAGGGCGTTCGGCCGCTACCAGCTGCAAGAGCTGATCGGTGAGGGTGGCATGGGCCAGGTTTGGCGGGCCTACGACACCGTCACCGATCGGATCGTGGCCATCAAGGTGCTGCCGGAACATTGTGCGAGCGATCCCAATTTCCGGGAACGATTCCGGCGCGAGGCGCACGACACCGCCCGGCTGCGGGAACCGCATGTGATCCCGATCCATGGCTACGGCGAAATCGATGGTCGCTTCTACCTGGACATGCGCCTGATCGACGGCATCGATCTGAGAACCCTGCTGAAACGCGACGGTGCCATGCAACCGAAGACGGCGGTCGCGGTGATCGCGCAAGCCGCGTCGGCGCTGGATGCGGCACATGAGCAAGGTCTGGTGCACCGCGACGTCAAACCGTCCAACCTGCTGGTCAACGACAGCGGTTTCGTGTACCTGATCGACTTCGGCATCTGCCGCTCGGCCGAGGATCCCCGGCTGACCCGAACCAGCACGATGATCGGCACCCTGGCCTATATGGCTCCGGAGCGATTCACCGACGACGTCGTCGACGGCCGATCGGATGTGTATGCCCTGACCTGCGTGTTGTGCGAATGCCTGACCGGAACCCCGCCGTACCCGGGTACCAGTGCGGAACAACAGATCGCGGCACATCTGACCGCCGAACCCCCCGCGCCGAGCCTGCGGCGGTCCGACCTGCCGGGCGGGTTCGACCATGTCGTCGCCCGCGGCCTGGCGAAAAGCCCGGACGACCGCTACTCGACCGCCGGAGAGCTGGCCGTCGCCGCCGGTACCGCGCTGGCCGACACGCCGCCGACGGTCCCGGCGACACCGTTACCGAAACCGTCCGAGCATCGCTTCCTGGCCTCGCTTCGATCGAATCGAATGCAGCGCACCCGACTCGCACAACGACGGAAACGTCCTGTCATCAGGGCGATGGTGGTCGCGGTCGCGGTGCTGATCGCCGCTGCCGCGGTGGCGGGACTGTGGCGGCTGAGCCACGGGGCCTCGCCCACAGTCGCCTTCGACGGCAAGTATGGAGTCACCTATACCCACCAGACCGTGAACGGGAAGCCGGTCGAAGCCGCCACCGATACCCGGGTGTGGTCGGTCCGGTCGCGCTGCCCGCCGCACAGCGACCGGTGCGTGGCCTCGATCACCAGCGAGAATCCGAGCGTTCCGGGGAGTGCTCCGACCCAGTTCGTCGCCGACTATCGCGATGGCGCGTGGATGGTCACCAGAGAGGTGAAACCTTGGCCCGATAACGATTGCATCAGCCCGATCACCCACGCACCGCAGATGGTTCAGGGATGGCAGCAAGTGGCACTACGGTCGTCCGGATCGCAGTGGACGGGAACGTACCGGGGCTATGTCGGCGGGCCCTGTGTATATGCCCAGGAGAGTGGGATGGCACTGTCCCGCCTCGGCAACATCGACTCCAAGGTCCACGTCGCCGCACCCGAGGACATCCCCGCTCCCGTCGATCCGCCGCCGACGGCGATGAACGGGACCTACAAGGTGACCATCACCTACAGCCCGACCCCGGAAGTTCCGAATCCTCCTGCGCCGGAACAGTTTCGGCAGCGATACGACACCATCTGCCTACGCACGGGCGATCGTTGCGCGGCGACGACCCTGTCCGACCCGAGCGCGGATCCCCGCGCGGATCCGCGTGCCGTCTTCGCTCCGATGCTCGTGTACGCGGGCGGAACATGGGGCATCGTCTACGACACTCCTTATCCCTGCTACAACGATTCGAACGAGCCCCACACCACCGCGACCATTCGCTGGAATCTGGTCCGATCCGATACCAGTCCGGATTCCGCCGACTCCTTCACCGGCACGTGGTCCCGCGACAAAACCGCCCCCTGTCCCGCGACCAGCCACGCTACCGTCGACATGCGGCCCGTCGGGTCGATCGGTCTGCACCCGGCCCTCGCCCCGACGATGCCGACCACCGGACCTATCCAGTCACCGTGACTCAGGCGGGCGTATCCGCCGATATCAGACCGGAATGACGGTCAGCAGGTTTTCGATTCCTTTGAAATCGGCTGCGTTGCGGGTGTACAGCGGGAGATCGTTCACCGATGCCACGGCGGCGATCATCAGATCCACCTTGCGCGGCTTGGGGTTTCGGCCTGCCGCGATGACGAGTTTGGCCATCGAGGTGAATCGGCGGGCTGCGGCCGGGCAGAATGGAATCGGTTCGAAGATGTGCTCGAACTCGAGCATTCGTTCGGTCCGCAGGGCAAGTACCGCCGGGGTTGTCGCCATGGCGATCCCCAGCCCGAGTTCGGCTATGGTCAGCGTGCTGATCTGTGGTTGTACGGGCAGGTCGGCGGCATCGATGGTGCTTATGTCGATCAGCACGCAGGTGTCCAAGAGCCCGGCCGGAAGTTGGGCAGGTGCCTCAGTCATCGAGGCGGTCCTCGCCGAAGGCGGCGTCCACCTCCGCGCGTTCCTCGGCGCTGCCGGCCAAGTGAGCGAAGCGGGCGACGCGGGCCTTGAGTTCGTCGGCTGTGACGGTTCGCCGCGGCGTGATCGGCCGGAGCTCGCCCACGGGCCGCCCGTTGCGGGTGATGACGAAATCTTCCCCAGCCTCCAACGCGTCCATCACGTTGGCGCTGCCGTTGCGTAACTCCGCCTGGGTGATCGTTTTCGTCATGACGGCAATGATAGCGTCCGATGCTATCTGATGCTATCGGCGTGGATCAGATCGGGTAGGTGACTCCGGTGAGTTGTTCGGAGACGGTCCAGAGGCGTTGTTGGATGGACTGGTCGTAGGACAGGGGGCTGGAGGTGACCGGGCGGGGGTTTCCTCGGCTTTGGGTTCTGCCGTCGGGGCCGTAGTACTGGCCGCCGAGCACGCCGGGGTCGGTGGCGGCGCGCAGGCTGGGGAGCGCGCCCATCGCGGCGGGCTGGGCGATCAGGGGGACGACCAGGGGAGCGAGCAGGCGGATGGCGGCGGGGAGGTTGCGCATCAGTTCGGTATCGGCGGCGCCCGGATGTGCCGCTACGGCGATGGTGGTGGCCTCGGTGTGTGCGGCGAGGCGGCGCTGGAGTTCGTAGGTGAACATCAGGTTCGCCAGTTTGGCCTGGCCGTAGGCGGCGACCCGGTTGTAGGAACGCTCCCACTGCAGGTCGTCGAAGTGGATGTCGGCCATGATGCGGTGGCCGATACTGCTGACCGTCACCACGCGGGAGCCCGGAACCGGCAGCATCAGGTCCAGGAGCAGGCCGGTCAGTGCGAAATGGCCCAGGTGGTTGGTGCCGAACTGTAGCTCGAACCCGTCCTTGGTGGTCTGGTACGGGGTGTGCATCACGCCGGCGTTGTTGATCAGCAGATCGATCGTCGAATGCGCGGCGTGCAGGTCGTCCGCGGCGGCGCGTACGGATTCCAGTGATGTCAGATCCAGCTGCTGCACGCTCAGTCGCGCGCCCGGCACGGTGTCGGTGATGCGGGCGGCGGCCTGTTTGCCCTTCTCGACGTCCCGTACCGCCAGCACCACCGAGGCTCCGTGCGCGGCCAGTGCCCGCGTGGTCTCGAAACCCAGGCCGGTATTGGCGCCGGTGACGACCGCGACCCGGCCGTTCTGCGCCGGAATGTCACTCTCGGACCATTTGCTCATGAGTTCCTCCATTCCCGGAACCGCCGGTATTACAGACCGGCGGTCTCTTGTTGTGGTTCCGACGTTAAGAGACCATCGGTCTGTTGTCAATAGACCGACGGTCTGTAATATGACGATGTGGTTTTCCAGAGGGCGCGCAGTGCGGAGCAGCGGGAGATGCGCCGACGCGCGATCCTGGACGCGGCTGCCGCGATGCTCGACCAGATGCCGGTTGCCGACCTGACCCTGAACGAACTCAGCCGCCGCGTCTGCCTGGCGAAGTCGAATGTGTTGCGCTACTTCGAATCTCGTGAGGAGATCCTGCTCGAACTCCTGGACCGGGGATTGCGGGAATGCGTGAGTGAGGTCTCCGCGGAGGTATCCGGGATCGATCCGCGACTACCGGCTGCCGAGCGAGGCGCCCGGCTCGCCGCCGTTCTCGCTCGCGCGCTGGGAGATCGTCCCGTCCTGTGTGATCTGATCGCGGCGCAGCCGGGAGTGCTGGAACGCAACGTATCTCCCGAAGTGATCGTGCGCTACAAGCGTTCCGGCTACGACAACCTCGTGATCCTGGTCGATCGCGTCCGGGAACTGCTACCCGAACTCGGCGAGGGCGCGTGGATGGTGTGCACGATGTCGGCGATCCTGGCCGCCGCCCTGAGTGCGCACTCTCGGCCGTCGCCCAGCGTGCTCGCCGCCTACCAGTCCGATCCCACCCTGGCCGCGCTTCGTCTCGATCGGCCCACCACCCTCGAAAACGCCCTCGCCACACTGGTTTCGGGCGCTCTCGCCGGCGCGGGAAACCCGGACCGGTCCTGATCCTGGGACGGTTCGGTGCGCCGCCGACGCTCAGATCGGGGGTAGGTGGCAGATCTGGATGAGTTCGCGGTCGCGGGTGCGGGAGACCAGGAGGCCGCGGCCCGGGGGATATTTGGCGGGTTTGACGTCGCCCAGCAGGACGCCTTCGTCCCTGGGAGTGCTCATCAGGAGGGCGTCCACGGACATGTCCTTCATGGGGCCCAGGACATTGTCGTAGAGGGCTCGGCCGGCGCCGCCCGAGCGTCGGGCGATGATCACGTGCAGGCCGATGTCGCGTGCCTGCGGGATCAGGTCGAGCAGGGCGACCAGAGGGTTCTTGGAGGCCACCATGTCGTAGTCGTCGACGATCACGTATACCTCGGGACCGGTCCACCAGCTGCGTTCGCGCAACTGCTGGGGAGTGATGTCGGAGCCGGGGATGCGCTCGGACACGAAACCCGCGACCTCCCCGAGCATTCCGATCGATGTCTGCGAGGACGTCGAATAGCCCGCCAGGTGCGGCCCTTCCACCGCGCCCAGCATGGTGCGGCGGTAGTCGACCATGATGATCCGCGCGTCGTTCGGGTGCGTGTTCTCCGCGATGCCCATCGCGATATTGCGCAGCAGGGTGGTTTTGCCGCAGCCGACGTCCGCGAATGCCATCAGGTGCGGTTGTTCGTCGAAATCCAGGATCAGCGGCTGCAATTCGGACTCGCCCAGACCGATCAGCACGCGCTTGTTGTCCAGCGTCAACCCCTGGTCCCGAACTGCGGCAAGCGCCTGCTCGCGCGGGATCCGCAATGGCAGCATGCGCACGTCGGGGGCCCGGCGTCCCGGGTACGTCCGGATCAGTTCGGCCTTCGCCGCGCCCACGCCGTCGGACAGCGTGTCCGGGTCGGTGGAGGAGTCCAGCCGGGGCAGCGCCAGCAGCATGTGCAGTTTGGCTTTGGTCATGCCGCGACCGGGCCGGTTGAGCGGAACGGCCACCGCGGCACGGCGATCCATCTCCGAGTCGGACGGATCGCCCAGCCGCAGTTCGATGCGGGTGCCGAGCTGGTCCCGGACCACCGGGCGGATCTCCGCCCAGCGGTTGGCGCCGAGCACGATGTGGATGCCGTAGGACAGGCCGCGCGAGGCCAGCGACAGCACATGCGGTTCGATGGCGCCGAATTCCTCACGGAACGCCGCCCAGCCGTCGATCACCAGGAAGACGTCGCCGAACAGGTCTTCCGAGAGCGGGTCGCCCGCCCGCTCGGATTCGGGCAGGTTCGCCAATTCGGCCTTGCGCCTGCGGAAATCGCGCATGTTCTCGATGCCCAGCGCCAGGAACCGGGCCTCGCGCTGGCGCAGCAGCGTGATGAGTTCGGCGACGGTGCGGCGCACCCGGTCACCCTCGAGCCGGCTGGCGGCCGAACCGACGTGCGGCAGATCGCGCAGACCGGCCAGGGTGCCGCCGCCGAAGTCGACACAGTAGAACTGCACCTGCTCGGGGGTGTGGGTGGCGGCCGCGGCCATGACGACGGTGCGCAGCGCGGTGGACTTGCCCGACTGCGGGCCGCCGACCACGGCCACGTGGCCCTGCGCGGCGGACAGATCGATGATCAGCAGATCGCGTCGCTGCTCGTACGGCTTGTCGACGATGCCGATCGGCATCCGCAGCTCGCCATTGCCGCCGGACGAACGCCAATCCGGTTCGAGCAGAAGCATATCCACCGACGGGGAGATGTCCAGCGGCGGCAGCCAGACCTCGTGCGCGGGGCGGCCGTGGCCGACGAGCCGGTCGACGACCACCTGCAGCACACTGCGTTCGGGCCCGGCCTCCTCCGGCTCGGCGGCCAGTTCGGCCAGATCCGGCAGTTCGACCTGGACCGGGGCGGGCGCCTCGTGGATCGCCACCGGAGCGGCGGTGAACACGTCCACCGTATCGGTCAGGGCCGCGGCGCCGAGCGTTCGCGGCCCGGTGCTGACCGGGGCCACGTACGGCCCGGAGACATAGCTGCCGTTGAAGCGCATCGGGTCGGCCGAATCGCTCTTCAGATAGGCCGAACCGGGCTGGCTGGGCAGGTGGTAGGCGTCGGTGATGCCCAGGACCTGCCGGGATTCACTGGCCGAGAAGGTGCGCAGGCCGATGCGGTAGGACAGGTGCGAGTCCAGCCCGCGCAGCCGGTTCTCCTCCAGTCGCTGCGAGGCCAGCAGCAGATGCACGCGCAGCGAGCGGCCCAGGCGGCCGATCATGACGAACAGTTCGGCGAAATCCGGCTTCTGCGTGAGCAATTCGGTGAACTCGTCGACGATGACGAACAGCGCGGGCAATGGATCCAGCGCCGCGCCGTTGGAGCGGGCCTTCTCGTATTCGGTGACGTTCGCGAAATTGCCTGCCGCGCGCAGCAGTTCCTGGCGGCGGTTCATCTCACCGGCCAGCGCGTCGCGCATCCGGTCGACCATCGAGAGTTCTTCCTCGAGGTTGGTGATGACCGCGGCCACGTGCGGCAGCGGATCCAGGCCCAGGAACGTCGCGCCGCCCTTGAAGTCGACCAGCACGAGGTTCAACAGGTCCGGGGAGTGCGTGGTCACCATCGACAGCACGAGGGTGCGCAGGAATTCGGATTTACCCGAACCCGTTGCGCCGATGCACAATCCGTGCGGCCCCATACCGTTCTCGGCGGCCTCCTTGATATCGATCTCCACCGGCTGACCGTCCGGCGTGATCCCGATCGGCACCCGCAGCCGCTCCCGCGCCGAGCGGGGACGCCACACCGTCGCGGCTTCGATCTTCGCCGCGTCCGGGATCTTCAGCAGCGACATCAGGCCCGGGTCGGTGATGGTATCCGCGTCCAGGTCGACGATCTGGCTGGCGGTGGCGGTGCGATAGCGCGCCATCCCCCGGGCGAAGGTCGTGCTCTCGGACAAGCCGACCATGTCCGGACCCGCGAATCGCTCTACCGTGCCGCCCGTGCGGGCCCCGATGACGCCATCCTCCACGACCAGTTGCAGGCCGCGGCGCGCGGCCAGGCCGGACTGCGGCGCGGTCAGATCCAGCACGGTCACCGAGTCCAGGCCGGTTTCACTGACGACGCGTTCGGAGCCGCCGACGTAGCCGTCGTCGATCACCACCGCCAGATGGACGCGACCGGCGGTGGGTGGCGTGTTGCGCAGGAACCGGCCGCGTTCGAGCAGGTCCTCCGACAGCGCGTCCTCCAGTTCGGTCAGCGACTCGTAGAGCATCCGGGCCGAGCCGATGCCGTCCTTGTGTTGCCGATGTTGCACGTGCGGAAGCCATTTCGCCCACGCCCAGTGTTCCGCGTCGGGATCGGCGGTGACGATCGCGATCCCCAGGTGATCGGGACCGTGAAAGATGGTCAGTTCCATCAGCATCGCGCGGACCAGGGCGCGCCCGTACTCGCGCGGGCCCTCGATATTGATCGCGGGGAAGGCGCGCAGCGAGATCGCGGTCGGCAGCCGGTGCACCACCGAATGGGTGCGGACGAACCGCCGCAGCGCCACCGTCGCGACCGGCTCGAGGTCCTCCAGCGGCCCGGTTTCGGGCCGGGCGAGCTTGGTGGCGATGCGGTGACTGCCCACACCGATGCGCACGTGCCCGAAGTCGGGGTCGTTGGGGCGGCGTTCCCACATGCGCCGAGAGCCGATGAGCGAGTGCAGATCTCGTGGATGCGGGTGGCTCCAGGTGAGCGCCTCGCGCTGGGACATGCCGGTGTTGCGGACGTCCCTGCGCAGTTGCTCGAGATAGCGGAAGTAGTCCTTGCGCTCCTCGTTGAGTTCGGCCGAGCGCTTGCCGCCGCCTCCGGCGCGACCGGCGAACATGCCGACCATCGACATCAGCATCATCATCGGAAACATCATGGTCAGCGGGTTGCTCAGCATGGCCTTGCCGCCCATGGTGAACATCATGCCGACCATGCCGAGCATCGCGACCACCATCACCAGCGGCATCAGCCGCTGCCACAGCGGATTCGGGATCGGCGCGGTGATCTCCGGCGGCGCGTCCAGGATCACCTCGCCGCCCGGCGAACGGGGCGGGGCGATCCGGGCCATCCGGACGAAACCCTGTGTGGGCATGGCTAATTCCTCACTGGTCGTCACCGGGTAGTTCGAGCGGGCGGCGCTGCGCGCGGCGGAACGGAATCGATACCGCCAGCACGATCGCGAGCAGGATCAGGCAGGCGCTCGCGCCGCCGATCGCGATGCGGCGCGGCAGCGGGTTCACCCACGGCGGCGGAGCGGGCGCGGGAATCGCTTGTCCGGCATTGGCTTTCGACGCGTCGGCGGAGGCGGGCAGTTCGGCGGTGAGCGCGGCCACCGGATCGATCAGCCCGGCGCCCATGCGGTCGTCGCGGCCGTCGCCGGGCGCGTGCGCCGTGCGCACGATGCGGTCGATGACCTGCGCGGCGGACAGTCCGGGGAAACGCGCGCGCACCAGCGCGGCCAGTCCGGCGACGAACGCGCTGGAGAAGCTGGTGCCGTCGACGGGTGCGACCGTGCCGTCTGCCTGCGGGGTGCCGTTGATCAGGCCGGTGCCGCCGGGCGAGCTGTCCAGCGACATCAGGTTCGTGCCCGGCGCGGCCACACTCACCCAGGGGCCGTAGAGCGTGAATCCCGAAGGCGCGCCGTCGGATTCGATCGAGCCGACCGACAGCACATACGGTGCGAACCAGGCCGGGGTCGCGATGGTTCTGACCGAATCCCATCCGGTGGTGCCGTTCTGAGTCTTGCACGCGCCCTGGCTCTGCAGGTTCCCGGCCGCGGCGACCACCACGACGTTGTGGTCGGCCGCGTATTTCACCGCCGCACCCAGCGCGCCGTCGCCGGGATTCTGGCCCGCCCCGGAGCAGGACACCTCGGAGATGTTGATCACCGTCGCGTGCATGTCGACCGCGTGCACGATCGCGTAGGCCAGGGTGCTCACGTTCCCGAAGCCGCCGGCCGACATCTGGCCGGGGCGGTCCTGGCCGTAACTGTTCTTCGCCTCGTAGGCCAGGCTGGTCTGGCGGATGGACAGGATCCTCGCGTCCGGCGCGACGCCGGAGAACCGATCGCCGCCGTCGGGCGCGGGGTGCGCGGCGATGATGCCGGCCACCAGGGTGCCGTGTCCGTCGCAGTCCACGGTGCCGTCGGAGTTGGAGACGTAGTCGCCGCCGGGCACGATGCTCAGCCGCGGATGCCGGTTCACCCCGGTGTCGATCACCGCGACCAATTGTCCTGCGCCACGGCTGAATTCCCAGGCGCGGGTGAGCGCGAGCTCCCGCTGGACGGCCGGTTCGCCGGTCGGCGCGGGCCCGGTCCAGACCGGATGTGAGCACACCAGATGCTGTTCGGTGGGTTCCGGCGGCGCGACCGGCGCGTTGAGTACCAGGGCCCCCGGATCCACACCGGGTGGTCCGAGTGCCTGGGCGGTGCCGGTCGGTGCGAGAGCCAGGGCCAGCACCGCCGGGACGACGCCGAGGCGGCGGGTGATGGCGCGGGCGCGGGTGTCAGGCATTGCGCGCGAGGGAATAGATGTTCAGGAACCAGAACGCCAGCGGGCCGATGGCGCAGATGCACAGGTACTCCAGTATCTCGGCGGCCCGCTGCGTGACCGGCGATACGTTCGCCCGCGGGGCGACGACGCCCACGAGCACCGAGATCACCGCGAACACCACCAGTGCCCCGGCCGCGAACAGTGCCAGGCCGGTCATCCTCGTGCCCAGCAGGATCGGCAGGCCCACCAGGATGACGCCGCCGCCCAGCACCAGGGTCGCCGCCTGCGTCCGGTCGGCGAAGATGCGCGACCGGCGGCACAGCACCAACCCGGCCGCGGCCGCGATCACCGCGCCCTGCCAGCGATGATCGGCGGATACGGCCGCGGCCAGCGCCCCGGCCACGGCGGTCAGCGCGAGCCCGACGAGCATGCCGGTCTGGTAGTCGTTGGCCCGCTGGGAGCGCAGGTCCAATCCGACCGCCGAGGGGATCGTGGTCGCCCCGATGGCTCCGATGCCCTCGATGGTGGGCCGCAGTTCGTGGTCGCGCGGATCGATCGCGGCGCCGGCCGTCGGCACCGGCGGCACCGGCAACCGGGCCGCGGCCACCGCGATACGCGGGGTGAACGTGACGATCAGGATCGCGAACATCATCGCGACCACGCCGACCTTCGGAATCGGGAAGTGCCACAGCGTGATCGCCCCGGCGACGGCGGTGCCCAGCGTCGCGGTGGTGATCAACGTGGTGAAAACGGCTGTGCCCGTGCCGATCAGGCGCAGCATCAGCACGGACAGCAGCAGGGTGGCCGCGCTGCCCAGCAGCAGATTCGGCGCGCCGAAACCGCCGGGCACCAGCGCGGCCGCCGAGCCGCCGCTCAGCGCCAGACCGCTCACCGACAACGCCGTCGCGGTCGGTTTGTCGGCGTACATTCGCGCGACGAGCGTCGCGGCCACCAGGGCCAGCAGTCCCAGACCGAGACCGGCGAACCCGGCGACCAGGCCCGCGCCGTGCACCGCGGCCACCGGCAGCAGCAGCGCCGCGCCGATACCGCCCGCGATCGCCGCGGCCCGCCCGGCATCTCCCGCGGAGTCGGAAGTCCAACTGTGCGAGGCATTTTCGGTCAGGCGGGCGACCGCGTCGATGACGTCGTCGAAGAGCGCGGGCGCCTCGACGGTCTCCAGTTCGCGCAGGATCAGCAGTTCGCCGTCGAATACGTCGGCCTCGGTCAGGGTCCGATCCGGGTCGATCGGTTCGTGCCCCAGCCGCGACAGCGTCCAGTGCTCGGCTCGCAGCGCGGCGTCGCCGTCCTCGCGCTCGGACGGGTTCGGATTGCGAGAGGCGATGAGCGCCACCACTTCCGGAATGAAGTTGGCGACCGGGATCTCCGCGGGCAGTGCCAGGTCGACCTGGGTGTTGCCGCCGATCACCGATACCCGGCACAGTTGCGGCTCGACGGTTGACGGCTCGATCACAGGCCGTACTCCCGTGCGGTCGAGGTTGTCCGATGGTCCACTGCGGTACCTCCAGAGTTGCTGTGCGGTAAGCACTTCGGCCGTTGGTGCGGGGGCTGCGTCATCCGAATCGTGGTCCCCAGGCGCCGACCGGCAGGTCGAGTCCCGCGGCGGTGTGCAGGACGCCGTCCAGGACACCGGTCATAGGGCGGCGGGAGATGACGTCCCAGGCCGCGGCCTCGAGCCGGACTCGGGCCGCGTCGTCGCGGACCAGTTCGACGCAGGCGTCCACCAGATTCCGATAGGGGACCCCGACGATGCCGTCGCCGAGCTCGTCATCGTCGTCGGCGGGGCCGACCTCGGCGACGACCGCCTTGCGGTTGGTCATCAGGTAGCCGACGCGCACCGATTCCAGTGCCCGATATTCGCTCTGCGCGTGCAGGTTCAGCACGACCTTGGCGCGGGCGATGATCGGATCCAGCTCATCTGTCCAGATGCCGCTGATGTGGACGGTATGCAGACCGGCGTCGCGCAGCGCGGCGATGGTCTGCCGTCGGCGTGGGGTGGTGCTGCCGTAGAACAGCACGTCGATGTCCTGCTCGGGCACCGGGACGACGCGCTCGAGCAGCGGGTGGTGGCCCATGGGGACGTAATGCGCGTGCACCCCCCGCACGCGCAACTGCTCGACATTGTGCCGCGAGTAGTCCCACACGATATTGCGGCGCAGCATGTCCGGCTGCACGTGATTGTTCCGCAGGGTCCGCTCGGACACCGGTTCCAGCTGATAGACGACCGAGGTGTCCGGGAAGCGATGCGCCGCGACGTAGTGGCCGAACACCACATCGACGCTGTCGGGATCCGGGCCCCCGGCGTTCACCGTGGTGTGGCCGAGATCCCGCAGGGCGGCGGCGACGGCGATCATCACGTCGTCGAAGACCGGTACGCCGGGTTCGGCCACCGAGAGGGTGACGTTGAACCGCATCGCCGTCTCCACCTGGGCCGTGTCAACCACGCGGACCCCAGGCGCCGGCGAAGGGATCGAGCGGTTCGGCGGTGTACATGACCCGTTCGAGGACGTCGGTGATACTGCGGCGCGAGATGGTGGCGAAACCCTTGGCCGCCAACTCGATTCGCGCGTCGTCGTCGCGGACGAGGTCGACGCAGGTGTCCACCAGCCGGGGGAAGCGGACACCGGCGATGCCCTCGCCCAGCTCGTCATCGTCGTCCTTGTGGTTGACCTCGGCGACGACCGCCTTGCTGTTGCTCATCAGATATCCGACCCGCACCGACTCCAGCGGGTGATAGTCCGAACGTCCGTGCATGCTCAGCACGACCTTGGCGCGGGCGATGATCGGGTCCAGTCGCCTGCCGAAGGTGTCCTCGCGGTACTCCACCTTCAGCCCGGCCCGGCGCAAGGCGGACAGGATCCCCATCCGCCGCGGCGTGCGGAAGCCGTAGAACAGCACGTCGATATCCTCTTCGGCGACGCGGGGGACGCGTCGCAGGGCGGGATGGTAGCCGACGGGCACGTAGTGCGCTTCGATGCCGTGATGGCGCAGCTGCTCGATGTTGTACCGGGAGTAGTCCCACACCACGTTCGAGCGCAGCATCGCGAGCGGGAGGTGGCCGTTGTCCTTTCGCCAGTCGCACACCGGTTCCAGCTGATAGAGGATCGAACGTCCCGGAAACGCCTGCGGCTGGGCGAAATAGGCGAACAGCAGGTTGATCCGGTCGGCATCGAACCCGCGCCGGTCCACGACGGTGTGGCCGAGATCGCGCAGGCCGTGGCCGATGGTCTGCATGATCTCCGAATAGACCGGGAGGTGGGTGTTCGGTGGCAGGGTGAGGTTGAAATGCATGCGGTTGGTTCTCCGGAAATAAGATGCGCTCAGTGGTGGCCCCGGATGCCGGCCACCGGGTCGAGCGCCTCGGCGGTGTGCAGGACCCGGTCGAGAACGCCGGTGACCGGGCGTCGCGAGATGACCGCGTGGCCCGCGGCTGCCAACTCGGTCCGGGCCGCGTCGTCGCGGACGAGATCGACGCAGGTGTCCACCAGTTGGTGATAGGGGACGCAGGCCATGCCCTCGCCCAGTTCGTCATCGTCGTCGCGGTGATTGACCTCCGAGACCACGGCCTTGCGATTGCTCATCAGATAGCCGACCCGTGCGGACTCCAATACTCGATATTCCTTGTGCGCGTGCAGGTTCAGGACCACCTTGGCGCGCGCGACGATCGGGTCCAGCGCCGCGCCGAAGGTGTCGTCGAGAAATGTGACGTTCAGCCCGGCCCGGCGCAGCGCCGAGACGATGGCGAGCCGGCGCGTGGTGGGAAAGCCGTAGAACAGCACGTCGATGTCCTGCTCGGCGACCGGCACCACGCGCTCCAGGCTCGGGTGATAACCGATGGGCACGTAGTGCGCCTCGATTCCGTGGTGGCGCAGTTGAGTGATGTTGTGCCGGTTGTAATCCCACACGACATGCGCGCGCAGCGCGTCCAACGGCACCTGTCCGAGTCCGATCCGGTAGCTGCACACCGGCTCCAGCTGATAGACGATCGAGCGCTCCCGGAATCTGTGCGGCGCGGCGAAGAGGCCCACCACCACATCGATCGCCCGGGGATCGGGTCCGCCCGCGTTCACGGTGGTGTGCCCGAGGTCGCGCAGCCCGCCGTCGAGGGCGAGCATCACGTCGTCGTACCAGGCCCGGAGCCGGTTCGGATCGGACAGGGTGACGTTGAATCGCATTGCCGCGGACCTAGATCGTGTAGAAGCCGTCGCCCCACAGGGTTTGCAGCCGCTGGAAGTAGTAGTCGTACTGCTTGGCGGCCACCTCGGTGGAGAACTTGGACACCGCGTAATCGCGGATGCCCTGATAGTCCAGTTTGTCGACCGAGGCGGCCGCATCACAGAACTCGCGCATCGTGCGGCAGCGGTATCCCTGCACGCCCTGCTGCACCGTCTCGCAGAACGCACCCCAGTCCGTGGTGATCACCGGTGTGCCGCACAGCATCGCCTCGGCGTGCACGCCGCCGAACGGCTCCAGATACAGCGTCGGCACGAAGACTCCCCGCGCGCGGCTCATCAGCTCACCGCGCTTCTCGACGTCGACGACCCCGACGTATTCGCCGTACTCCGGCGGCCGGCCGGCCCCGGCGACAACGAGTTTGGCGTCCAGCCGCTTACAGGTGTCCACGGCGATCTGATAGCCCTTGGCCTCGATCAGGCGTCCGATGAACAGGAAGTAGTCGTCCTTCTCCGCCGAGTACGGGAAGTCGTCGACCTCGAAGTAGTTGGGGATCACCGTGTCGTAGAACTGGCCGCGGTCGGACATGATCTTCTGTACCGAGCTGCGCGCGCCGTGCACCGCGTGCATCCAGGAATAGCTCTCGAACACCCGGTACTTGGAGAAGACGCCGCTGTACCCGACGCCGTACTCGACGGTCTGCAGGTCGGGGAAGGCCTCACCCAGCGGCTGCTGACCGCCGCCGCCGATGGCGCAGATGATGTCGCGCGGCTGTTTGCGTTTGGAGATCTCGGCGATGGTGCGGGCGTTGGCGATCAGCCAGTGCCGCTCGTTGGAGTTCCAGTTGAACCAGCCGAAGCCGTCCTCGAGTGTCTTCTCGCCGAACCACTCTCGCTGATCGGCCTTGCTGGCCACGGTGATCAACTCGGTGCACGCGGCCTCGTTGTCCTCCGAGGCGTACAGGTACACCTCGTGGCCGAGGCTCATCATCATGTCGCAGAACTTGCGCACCTTCTGGGTGTAGGCGCAGGACGAGTAGTACTTGGTGGTCTGGGTGTGGGGCAGTCCGGCTACGTGGAATCTCATCTGCTCACTCGTGCTGGTCGGTGGTGGTCGGGTGCTCTTGCGTCGTGCTGCGGTGCGGGCGGTGTTCGAGCGCGCGATCACCGCCTGCCAGGGGGTGGTCCGCCGGGGGCGGGCGGTGCTCCGCCGGGCGGATCGACTCCCGCGGCGGCCAGGGTGTCGTGGGCTACCAGCGCGGATTGCCGGTCCAGCATCGGGCCCGCGGGCAACCGGCCGACGATCTGCCAGGGCGCCGGTTTCGGATCGGTCAGGCCGAGCACTGCCGCGGTGGCCGCGTCGGGAATGCCGAATCGCACTCCGGTATCGGTGATGTAGAACAGCACCTCGCGTCGCGTGCTGTCCGGCGCGATATCGGTCACCTGGACGTATTCGCCGGTCGACGGCGGGATGTAGGCCATGTCGGTGTACTGCCCGTGCCCACCGGCGACCAGGGTGACCGGATGCATGTCCGCATCGAGGGGGACCTGCCTGCCCATGAGCAGGCTCAGCCGTGCGGCGGGATCGTGCGTGCCGCGAGACCAGTACGCGCAGGCCACCGGCTGGTCGTCGGCGGAGACGATGTGCGGCTGCTGCGCCGGGAACCGGTCCACCGCGAGTTCGTCGACCACCGGTACGCCCGCGAGCGCGTCCGGCGGGACCTTCACCATGTCGGCTTGGCCCATCGAACCGGCGGTGCGCACGACCTGCGCGGCGAACGGCGAGAGCTTCTGCACGCCGTCCCGCAGCACCACGTACAGCGCGGTGTTGCTGGTGCCGTCGACCCGAATCACCGCTCCGACAGCGACATTCGGCCACCGCACCGGTCCGGGATCGCCCGCGCCCGGGATCGTGGGGGCGGTGAGGTCCGGCGTCGCCACGGTGGCGTTGAGCAGGCTGTCGCTGATCGGCCGCGGTCGCAGGCCGCCCAGTCCCAGGGCGGCCACGATCGCGGTGCTGTTCATATCTATCCGGGCGCGTTCGCCGTTGTAGAGCAGGTAGGTCGAGTTTCTGCTGGACGCCAGCAGCGCCTCGTCCGCGCCCACCTCGCGGGCGGCCGCGCCGAGCTGCGGCGGACCCGACAGGACGGTGGTCTTCAGCTCGGTGGACACGTCGTCGCACAGCGTCCAGTCGGACCGGCCGTGGTCGGCAGAGCCCGGAAGTGCCGCGGGCACACCGGGAATGCCGAGTAGCGGCCCGCGTGGCATGCCGGCCAGCTTGCTGTCCTTCACCGAGGTCGGCGCCGCGTTGCTGCCGGTGATCAGGCGCGCCGAGGCCAGGTTGAGCACCGGGTGCAGGGTCTGGTCGACCAGGGCGTAGAGCGCGCCGCTGTCCGAACCCATGATGATCGTGGCCTCGCCGACCTGTCCCTGCGGACGCAGGAACGACAGCACCGCGCAGCCTCCGGTGAACAGCAGTGCCAGCACCAAACCCGTGATGAAGGAACGGTATTGGATGCGCATGGGGTCGTGCAGCATGCGCACGTCGCGACGGACCAGCGCGTGATCGAAACGCTGTAACAGGAATCGGTAACCATTGACCTGCGCTCGGGTGGTCAACTGTCCGGGCACTGCATACTCCTCCACCAAGCCCACGGTCGCGCATGAACGGTCCCACGGTCGCGCGCATAACTGCCGGGCATGTGAGAGGCTACAGTAATTAGGGGGTGAATGCCGATGGGAGGCAACCCGAATGGGCAAACTTGCAGCGATGCCACAGCAAACTTTATCGGCGAATGAAACTATTTCCTCACAGGAGGCGCAAAAACTCCTCACAGGAATTACCAATGTCTTCACAGGAATTGATTTCATTGAAATTCGGTGAGTCCGCTGTATTCCGGTGGTTGCCGCCCTCGGTGGTCCTGCCCGCCACCGCCTGCGGTGCGGCGGCGGGCGCGCTGGTCACCGCGCTGCACGGGCCGCCGGCGGCGGCGATCGGGGCCGGGGTCGTCGTGGCCGGGCTGGGAACGCCGCGGGTGCGGGGCATGAACATCTGGCGAATCCTCGTGATGCGCTTGGCATTACGGTGGCGCAACCGGCGTCGGGGCGGTGCGGCGGCGCGGCACGAGGCATTCGACGTGCCGGTTCCCGAGGTCGGCCAGCGATACGGGATGCGTTGGGACGGCCGGTTTCTGATCACCGTGCTGCAGATGGAACCGACCATCGTCGCGCCGACGCTGCTGTCTCCGAGGGAGATTCGCGCCGTAGACCAGGTGCCGCTGCAGGAGGTGGCGCGCTGCCTGTCCCAGTTCGACATCCGCCTGGCCGCCATCGACGTCGTCGCGCTCGGGGTCCGCGCGCGCGGCGGTGACGAGGCGGTTCGGATCTACGAGCGGATGCTCGGGCCGCTGCCCGCGACGTCCTCGCGCACGGTGTGGCTGGTGCTGCGCTTCGATCCGCAGGACAACGCCGAGGCCATCGGCAGTCGCGGCGGGGGAGCCGAGGGCACCGCCCGCACCGCGGTGGTCGCCACCCGCCGCGTCGTCAATCGCCTGGCCAGGCACCGTGTCCGGGCCCGCGTGCTGACCGCCGCCGAGATCTCCGCCGCCGGGGCCGCCGCCCGGTACGACACCGATCCGGCCGAGTGGCACGAGCAGTGGCAGGCATTGCGGCGCGACGAGTTCGAGCTGGCCGGATACGCCATCGCGCCGGATCGGCTCGATTCCGATGTGCTGGCCGGTATCTGGGCGGTTCCCGGACTGTCCACCATGGTCCGGCTGCGGATCAGCCCGGCCGATGCGGACGACGCCGCCCGCGAGACGGGTGGCCGGGTCGCGCTCACCGCGCTCGTCCGGCACGACACCGTCGGCCCGGTCGATGAGCAGGTGCGAACCATGTTGTCCGGAATGGGTTTACGACCGCTCACCGGTGAGCAGCGGCGGATACTGCTGGACGGCGGCCAGCACGACGCCGCCGTCTACGGCGTGCCCGCGACCCTGGCCCGGCTGGCCGTGCCGTCCGGCGGGTGCGGGCAGGTGATCGGTGCGACCGCGGACGGATTCGGCGTCGCGGTACCGCTGTTCGGGCCCGCGGTGCGGCACGTGGAGATCGTCGGGCGTCTGCTGCTGGCGCAGCAGGGGGTCGTGCGGGCGATGGCGTTGGGCGCGCGGGTGATCGTGCACAGCGCGCGGCCGCAGGAGTGGATGCACCTGGTCCAGCGGGTGGGCCGGCCCGAATCGTTGTCGGTGTCGCACCCCGGCGGGGGCGCACAGCACACCGCGGCGGCGACGATGATCGTCTACGACGGCGTCGACTCCGCCGGACAGGTGTCGGAGGCCACCGTGGTGTACGTGCGTCCCCCGGGGACGGCGCTGTCCGAGACGATCCTCGCCGCCGATGTCGCCCTCATCGAGTCCGACGAAGAGCCCGATCTGGTGGAAATCCGCACTGCGGTAGGGGATTACACGGTGCGGATCGTATCGATCCCGGACGAGTTGCGGTACCTGTCGGGCGAATATTCCCCGGCCGCGGGGCCCGTGCGCGCCGCGCCGCGGCCGGAGACGCAGGCCGTCCCGGCCGGATGAGGCGTGGAACGGTGTGGGCCCGTCACCTTCGGGTGACGGGCCCACGCGCGTTCCGGGTGATCTACCAGGAGAAGTCGTCCGCGACCTTGGTGTCGGTGGACTGTGCCCGGGACAGCGCGTCCTGGACGTGCTGCGTGCCCTTGGACAGGGTGTTGAGCAGGTCTTCCAGGTCGGTCATCAGGCTGTCGTGCTTCTGTTTGAAGGTGGCCGAGGCGCCGTTGTCGGTGCCGGAGGACCAGCCCTCGCTCAGCAGGTTGTTCGCCGCGTCCTGAGCGTTCTGCTTCTCGGTGGTGATCGACTTGTTGTAGCTCTGCAGCTCGCTGACGAGGTTGTCGATGGTGCTGCTGTTGTACAGCATCGTGCCGCTCATGAGGGAATCCGTTCTCGAATCTGGTTGTCGGCTGGGCGTTTTCACCGGCCTGGCCGGTGGTGACCCGGGATCAGCTGTAGTTGCTGGACAGCGAGGTGAAGCCCGAGGAGGTCTCGTTGTCGGACGAGGAGATGGTCTTCTCGCCCGTGTTCAGTGCCTCGGAGACCTGGTTCAGGTCCTTGTTCACCTGGCTGATCTTGTCCTCGAGCTGGGTGGCGAAGTTGTTGAACGCGGTGTAGGCGTCGCCCTCCCAGCCGGACTTCGCGGACTCCACCGAATCGCGCAGCTGGTCGATGGTCTTGTTGATCGGCTCGATGACCGAGGCGTACGCGTTCGCGTACTTCTGGAATGTGTCGAAATCAAGATACTGAGTTGTCATGTGGGATCCTTTCGGGTGCTGAACAGGTGACCGCCGGTGCGGCATGCTCCGGACGAAATCTGGTAGCTGCCGGTCGATTCCGGCATCGGGCTCGGGTGAGAGTTACGGCATCCACCTGCCTTCCGGCAGCGATTCGATCAGCGTGGCGATCACCTGTGCTGCGCGGTGATCGCTGCCCGGGGCGAGCGTGGTCCAGGTCCGGCCGTCGGCGGTGATGCTGCCGCCGCCGATGATGCGACCGGCGGCCGTGTCGTACACCGCGGCCGCGGCGGGGGATCGCACGGCGAGGCCGTCGCGATGGCTGTAGCAGACGATCTCGGCCGTCGAACGTCGTTGGCACAGAGCCGCTCCGAAGGCCACCGCGGCGGCGTCCGGGATGCCGAGGCGGTACGCGGCCTGCGCGTAGCCGGTATCGGTGCCGTCCGCGGTGTCGAGCCGCTGCGCCAATTCGTCGGTCGGTGCGCTGAACGCCGGGAAATCGGCGGGCGGGCACGGTCCCAGCACGGTCAGCAGCGGGCGAGTCAGGGCCGACGGATCATCGTCGGCCCAGACGGTGCGTACCTCCAGTTCGTCACCGGTGCGGACCGCGACGGCGTGTTCGCGCCCGCGGCGGACCAGGCAGAACCGAACCACCGACGCGCCACCGGCCTTGTCGCCGCGAATGATTCGCGCGGACAGCTCGCTCTCGGGCCGGGCGAGGGCGAACAGCGCGGTCGCCAGGTCGTCGTCGAGAAGGTCTCCGACGCGGTCCAGTACGCCGCGTTCGCGCAGGTCGGATACCGCGGTGTGCCGGGCCGCGACGAGCTGCTCGTGGTCGGCGTGCCGGGGACGCACCGCCAGCGCGGTCGGCAGGGTCTGGATGTCGAGTGCGGCCGCGACGGCCAGCGCGCCGTCGGTGGTGAGGGTGGTCATCAGCCCTCCGGATTCGTCGTGGCCGGATCCGCGCCCCGCGTCGCGGCCGACCCGCTACCGCCCAATACCGCTGGTGCGGTGGCGAACCCGGCGCTGAGGGTGATCTTCTCGGCCGGGTCCTCGGCGTCGGACGCGCCCGCGCGCGGTGTGGGTGTGTGCGTGGCGGGTGCGCCGGGCGTCGCGGGGGGCGACACCAGCGGAGTGCTGGTGACGGGGTGCGACTGGACCGCCTGAACGGGCGTCGTCGCCGTCGCGGCGGGCGCGGTGCCTGCCATCGGCAGCGCGGGTGTCATGGCCAGTGCCTCGCCGCCGACCGGGACCATCGGTGTCGACGGGATGGATTGCAGGGCGGACAGATCCGGCTGCACGAGATCGCTCATCGCATGCTCCAGCGGCGGCGGGGCGGCGGCCGTCTGCTCGGCGGGTTGCGCGCTCTTCGCGCTGCTGTTCGATTGTTCGGCAAGCAGATTCGCGCCCGCGGACACCTCCGGCGCGCGATTGTGCTGCCACGGGTGGGCCAGCTGCTCGCTGGCGGTCTCGTACGACCGCATCGCTCGCGCGGCCTGCTGCTGGACATCGTCGAGTCGATGCTCGGCGGTGTCCAGCAGGCCGGCCAGCAGGGCGCCGGGCAGCAGGCCGTGCAACAGGTCCTGGGCCGCGTGGATCGTCTGATCCACCTGCGCGAGTTGCGGAACGGTGTTTCGGGCGAGCTGGTACGCGGCCGCCTGCCGACCGGCGATCGCGGCGTTGGACTGGGCCGCGGCGGCGATCCCGTCCAGCCACTCGGCCAGCGCGGCGAGCTGATTCAAGCCGTCCGCGCTGGAGGAGGAGGTCCACGCGTCACCGAGGACCGACAGCACGGCACGGAATTCCGTTGCGGCCTCGGTCAATCCGGCGGCGAGGCCGGAATAGGCGAGTCCGGCCTCGGTCATCGGGGTCGCGCCGGAGCCCGTGGTCACCTCACGCACCAGCTGTTCGGGTGGGACCGCCTCCCACACCGTGCCGGTGAAGCCGGGCCGTGGTGGTTCCAGCATCGTGATCACCCGTGCCAGGTCAGGCCAGGGCGCGGAACGCGTCGACGGCCTCGTTGTCGGTGTCGCCGAACGAGTTCGAGTGTGTCCGCAGATTGGCGGCGATCTTGCGGAGCTCGTTCGCGCCGGTGAGATACGACTGCTGGAAGGAGTCGCCGACCCGGTCGAAGGTCCCCGCCACATGCCGTGACACCGGATCGAGGGCGGCGGTGGCCGGACTGAGCGAGGGGTGCGAATCGCGCAGGCGCCCCTCCAGCTGGTCGGCCAGCGAGTCCAGTCGCCCGGCGGCCTGACGTGCCAGTTCGTGATCGAAAGCGAGCTTGTTCACGGGACTCTCCTTGGGTCGGAGCGGATATCAGGGGACGGATGGGTCAGAGGCTGAACGGGTCGTTGGAGGTGTCGGCGCCTGCCGCGGCGGTGGGTGTGTCGGTCGTGGTCGTATCGGTCGCGGCCGGATCGGCCGTGACCGCGCCGATCACGGGCGCGGCGGCGGCGTCGTCGACGTTGTCGCCGACGATGGCGTTGCCGTTGCGGGCGCTCACCAGCGCTTCGGGCACGGCGCCGGCGCCGTTGCCGGATATGCCCGCCCGGATGGCGGACAGCGCGCCCGCCCCCGGAACCACTGGCGGCACAGCCGCTTCGGACACCGTCGCCGCGGCGGGAACGGTCTGGGCGACGGGTTCCGCCGCCGCTGTCTCGGTGACGCCGTCGAGCTTGTTGTCCTGCCAGGCGCCGAGGGCGGCGGGCTCGCTCGCTGCGCCGCCGGCGGCAGCGGAATCCGCGGTGCCGCCGGTGGCTGCCGTGCCGCCCAGCGAATCGAACTTCGAGGATCCGAGCGCGGGCGCGGTGGCGGCCGATGTGGGTGTGGCCGTGGCTTTCTGGATGGCTTGCTGTGCCGCGGATGCGAGCGGCTGCACGATCTGCGAGGCGACCGAGAGCAGTTCTTCGAGTTCGCTGCTGCTGCTGCTACTGCTGTCGCTGCTGCTCGAGCTGCTGCTGCTCGAGCTATCGCTACTGCTACTGCTGCTCGAGCTGCTACTGCTCGTGCTGCTGCCACCGGTACTGCTGCTGTCGCTGCCACCGCTGGTACTGGACCTGGTGGCGGTTCCGCCCCGGACCGATACCGGGCTGCCGTCTTTCGTCATCTTGGCCGAATGCTCGGCCAGCTGCGCCTTCGTGCTGGCGGTGATCTCGAGCGCCTCGGCGGCCGCCTGCACCGCGACGGCCACCAGTGCGGTCTGGCCGCCCGGAGTAGCCGCCAGCGGCGACAGGGCCGTCTCGGTGGTGGCCAATCGCGTTGCCACCGCTGTCATCTGGGCCGATCCGGTCGCCACCGTCGTCGCCGCGGAGCCCAGTGTGCTGTGCATCTGGGTGGCCTGGTTGGAGACGTCCGACGAACTGCTCTGCGCGGATTCGCCGGACGAGGTCGCCGAGTCGGTGCCGCTGCTGTCGTTGGAGTCCAGCAGTTCCAGTCCCGCGCTGACCAACCCGATGGCCGAGCTCAATGCCTGAACCACGTTCTGCAGCAACGACTGTGGGTTGACCGACCCGTGCGAGCCCAGGGTGCCGGTGCCGAAGCCGCCGAACAGATCCGTGACCGGTTTGAGCAGGCTGTTCATATCCAGGGTCGGCAGCGACGGCAGCCCCGGCACCGACGTGATCGACTGTCCCGCCGGTACCTCGGGCAGGCCGATGCTGTTCAGCACCTGGGCGGCCGGCTGATTCGCCAACGACGCCGCGGGGGAATTCTTCAGGGCATCCAGGACCGTGGGATGTAGTGGCGCGCTGAGTGTTTCGGCAGAGCTGGTCATTGCGAGGAAGATCCGTCGCCGGTGAACCCGGACGCACTGTTCTGCTCGGACTTGCTGTAGGAGTTGGCGGCGTTGTGCGAGACCGTCGCGGTGTTCTTGAAGACGTTCGCCAGCTGGCTCACCGCGCTGAAGTGATTGGCCTGCGCGTAGGCGAAGCTGGTCAGGAACTCCTGGCCGATGAGCCCGAATGTCGTTGCCGCAGAGGTCACACTGGCCGCCTCGTCGACGGTGCCCGCGGCGGTGACCGTGGAGGCTATTCCAGCCGCGATGTCGCCGTACTGTCGAAATGTGTTGGGGTCCACCTTGACAACGCTCATCGTGGCTCACTCTCCTGGCGATGTTCCGCCGATTCGTGCCTATGTCGCCCTTTTAATGTTAACGAGCACAATGGATTCAGCAAGTCGTAGGTGATCCTTTCGCAAATCATTTTCCCGCCGGTTACTGATCGATGATCGGACGCACACTCAGCGGATCCTCCCCGAGTGCTTCCTCGAGATTTTGTTTGGAGTCGAGCGAGGAAGAACGTTTGCGTTCCTTCTGCTGCCCTTGCGCGTTGTTCATACCGCCGCCCATACCTCCCATCGGCATCATCGGCGACTCCTGCCACGAGCCCGCTCCCGAGATCGCGCCCGCCGTCGGCTGTACCGCTTGTTCGGTGGTCGAGCCGCCCGAGGCACTCGGGAACTGGTTGGCCATGGCGGCGCTGTCCTGTGACAGCGGGCCCGTGGCCCCGGCGGGACCGAGTCCGCCACCGAGTCCGCCGCCACCGCCGCCGAGTCCGCCCGCACCGCTCGCGAGATCGCCGACCGGGGTGTGGATGCCGGACGCGCCGTCCAGGCCGGCCCCGTGGAGTCCGCCGGACATTCCGCTCGCGCCGAGCAGGTTCTTCAGCAGCGAGGAGAGCTCGCTCGATGAACCGGACGAGCTGTCGTCATCGGAGTCATCCGAGTCGTCGGAGCCGGTGGAACTGTCGGAGGAGTCGCTTCCGGTGGAACTGCTGGTGCTGTAGCTGGTTCCGGTACTGGTGCTGCTGCTTCCGCTGGAACTGCTGCTGCCGGTGCTGGAGTCGCTGCCGGAACTTCCGCTGGAACTTCCGGTGAGTGCCGATTCCGCACCCGCGGCGTATCCGGCGGTGTAGCCCGCGGAATAACCGGCGGAGTATCCGGAGCTCATGCTGCCGCTGGTGGTGGTCGTGCCGGTGCCGCTACTGCCGGTGGCGCCCTCGCTCGTGGTGGTTGTGCCGGTACCGGTGCTGGTGGAGCTCGATCCGGTGGGGCTGCCTTCGACGGTGTAGGTGTACGGGCTGGATCCGCTGGTGGTGGTTGTGCCGGTGCTGCCGCTGGTGGTGGTGTAGGTGGAGCCGGCTCCACCGGTGGTGTAAGTGGTTCCGGTACTGGTGGTTCCGGTGCTCGTGCTGCCGCCGCCGCTGGTGGTGTAGGTGGTTCCGGTGCTGCCGCTGGTGGTGCTTCCGCGGCCGGTGGTGGTTGTTGTTCCGCTGCTGCTGCCGCTGGCTGCTGCTTCTTCGCCTGCTTCGTATCCGGCGCTGTATCCCGCGGAATATCCTGCGGAGTAAGTACTGGATGCGGTGCTGTCGCTGCTGGTGGATCCGCTGCTGCTGCCGGTGCTGGAGCCGCTGGTGCTGCCGGTGGCGTTGTCGCTTCCGGTGCTGGATCCTGTGGCGTTGTTGTTGCCTGTGCTGGATCCGGTGCTGTTGCCTGTGCTGGATCCGGTGGTGCTGTTTGATCCGGTGCTGGTTCCGGGGGGTCCGCTGGTGGTGGTGGTGCCGGGGTCGGAGAAGGCGGGGGTGATTTCGGCGATTTGGCGTAGGCCTGGTGGGTAGAGTTCGGACCAGACTTGTTGGAGTGTGTTGACGTCGTGTTTGGCGCTGTTGCAGCCGCTGTAGGTGTAGTAGGTGCCGTCGCCGGTGCTGGCGGTGCCGTACATCCAGGAGCCGTCGGTGGCTTCGGTGTATTGCCATTGGCTGGGCATTTTTTTCTGGATGTCGTCCAGGAGGCTGGTGAGTTCGGTGATGGTTTTGTTCATGGCGCCCATGGTTTGGCCGAGGGCGGAGACGGCGCCGTTGACGTAGTTGTCGACGGCGGTGGTGGCGGCGGTGGCGCCGTTGCCGGTCCATTCGCCGGTGTTGAGGGCTTGTTGCATGTTTTCGTGGAGGGTGGTGGCCCAGGTGTTCCAGGTGGTTTGTAGTGAGGCCCATTGTTCGGCGGTGGCGGAGAGGGAGTTGTTGTTGTTGCGGATGGATTGGCCGATGTGGAGGAAGTCTTCGAGGGAGAAGGAGGTGCCGTCTTCGGCTTCGCCGGCGATGGTGGTGGCGTAGCTGTCGGCTTGGACGAGGTTGCCGCCGGTGCTGCCGCTGCCGAGGGTGTAGGCGGTGCCGGAGGATCCGGAGCCGTAGGTGTCGTTGTAGTCGGGGGTGTTGCCGGTGGTGTTGTCGATGGTGAGGGTGGAGTTCGAGTCGGGGTCGAGGGTGTCGAAGCTGGTGGCGCTGTTGTTTTCGGCGTTGTCGTAGTTTTGGGCGGCGGCTTTGAAGGTTTCGCCCATGTCGGTGACGATGAGTTTGTGTTCGTAGAGGTCGTTGTAGAGGTCTTGCCATTTGTCGGTGAGTAGGGTGCGGAAGCTCGAGGCTGAGCCGATGGCTTCGGTGTCGGTGTCGGAGTTTTTGGTGACCAGGGGTTTGGTGGGTGTGGTGAGGGAGCCGACGGAGTTGAGCATGGCTTCGATGTGGCCCAGGAAGGTGGAGGCGGCGTTGTAGGCTTGTTTGGCGACGGTGGAGTTGAATTGCAGGTCGCTGCCGGAGGCTTGGGCTTGGTCCTTGAGACTCGACCAGTCCGAGGTATCGGTACCCGTTCCAGTAGCCGTCACCACACACTCCCGTCGTGCTCGAGCCAACTGCGCGGCTCGTAGTCATGGTTGTCTTCGTCATCGATTTCGGTCTGTTCCACCGCGTCCCGGGTGGGCAGACCGAGCAGGTCAAGGACCTGATCGTTCAGTCCCAGCTGCGCTAGTTCGACGCGCCTGGCCGCACCCGCGCGATCGGCCGCCAGCCGGCACAGTCGCAGCAGGTCCTCGGCCAGATCCGCGGGGTCGCGGCGAAGCTGGACGGCGTCCACGTGCAACTTCAGCGGCAGGCCGAATTCGGTTGTCGTAACTACGATTTCGCCGTTGCGCAGGGCGGCCTCGGCGGTCGTGTAGCCGGTGTATCCGTGCTGCGAATCGCCGACGATCGGCGTGGCATCCCGCACTGAGCCGGCGGCATCGGCATCGGGCTCGTCGACGGGCCCCGAGTACACGCCGGACTCGTGGATCGTCTCGGGGATCGCGGAACCGAAATCCGCTGGCTCAGGCACGTCGCTCGTCCTCCAGCGTTTGCAGCACGGTGGCTATGTCGGTCGCGATCAGCGCGCGCAGCCGATACGGATCGGCGCCGACCGCGACCGGGTCGGGGGTGTCCGGGATGACGTACCGGCCGTCGTCGACGAGATCGCGCCAGTAGATGCGTCTGGTGCGAATCCCGCGCGGGCCGAAAATCGAACGGCCCTGGGATATCTCGATGGAACCGAGCACGCGGACGGGGGAATTCAGGAAGGCGCCGGCGCGCCGCTCGAGATCCGGGTAGCTGTCGTGCACCTGGGATCGCCCGTACCAATGGTCGGTGTCGCTGTGATCCGGCGATGCCACCATGGGCGTATCCGGCAGTCGGCCCGGATCGCAGGCGGGCATGGCGCCGACGATCGCACCGGCGAGGCGTTCCGCTTCACCCATCGTGATGGTGAATCCGCCACTGTGCCACATGGATTCGCCGGGCAGCTGCCGGATGAGCACGGCCGTCGGGCCCTGTCGCGCACCGAGCACGCGCACGCGCGCCATGGAATCCTCCGGGTGCTCCGGGTCCACGCCGTGCGCCACCACCCGCACGTCCGCGCGCGCGACGCGGCCGAGCGCGTCGTGCAGCGAGCCGTCGTAGCGGTCTCGCATATCCACCCAGGTCCGGGTGGACAGGCGCGCGTATTCGTCGGCGTAGTGCACCGGCAGCAGGGCACACAGGGGCGAGGGCAGGCGCTCGGCGAACAGCCTGTCCCAGGCGATCACCAGTTCGGCGGCGGTGAGATTCCAGGTCAGCGTCATCACTCCACCACCGGGCGGACGCCGCGTTCCATCTCGCCGACCGCCTCGTCCAGGTAATCGGTGGAGTTGAGCGAATCGGAGTGCTTGCGCTCCTTCTCCTTGGGTTGAGCCCCTCTGGCGCCGCCCATGCCGCCCACCGGCATTCCGGGTGACTGCTGCTGCGCCAGCCCGGCGCCCGGCGACGTGCCCGCGGCCGTCGTATCGGAACTCGCGGCCAGATTCGACGCCTGGTCGCCGGGGGTGCCCGCCGTGGCCGCGGACGGGCCGGCGGCCCCGAGGCCACCGAGCCCGCCGCCCAGTCCACCCGGCAGCATGCCCTTGTCCGCATGGGCCTTGCTGCCGGGGAGACCGGCGGTCGGGGAGGAGTTCGTCGGCGGTTGCGACTTGGCGTTGTTCAGCAGGTTGCTCAATGTGCTCGCGATCGATGAGAACGAGCCCGAACTGCCCGAGGAACTTCCGGAGCTGCCCGACGAGCTGTCCGAACTGTCCGAGCTGCCGGAGGAACTTCCGGAGCTGCCCGAGGAGCTGTCCGAGGAAGAAGATCCGCTGGAACTCGAATCCGATCCGCTGCTGCCGCTGCTGGATCCGTTGCTGCCGCTACTCGATTCGCTGCTGCCGCTGCTGCCGCTGCTGCTGGATCCGCTGCTTCCGCGGGTGGAAGTGCTGTCGCTGTTGGAAGTGCCGCTGCCGCTGGATCCGGCGGCTCCCGTGCTGCTGTATGCCGCTGAGGTCGTGGTGGATCCA